>JAJXVP010000008.1 GCA_021782055.1 bacterium | reverse complement strand
AGAAGGCTTTCTTTGGGCGCTTTTGGAGGTGGAGGTGTGGCACAAGAAAAGACTAACAAGGCCAAAAAGGGCAACAGGAGCCTGAACGGTTTCATAACGATATTTTCGGATTATTCCGTCAACCCCTGAGAAAAACCTCAGCCCTCGTGACGAAAATTACGCAATTTCTGTTGAGGAAAAGCCGGACTTACCGCATCATGGTAAGGGCAGGGAGGAAAGGCTTATGACGCAGAAAGACTTAAGCGCCACGTTTGACCATACGTTGTTGAATCCCTTGGCGACACAAGAAGCTGTTCGTCAATTGTGTCTTGAAGCCGCAGAATGGCGCTTCGCGACGGTTTGCATAAATCCTAGTTACGTTCTCGAGGCTAGTCAGCTTTTAAAAGGTACCGCCGTAGGGGTGTGCACGGTAGCGGGCTTTCCCCTGGGAGCGGAGACAACCAGGACGAAACAAGCTCAAGCTCGCCAGGCTGTCGAAGATGGTGCCTGCGAAATTGATATGGTTCTTAATCTTGGGTGGGTTAAAGACCAACGCTGGGCCGAGCTAGAGGCAGAAATTCATGCCGTCTGTGTTGCCGCTGGCGTGCCGGTAAAGGTTATTCTCGAGACCTGTTATTTAACTGATGCAGAAATTGTCAAAACCTGTCAGCTCAGCGAAAGCGCCGGAGCCTTTATGGTCAAAACGTCGACGGGCTGGGGAAAAAGCGGCGCAACCCCAGAGCATGTACAGCTAATGCGATCGTCGGTTTCACCCCGTGTGCACGTTAAAGCGTCGGGGGGGATTCGCTCGCTTGCCGCTTGTTTAGCTATGCTCGAGGCAGGGGCAAGCCGGATTGGCAGTAGCTCAAGTATCGCCATTATGAAAGAATTTGCCGATGAGCCTTAAACCAAAACGTCGCTTGACCATTGCTATGCTTGCGGCCGAACTCGATGACGATTATCAGACCGCGATTTGGAAGGGTATAGAATCTCGGGCTGCACAATTTGATATTGGGGTACTTTCAATTCTAGGCTCGCGGATTGAGTCTCCGATTGGCTTTGAAGCGACGGCCAATACCATTTATAGTTTGGCTGATTCTCATCAAATTGATGGGGTTGTTGTTCTTACGGCAGCTATCTCGACCTTTATCGATACGCACAAAGTGCTAAAGTTTCTTCAAAACCCCTTAGGGATTCCTCGAGTTTCTCTGGGTTTGAAGGTGCCAGGGATTCCAAGTTTGGTCGTCGATGGAGCGCGAGGAATTGAGGATTTAGTCAAGCATTTGGTGTTAGGGCATGGGCGTCGTCGAATGGCTATCATCTCGGGGCCCGCCGGTCATGGCGAAGCAGAAGAGCGAAAAATTTCGCTCTTGACGGCCCTAAAGAGTTTTGGGGTTGTCCCTGATCCTCGCCTGATTGTACCCGGAAGCTTTCTTCAGGGGTCTGGGGTCGAGGGAGTAAAAACTTTATTAAATCAACAAATTCCGTTTGATTCGTTGTTCTGTATGAATGACCGCACCGCCATCGGAGCCATTGAAGAACTTCAACGCTCCGGGGTGAAAGTGCCGCAAGAAGTGGCTGTCGTTGGGTTTGACGATATCGAAGAAGGGACGTACCTTACCCCGCCGCTTACTTCGGTCCGTCAGCCTCTGTTTGAGTTAGGGGTTTCGGCCGTTGATATCCTTTATGATATCTTGCAAGCTCGCGACCTCGTCGGTCACCATCTTTTGTGTCATGCGGTTATTCGTGAATCTTGCGGCTGTCTTCCTCGGCAAAGTTTTTCACCCGAAAATCATGTCAAATGGGAAGATATTAGCAAACTCGATCGGCATTTGGTTGAGGAATTGCTACGGTTGGCCATCAGCGGAAATGACCATCTTTTTTTAAAACGCCTCAACCAAAATTTACTTGATAGTGTCGTTCAACGACGCAGTTTGGAGCGGTGGCAGGATTACTTGACCGCTATTCGTTCCAAACTACGTGAAGAAGAAAGTTGGGATTTAGTGTTTGATGAGTTTCTGTTTGAGTCAGCTCGTGACTTAATCGCCAAAGCAGAAACACGGTCTCAGGCAGAGCGCCGGATTCAAGCTTCACGTCGCTACGCTACCCTTCGGTCCATTGGTTCGTCGCTCATTGCGGCTTTTGAAATGAATTCTATGATTCGTGAGTTAGCAAAAGGACTGCACGCTTTAGGTTTTTACCGAGGTTTTTTGGTAAGGGTTGACGGAAAAGATATCCCAAACGGTTGGTCACGTCTCTGGATGAGCTTGGATGATTCGCAAATTCTTCCCAATAAACCTATTCGTTTTCACAGTAATGATATTTTACCGCCCGATATTCTTTGGCGCCAAGAATGTTGGGTTCTTGAGCCTTTAGTTTTTCAAGACGAGATTCTTGGGTACATGGTTTTGCCGGGTGGTCTGATTGATGCTTCGACGTATGACTCGATTAAAGAAAGTGTTGCCAGTGCTATGGCCAGCCTTTTACTCCTTGAAAAAGTTCAAACGCATGAACGGCGTCTCGAGTTAGACGTTGCGCGTCGGACTCAGGAACTCACTCGAGCCAATCAGGAACTGGTCAAAGAAGTGGATCGCCGAAAGTTTCTTGAACAAGAAGTCACACAAATTTCTAATCGAACCATGGAGTCCATCGGGCAGGACCTTCATGACGATCTGTGTCAGCACTTGGCGGGAATTTTGCTTATGTTTTCGGCTGTGAAATCCTCTGGGCGCTTGACGTCTGATTCTCCCGAGGTCCTTGACCGAATTCAAACCCTTTTGTCAGATTCTATTGTTAGGGTAAAGCAGATTGCTCGTGGCCTTTTGCCCATGGGGTTTGAAGAACAGGGGTTACTGGGGGCTCTTGAGGCTTTGGTGATTTCTGCTCGCCATTCTAGCAATGTCGAAATTACTCTCGAGGCCGATTCTGAGTTTTCGCTCGATGATAAAGACCGTGCTTTGCAAATCTACCGAATTCTGCAAGAGGCCTTGCAGAATTCGGTAAAACATTCCAGATCACCAAAAATTGAGGTAAAACTCTATGCCAATGTTCGAATAAAAACGATAAAACGAAAAAAAACGGCTCTGCCGGGGTGGATCGCCGAGGTCAGAGACTATGGTTGCGGTATTCCTGCCAAAGTCGGTGGCGATGGAATGGGGATGCGAATCATGCGGTACCGGGCCGAGAAAGCTTGTGCAGTTTTGAACTTAGAAAGCATGAATCCGGGTACGAAGGTTTCGTGTTGGTTTGCCGAATCTTCAGGAGGAGATATCTGTTGACACCTATATCATTTCTGGTCGTCGATGACCACCCGATTTTTCGTCAGGGGTTGGTTGCCTTAATTCAAACTCAAGAGCAATACAACGTACGCTGTGAAGCGGGTTCCATTGTCGAAGCCCTCGAGCGCTTAAATACCTTTGTTCCCGATATTGCACTCATCGATATTTCGTTACAAAATCAAAGTGGACTTGATTTGGTTAGACAGATGCGTCAGTCCTATCCCTCTGTCAAAATTCTGATCATTTCGATGCATGATGAAGTGGTCTATGCATCCCGGGCGTTAAAGGCGGGAGCTATGGGCTATGTGATGAAGCAAGAGCCTGCCTCTCTTATTCTCGAGGCTGTACAAACGGTCTTGAACGGAAAAATCTACGTTTCGGCAGTAATGCGTGACCGGTTGCTCGAAATGGTCTTTTTGCACCGAGACGAAAACGAAGCCATTTCGACGGATGTTCTTAGTGATCGTGAGTTAGAAGTTCTTGACCTCATGGGGCAAGGCTATGGTGCCGTTGATATTGCCAAATTGCTGACCTTGTCGGTTAAGACCGTCAACGCGCATTATGATCATATCAAAGACAAGCTGAAAATGCCGAGTACCAGTGAACTTAGACGCTATGCCGTAAAATGGATTCAGCATAGAGATAGGTAAAGTTACCTAGGTAAAATTACTCAATATCGCCAATGTCGTACTCTGAAAACATGGGGTAGCCTTTTATCATGAAGACCAACAAGGAGTCCTGGTCTTCAAAATTTTAAAAGGAGGAACTGCATGTTTAAGAAAATCAGTGTAGTTCTTATTGCGGCATCGGCGTTGCTCTTAGGCTCGTGCGCTCAGAAGCCAGCAGATATCTACACCGGTCAAACGTTGAAAGTTTGGTCGTTTACAGACGAACTTCAAGAGTTCATCGACCGGTTCAAAGCTGCCCACCCTGGGTTAAAGGTAGAGTATACCATTGTCCCCAATGAGCAGTATTTGGCAAAACTGAAACCCGTTTTGCGCAGTGGTGTTGATGCTCCCGACGTCTTTACGGGAGAAGCCGGCTTCGTTAAGGATTTGGTTGATAATCACTTGTGGGCCAATCTTTCGAAGGCGCCCTTTAATGTCGATACCTCGGATGTATTTCCGTATGTCGCACAAGTTGGCACCGATGCAGAAGGAAATGTCCGTGGGTTGTCGTATCAAGCTACGCCCGGAGCGTACTTCTTTAAACGTGATATCGCGAAGAAGTATTTAGGCACCGATGATCCTGCAGCTATTAGCAAAATGCTCGCCACCTGGGACGATGTCGTCAAAGTTGGCGAAAAGCTGAAGAAGGAATCCAACGGTAAAGTGTTCTTGATTAGCTCTATCGCAGATTTGTTTAACCCCTTCTATGCCAATCGTCAACACGGTTGGGTGGAAAACGGTCAGTTTTACTATGACGACGTTCTGAACAAAGCGGCAGAAATTGCCAAAAAGATCCGCACCGATGGTCTGGATGCCAAGGCCGGACAGTGGTCTCCTCCGTGGTTCAATGGGATGAAGAAAAATGGCAATGTCTTCTTGTATATGCTTCCCACCTGGGGTTTGACCTACGTTCTAGAAAAGAATGCTCCTGACGCTTCTGGCGACTGGGGTGCTGCCTCTGGTCCTGCTTCTTACTTCTGGGGCGGTACGTGGCTTGGTATCAATCCAAAATCCACCCAAAAGCAACTGGCTTGGGAATTTGTAAAGTTTGTTACCTTGAATCATGACACCTTGACCTGGTGGGCGACCAAGTCGAAACACGCCGGCGACTTTGTTTCCAGCATTTCGGTGGTTAATTCCTTAAAAGATACTTTGACCTCACCCTACTTGGACGGACAAAAGCATTATGCTTACTTTGACGATCAGGTTGGCAAGATCAACGGTAATCTGATTACCCCCTATGACCAGCAGGGCAATGCCTTCTATCAGAACGCGGTCAATGATTACCTGGATGGAAAACTTCCCAACGTTCAGGCTGTCAAAGAACGAGTTATTTCAGACTTCAAGAACGCTTTCCCTGATCTGAAGTACTAACGATCACATGTTGAGGCCGCCGAAAGGCGGCCTTTTTAAGGAGTTTGAAATGCAGAGGAAAACTTCTGCTGAACAGCAAGGCAAGAACGGGTATTGGTTTATCCTTCCTTTTTTTGTTTTCTTTCTTGTCTTCCAGGTGTATCCAATTTTCTATTCATTGTATTTAAGTTTTACAAGCTTTGATGGCTTTAAGAATCCGAAATGGATTGGATTTGCCAATTATGAACGACTATTTTCGAAGGATTTGTGGGGTGACAGTGCCAGATTTTTGTTGGCTTACATCAATACTTGGAGAATTTGGCTTCCTAATATCGTATCACAGCTAGGTTTAGCTTTTTTAACGGCAATTATTTTGACAAATGTTCGCCTTCGTATCAAAGGTGTAGGTGTCTTTCGAGCAGTATTTTATTTTCCAAATCTTGTGACGGCAGCATCTATCGCCATTCTTTTTGCTTTATTGATGGATTGGCAATATGGTGCGGTTAATCAGTTGATTTTTGGCGCGAATAAAGCTGCCTATATCAACTGGACTGGTTCTTCAGGTACGCTTTTTCAATTGCTCATTTCAGGAATCCAGACTTGGATGTGGTTTGGCAATACGATGATAATTATCATGGCAGGCTTGACAAGTGTTCCTCAAGCCCTATTAGAAGCCGCCTGGGTGGATGGGGCTTCCACCTCGAAGACATTTTTCAAAGTTACGTTGCCCTTGTTGAGGCCAATAATGGTGTATATCGTTATTACGTCATTAATTGGTGGCATGCAGATTTTTGATATTCCGTTTGTCATTACAACACCGCCGGGTTCAGCTGGTCCTGAATACTCAATGTTGACAGCGATGATTTACACCTATGATCAAGCCTTTACCAATAACCAATATGGGTACGCGGCAGCGTTGTCATATATTCAATTCCTACTGATTGCGATTTTCTCGGCGCTATACTTTCGCTCGATGCGACGTCAAGAACAAGGAGTGGCTTGATCATGATAAAGAATCAACGAAGGTCTTCGCTTGGCACCATTTTATCTTACGTTTATCTTGGTTTTTTAACGATCATCTGCGTCGTTCCGTTTTACATGATGTTGGTAAATGGGACACGAGCCTCTGTCGCCATTAATCAAGGGGTTTCTTTTATTCCTGGAACCTATCTTATTCAAAACTTCATGAACTTGATTACAAAGGTCAATTTGTTTCAAGGCTTTGTCAATACAGTTATAATTTCTGTCGGAGCCACGGCTTTGACACTTTACATTTCGGCGTTGACCGCATGGGGTTTTGCAATTTATGAATTTCGTTTTAAAAAACTGCTATGGGGATTGGTCTTGGTCGTGATCATGATTCCTAATACCCTTGGAATTATTGGTTTCTATGAGTTAATGCTTAATCTTCATCTGATTGACAATTACCTAGCACTAATCTTGCCGGCAGGAGCTGCTTCGGTCACAGTGTTCTTCCTTCACCAATATATTAAGGGTGGTATACCTCGTGATTTTTATGAGGCGGCACAGATCGATGGTGCGAAAGAGCTTTATACGTTTCATAAAATCGCCTTGCCCTTAATGATTCCAGGCTTGGCAACGATGGGAATTTTTGCCTTTGTCGGAAGCTGGAATAATTTCTTACAGCCTTTGATTATCTTATATAGTCCTAGCCATTTAACGTTACCGTTGTTGATATCTCAGCTGAATTCTACGGCCTATAAGACGGATTTTGGTGTCGTGTATTTGGGGATTGGTCTGACGGTTTTGCCGTTATTATTGATATTTGCCTTATTCTCACGGTATATTTTAAATGGACTTACCATGGGCGGCGTAAAAGAATAGATCTTTGTAGGGGAGATGTTGAAATTGGTTTCAAATAAATCGGCCTGGCTAGATTCTGCGTTATCACCTTCAAAAAGAAGTAGAGAGCTTTTAGCGGTGATGACCCTTGAAGAAAAAATTGCACAACTTTGTTCCGTTTGGCTTGATTATCTGGGTCAGGATCACTTTGTTTTGAAATCTTTTTCGTCGGATTCTTCTCCCCGTCCTGATGTTCGGCAGTTGTTTCCTCTGGGAATTGGTCAAATTTCGCGACCTTTAGGGTCTCAGCCTGTTGAACCCCGTGAGGGAGTTCGTGCTTTAAACAACCTACAGAAATTTTTTAGGGAAGAAACTCGGTTGGGAATACCGGCTCTTCCCCATGAAGAATGTTTAGCGGGCTTGATGGCTCAAGGCGCGACACTTTTTCCGGCGGGAATCAACTACGGTTCACTTTGGAATCCTGACCTTATTAAGAAGATTGCTTCAGCTATTGGACGGGAACTAGCCTCTACGGGGTCTCGTCAAGGTTTAGCCCCAGTGCTTGATGTCGCTCGTGATGCTCGTTGGGGGCGAGTGGAAGAAACGATGGGGGAAGATCCTTACCTCGTTGGGACCTCTGCTTTGGCCTACGTTCAAGGGTTTCAAGGAAAAGACCGTCAACTGCTGGCCACCCTTAAACATTTTGTTGGCCATTCGTTTAGTGAAGGCGGGCGGAATCATGCTCCGGTCCATATTGGGCCTCGCGAATTGATGGATGTATTTTTATTGCCCTTTGAGATGGCGGTAAAACTTGGTAACGCTGGCTCTGTAATGCCCGCCTATCATGATATTGATGGTGAACCTTGTTCCTCTTCTGTGGCGCTAATGAAAACACTTTTGCGCGAAAAGTGGGGTTTTGAGGGGTTAATTGTTTCTGATTACGAAGCGATTGCGCAGTTGAAGAATGATCATCGTGTGGCTTCGGATTTTGCCCAAGCTAGCGCCTTGGCTCTTAAGGCTGGTATGGACATGGAACTTCCCGGCACAACTGTCTATGCGGAGGGTATTCGTTCTGCTTTAGAAAAAGATCTCCTTACCATGGCTGAGATCGATACGGTGGTGCAGCGTGTTTTAGCAGAAAAATTTCGGTTGGGGCTGTTCGAACACCCCTATGTTTCTGAAGAGGCCTTATGTTTGAATACCTCAGAACATAAGTCTCTTGCTTTTCAATCTGCCGTAGAGTCCATGGTCCTATTGTCTAATGACGGAATGCTTCCTTTAGCGGGAACGCACAAGATTGCGGTCATTGGTCCTTTAGCGGACGAGCCCTTGGCCTTTTTTAGTGGTTATTCGTTTCCTGTTCATTTAATCGCTTCAATGCATACTCAGACCACCGAAGCTCCGGCCATAAAAACCGTCCGAAATGCTTTTGTGGAGCGCCTCGGTGAACAACGGGTTTTGTACGCTCGTGGTTGTGATATTTTGTCACGCAGACCAGATACAGCGCCAGTTTTTCCCGGTGACCCAGCGATGGGGCAAGGACAACGACAATCCTACGTCAGTTTTGATGAAAGCCAAGTTGCCCAGGCTGTCAAGGTTGCTCAAGAGGCCGGACAAATTGTGGTTTGCCTCGGGGATCTTTCAGGATTATTTCTCAGCGGAACTGTCGGCGAAGGCTCTGATGCGTCGTCGTTAACCTTACCGGGGGTCCAACAAAAATTGTTAGAAGCTCTTTTAGCACTGAAAAAGCCGTTGACTGTTATTCTGTTGAACGGCAGACCTTATGACCTCGGCGAAGCCGGAAAAAAAGCCAATGCGATTCTCGAAGCCTGGCTACCAGGACAAGAAGGCGCCGATGCTCTTGTTCATTTAATTTTTGGTGACGGAAATCCCGGTGGAAAGCTTCCTATTTCGTTTCCTAAAAGCGCGGGAGCAATGCCCTATGCCTATAATTTCCACTTTAAGTCTTGCGGTTCGCCAATTCAGCAAGATTTCGGCGCTGTGTATCCTTTTGGACATGGCTTAAGTTACACACAGTTCGCATACGAAGACTTTCGGCTTGAGTCAGAGACGGTAGCCACCGATGGGGAAATCCGTATCACTGGCGTTGTCCGTAATGTGGGGCATCGTGCTGGCGACGAAGTCGTTCAAGTTTATGGCCAGGATCTGGTAGCCCAAGTGGTTCGTCCGCAACGCGAATTGAAGGCGTATCGGAGGATTTCGTTAGAGCCAGCACAGGCGATGCGAGTGACGTTCGTTATCCCTACCGATCTTTTGCATTACAGTCCCGAAGGGCAAACGCGTTTTGTGGAACCGGGTGACTGGGACTTGTTTGTGGGAAGCTCGTCACAAGATTTTCGCTTTAAGCTCAAGGTTATGTTAAAGGGACCGGGACGGACCTTAGGGGACCGGTGGCGGATGTTGGCGAGCTCGGAAGTAGAACGGTTTTAGGAGTGCTACATGCCCATGAGCGGGCCTCGGTGAGTTTTGCTTTCTTCTTCATACTCGGGGAAAATACCGTAAAGCTTCAGCAGGGCCCGCTCAAGAGCTTTTTCAGGGTTCCCAGCAAGTTCATGGCTGTGAGTAGCATCAAAGGTTTGCGTAAAAGCTTGTAAGTCATTTTCGACACGTTGAAGATTCTCTAGAGTTTTCAGCCAAATTTCTGGGGCCAGCTGGGATAAGTCTTGCGATGACAAGAGTTCCACTGCCATCGCTAAGACAATCTGAACGTGTTTAAGACAGAGCCCCTTACTTTGACTCCAGGCTGAAAAAAAATCTTGATCGTTTTTAAAGAGATGAACAAACGTAAAGGCAAAGCGGTTCATATCCTCATCAATCTTAGTTTGGATCAGGCAGTTTTGACTTTGTTTTTTGAGCTGTACTAGTAGGTTTTCGACCTCTTTACGAACGTTTTTCTTTTCAGCGGGTTGCCTAAGAAGGGGAACTAAGCTTTCTCGAACCGCTTTAAGGCGAGTATGGGTGATTAGCCCCAGACCTAAACGGTTACTATCTTTGGCCAAAAGTCGAGCGTTTTCGGCCGAAAAACCGGTTTTGTTAACGTTAAGGCGTACTTCCGGAACCATCACCGACGGGCCAAGGTAGTAACGAACGGCACCGGCCCGTGACCGTCGTTCTAAAAGACAAAAAGGACATTCGGTTTGTGCTTTGAGGGCATCCCAAACCGGGATTGTGTCTAACTCATACTTCATTTTGCCTCCCAAGGCCTACGAAAACCCGCGATCTTGGCGCAAGCGTTCATAGGCGTGTTGAAGATTAATAAACTTTTCAGTTTTTTGGGTTTTTGCTGGGTCATCGTCTTTGAGATGTTGCCAGCGATCGGGATGGTATTCTCGTACCAGGGTACGATAGGCTTTTTTAATTTCTTCGACGGAAGCGTGCGGAGAAAGACCCAAAACCTGATAGGCTTCTGGCCCAGCGGCCGAAGCAGGGCGAAAGCTAGACCACTGTTGTTGATAATTGTCATGCGCTCGGGCGTTTTGAGCAAACCCCGCAGTGCCAGTGTCCTCAAGAATGCCGAAGCTGAGGGCAATGGTATCCAGAATTTCAACAATTCCCAGGCGTACTTGACCAAGCCCGGCAAGCTGACGACAGGTGGCATGAATCCACAGCAGAGTTTGCTGATCAAGAAAGAAATTCTCTGCAAGATTTTCGGCCAAAACCTGCACATCGGCCAGCACAGTCGAGTCGGGACTGCCAAGAGCCTCTTCTAAGGATTCACGAAACATTTTTACAGCATAATTTTGACGCCACGGTGAAAGAGCCAGTCGAGGAATGACTATGGTTTGAAGAAACATCGCCTGGGCTTGGCTAAAGTGCTTACCATAGCCAGCCACCCGACCAAACAAAGAAAACAGAAGGGGAATCAGGTCGTCTCCCGCCTGGTCAGTTCCAAGACTATGACGTTCTAAGAGGACATCAAACAGGTGCCCAAGGGCTAAGCCTACGATAAGACCCAAGGGGCCAAAGGCGAAAAATCCTAGCAATAACCCTGCAATTTTGCCAAAAATATTCACCAAACCATACTAGCATGAACAAAAATTCAGAGCAATTGAACAGGCCCAAGGGATCGCGAACAGATCCGAGAGATTTCAAGGAGTCATCTTTCTTTTTTTGAAACTCTGTAGCATAATCAGAAGCTATGAGAATCATGGTCACTGGCAGTCATGGAACTGTGGGGAAGGCTCTTTGCTCCTACTTAGAGCAAAAAGGGCACACGGTGGTAGCCTGGGATCGAAGTTCGGTCTCGTTTACAGACTACTGGGCTATGGAAAACTACTTACGTTCCAGTCAAATTGAGGCTCTTTATCATCTCGCCGTTCCCTCCCAGAAAACCGGGCTGGTGAACGAAAGCTGGTTGGTGAACTATCAGTGGACAAGTGAGCTTGCTTGGTTATGCAAAATACTCGACGTCCAGTTTATCTATATCAGTACGGTGATGGTTTTCTCGTCACAAAGTCAGGGCCCTTTTACGGTAAACTCGCCCGCAGATGCTGGCGATGGTTATGGGATGGAAAAACGTCTTGCGGAAGAACGAGTCTTTTATCAAAACCCTAAGGCCAAGGTCGTTCGCTTGGGTTGGCAAATTGGCGAGGCCCCCGGAAGTAACAATATGTTGGACTTTTTTGAGTCTAAGATGCAGGAAGAGGGTATTGTTTCGTGCAGTACGCGGTGGCTGCCAGCCTGTTCCTTTCTCACGGACACTGTACAGGCTCTTGCGGAGGTTCTTAACCAAGAGTCAGGGTTGTACCTTTTTGATACCAACGAAAAATGGAATTTCTATCAAATCGCTTTTGCCCTGAACCAACTTCATGGAAAACGCTGGAAAATCACAGCAACAGACAAATTTGTTTTTGACCAGCGAATGCAGGACGAACGTCTTCCGCACTTCTCGTTACAGGCTCATTTACCAAGCCTCAAGTAGGTCTTTTCCTCGTCAAGCCAACCTTATCGAAGATAGATGCCATCGGGTTCAAGACGAATTACCTTTTCGCGGAAAAGGGTGCCACAGGCCTGTTTAAAGGCTCTTTTTGATAGCCCTAAAGCATTTTCAACAGCTTCAGGTGTCGATTGATCCGTTAACGGCAAGTGCCCCCCGGCTTTTTTTAATGCTGAAAGGAGTTTTTCAATGGCGTAGGCGTTCCTGTCTTCAAAACCTTGAGGCGTTCGACTCAGGTCCAGGCGACCATCCTCTCGCCGTAAGGTCACAAACGCTTCGACCTTCATACCGGGCTTCAAGTCACGACTTTGAGGAAAAAAAAGCATCCCTTGCCAGCTGTGATTCACAATGACCGTCCAGCCGCGCTCATGAGCTTTCCAAACGAGTGCCTCGACTTTGGTTCCCGTGGCCAAGGCGGGAGCCGGAAATAAATGGCGTCCTAAACGTGCGGTCGCGTACAAACGGTCAGTTTGGCCGTCCAGAAGAAGCATGATCATCACAAAATCGCCTGTTTTGAGGAGCGTTCCTTGTTCTTTGCGAGGGAGCAGTAAATGCTTGTCTAAGCCCCAGTCTAACCAGGCGCCGGCTGAAGAAACATCGACAACTTTTACCCAAGCGCAATGTTGTAACGTGACGAAAGGGTGCCTTACCGTGGCCGTCAACCGATCTTCTGAATCTCGGTAAATAAAAGCCGAGATCGTTTGACCCTCGGTGTACTCTGGCCGCACTTCTTTTGCGGGAAGAAGAACCTCGCTATCCGAATCGCCTAGCCAAGCCCCATGTGGTGAGCGGCGTAAAAAAGTTAAAGTTTGATACTGACCAAGTTCCATGGTGTTACCTCATAATAATTGGAGGGGATCGACGTCGACCTCAAGGTGAACATCGCGCGAGACTCGAATGTTTTCTAAAGCGGTTTTCGCTGCCGTATGCAACAAAGGAAAATGATGGGCTCGCAAGAGGACTTGATAACGGTATTGGGCGGACTGCTTAGCAATCGCACATTCTGACGGTCCCAAGATTTCGCCTCCTTCGGTTTGAAACCAAGAGTTCGCCCCCAACTCCTCGGCTAAACTTATGGCGGTTTTTTGGGCCAAAGCGTCTTGAAAGGAACGAACAACAAAACGGATAAGGCGTGAATAGGGGGGGAAATCCAAGAGTTGTCTCAGGGAAAGTTCCTGCTTCCAGAATTCTTCGTCTTGGCCTTCGGCAGCCCAACGAATTACCGCGTTGTCTGGTCTTGAACTTTGCAGAATAACCAGCCCATCAGGGTGCGTTCTTCCGGCACGTCCCGTCACCTGACGAATCAAAGCATACACGCGCTCTGAGGCGCGAAAATCCGGCAAAGAAAGTCCAGCTTCAGCATTCAGAATTCCTACCAGTTTTACCCGTGGAAAGTCGAGACCTTTTGCAACCATTTGTGTGCCAACCAGAATATCCAGCTTACCTTGGCCAAACTCCTCGAGAAGTTTGGGGGTTTCGTCTCCGGCGGTATCACTATCGATGCGGGCAGATCGTAAGTGAGGAAATAACCGAGCAAGGTCATCCATGACATGTTCTGTTCCAGGAACGCTCCATCCCACATCTAAGGAACCACAATGGGGACACACGGAAACAGGGGCTGTTTGGTAGCCGCATAAATGACAAACCAGAACTCCTCGGGCCTTATGCCATGTAAGGCTTACGGAACAGTGGCGGCATAAAAGATCTTCGCCGCAGGTACGGCAATGAAACGATGAACCATAACCTCGTCGATTCAAGAATAAAATACTTTGGCGACCTTCGACCGCCGTTTGGTGAATCGCTTCAATCAAGGGTGCCGAGAATAAACTCTTAGGATCCCGAGGAACGATACGTACCTGTGGAGGCGCGCCACCAGCGGCCCGTTGTGTAAGACGGGCATGGGCGAAGGTTTCGTTTAAAAGAGCATGATACGATTCGAGGCTAGGTGTTGCACTGCCCATCACCAGTTTGGCGCCTGCTTTTTGTGCTAAGTAAAAGGCGACCTGTCGGGCGTGGTAGCGGGGTGTTTGACCAGATTTGTAGCTTGTTTCGTGTTCTTCATCGATGATGATCAAACCCAAATTTTGAAAAGGGGCAAAGACAGCGCTTCGGGCTCCCACCACAAGCTTAGCCTGTTCAGTTTGAATTTTACGCCATTCACCCAAGCGCTGAGCGGGAGTTAAGGCCGAATGCAAAATGGCGACTTGTGAGCCGAATCTTTGCCGTAAAATCTTTACTAACGGCCAGGTCAGAGCGATTTCGGGAACCAAGTAGAGCACCTGTTGACCCGCTTCGAGGATCGTATTGGCGGACTGCAAAAAAACCTCGGTTTTTCCTGTGCCTGTTAGCCCCCACAGGTAAAAGGGACGATCGCTGGCCAAAATTGCTTGACGAGCCTTTAGCTGTTCGGCGTTGAGAGTCAGCTGATGCGCGGCGATTGTGACAACCTCGGGAAAAGGAACGTCACGTTTTCGCTGAGCCGACGGAAGCATCAAGGCCAAGGCTTGTCCCAAGCGACAGAGGTACTGTCGACTCATCCATTGCGCCAAGTCTAAGGACCAGCGGCCAAAGAGAGACTCTTGATCAAGAATTTTTTTCAGAGGTTTGATTTCGATTCCGTCTGGGGGATTTACCGGCGATGCTACGACGACGCCTGTTTTGTAGCCGCGGCCAAAGGGCGCTTGAATTCTTTGTCCTGGAACTAAGAGAGTTTCTTCGAAAGAATACGTAAAGGTCTGCGCGAGCGGGAGATCGAAGGCTACTTCGCAATACGAGAGGTTTTTGTCGCTTGGGCTTTCGGTGGTCACGCGACCACCGATTTTAATTTGGCAACTAATCGCTGAGCGTCACGCCATACATGCGCTTTTAAGGGGGCTAGTGCCGGTGAGTCAGGGGCGAGGCTCAGTAACGCCGAGGGATGGTAAGTCGTAAGGAGAGGAATTTTCGCAAAAGGGAACTCGCCAGATCGTAACGTGTCTATGCTAGGAGGCGCGTGAAGAAGCGTAGCGGCTGGCTGGGGTCCCAAGCTGAAAACAACGTGTGGTTTGAGCTGTTCGATAAGTTTAGAAAAATATAGGCGTGCATCACTGTCGGTTAGGGGTGGCCAAAGGTGGATCAGAAATGTCCGATCAAAGGGAACCCGCAATTTGTCATTCTCAAACCATTTTCGTGCATAATTCTTTTCCTCAGACGTCAAGGAAGTCGCTAGTAAAAGAACGGGAGCGGATACCGAGCCTTCTAACACTGGCCAAGTTGTCCCTGGAAGAATTTTGTTCACCCATTCTTTGAAAAGGTCTTCGAGAGAGCCCCTCGAGTTTTCTGAGAAGGGCGGGAGCTTGGATAAAAAACCTTCAGTTTGTAGCAGAGCTTGAACCTGATAGGTCAGATCCCAAAGAACGGCCTCGGGAGAGTTAGAGGCTAAATTCATGGGCATAATACACCACCTTATGCAAAAAAAGACCTTCTGCCGGAGCGGTCGGACCGGCACTTCTGCGGTCGCGAGAAGCAAGAGCTTCGGCAAATCGAGTTGCTGCATCGGGTTTACCACCCAAGTCTAACATGGTTCCGACGAGTGACCGCACCATTCTCCATAAAAATGCATTCCCGGAAATTCGGAAAACAACACGGTCGCGCCAAGGAAACCACGTAGCCTGGTAAATAAAACGACTTCGCGACTGACTGGGATCTTGTGCATGACTGAAGGTTGTAAAATCCTGTTCGCCATGGAGCTGATGGGCCATCGCATTCAAGATTGCTAAGGGGGGAATCTTTGCGGGGGTAACCCAAGAACGATCCCAGGGAAGGATGACTTCACTGGGTTGCAAGTAGTACTGGTAAACCCGTGCTAGAGCAGAAAAGCGGGCATGAAAAGTTTCGCTGACCTCTTGGCATGACAAGATGCGGATTGAGCGAGGCAAAAGACTGTTAAGCCCCCGTTGAAAGGCCAAGCCGGTCATTCTTGTGTTGACAGCCTCAAAGTGAGCTGTTTGCGACCGAGCATGAACCCCCGAGTCCGTTCGCCCTGCGCCAACGAGGCTGGTTGGTTGATGCAACAGCCGGCTCAAGGCCTGTTCAAGTTCACCTTGAACGGTCTTGGCCGTAGTTCTCTGACTTTGCCAGCCCTCGTAGGGGGTACCATCATAGGCAAGGTTGAGTCTAAATCGTTTCATTCGTCTTTGATTGCCTCGCCCATCAACTTGTGTAAATCCTTGGCCTTATCGATCAGAGCTGAAGGCTTTGCCTTAGAGGATTTTCCCATCCCTACTAACCGCGCAATAGCGCGTCGAGCGGTTGCCAGCGATTCTGCGCGGGCCTCATCGTTTTCACGATTCCCAAAGTGAAATTCTAACCAGCCCGTCAGATACATGACTCCGTCATAACCGTAATTATTATCAACATCCGGTCCAAAGAACATCGACGCGTTGACGGTTTCATCCCCGCTTTGTTCTTTTTCAACGGTTTGCGTGTAAAAGAATTTAGCTTTGTGATACAGGATTTTTTCGAGGTAATCCCAGTTTTCGCTGGGATATTTTTTGTGAAGATCAGCAAAGCACCAAGCCCCGCGCAAAGCACAGATAGCCGCTTTGACCGTCGGTGAAAAAGTGTTGGTAAAGTGATTGTAAGTCATCAGACAAAGAAGGTATCCGGCCGCTCCCTCATAGAGGGTTTTAGGGCGTTCAAAGTCAAGATCGTCAAAAAGCGGAGCAACAAACTTTTTGCGTTCCTCTTCCTCTGCCCGAAGAGCCTCCAGAGCCTTGGGGTCAGGAGTCAAAAAATCGCTAGCCAAGGCAGAATAATAGCAACGAGGACAAGTGAGCACCGAATAGATCAGAGGGTATATTTCTCCAAACTTCTTCGAAGCCTCATAAAAACGTCGCAAGTCATCGCCTAAGGGGCCGGCGATTTGCCGACCTCCGCCTTGGCGTAGTTCTTCCTTTTTAAAAGGAGCTTCGCAAATGGGGCACAACGTGTCATTTTTCTGAAAGAACGTCAGCTTGCTGAGCGAGGGATCTGACATCTTTACAGCTCCATGACGACAAACGCTACGGCATATTCTTTTTCGTGCGAAAGGGAAAGATGAACGTGAGCGATTTTCTGACGTTTTAAAACTTCTGCCGCTTTACCGGCAAGCACGAGAAAAGGCTTTCCATCAGCCCCCCTTTGGACTTCGATGTCTCGTAAGGGTAAGCCCCTCAATCCCGAACCCAAAGCTTTTCCAAAGGCCTCTTTAGCGGCAAACCGGGCGGCCAAAGAGGCTTCGGGATGTGCACTTGTTTGGACATCGCTGATTTCATGAGTGGTAAAATACCTTTCTAAAAGTTGAGGCTGAGAAAGCCAAGGTAGCAACCTCCGGTTTTCGACAAGATCAACGCCAATTCCCGTGATCATGGTTTTTTCTCCAAAATGAGGTTAATCACTGCAGGCATGACCTCAACAAGATCAACTCCGGGGGGCAGAAGCACACGGATAGGCACATCCACCGCTTCACCTGGCCCATTAAAGTTGGTTAAGTCAGCTTCGACATGCACTTTTTCAGCCCCAAGGCCAGCTAAAGCTTGACGAGTACCCCTAACACGAACAGCAACGGGAGAAGGAGGAATCGTCACTTCAAGACCAGAAACAAGGCCAACAATTTGCGGTTGAAGGCTAGGAAAAGTCATGGTTTGTAGAGAGGACTTCATCTTACCATAGACCTCTACGGAATGTCCTAAAGGAAAGTCTAGAAGTGAAGAATTGAGGACCAGATGGACTTTAATCGTAAAATTGTCGGTTTTCCCTCGTAAGTCGATGGGTTCAGTCTCGACGAATTTGAGTTTACCCATGCGTACCCTGGGGCCTTCCACAGTGATCCGCGAAGGCGAGACCTTAAAGCCCGAAAGTTCAAAATCTTTACCTGGTTGACCAGAGAACTGGGGTACAACAGGGACGGTTTTTATAACTTTCCGCTCTAGACGTAAGCGAAGCATCATAGGGTCGGCGATAATTTCGAGGTTTTCTAGGTCGGCGGCATTACCTCGTCGTCGAATTTGCACCGGCGCACGGTAAATACCTTCGCCCGAGCGATCAGAAAAATCAGCTACTGCCTCAATTTCATGATCTGAAAGGGCAGAAAGTTCATCTTTAGGCCCTCGTATCGTTAGTTTGACGCGTGAAGTCCAATTCTCTGCAGGCACAAGTGAAGTATCGGTGATCAGGCGCACAGGGACAGTGATGTTCTTCTCTCCTAAAGTGTCAATGCGGTTATAAAAGAAGAGTAAAAGTGCCGCCGCTACCGAGAGTATCTTTGCCGGCCACTGATCTAGAATTTTTTTCCAGGGAATCTTATCCAACGAAGTCCCCCTTTTCAGTCGGTTCTTCTTCGTCCTTAAACTCAAGAAGCTCTTTAAGGCGACGCCGGGCTTCTTCGGGGGAAAGATCATAATGGAGCGCCCCGTTGTACGCCAGCGATAAGGCACCTGTTTCCTCAGAAACGACGACTGTCACCGCATCGGACTCTTCGGCCATTCCCAAAGCCGCTCTATGTCTCGTTCCAAAGCTTTTCGAAATGGTAGTGTTGTCAGAAAGCGGATAAAAACAACCGGCCGAGACAAGTCGTTCCCCCTGAATTATGCTTCCACCGTCATGAAGGGGCGTGTCAAAGCTAAAAATCGTGAGCAGAAGGGCGGAGGTGAGTTCTGCATCCATCGGAGTGCCTCGCTCTACGATATTTTTTAAGCCCACTTTGCGAACAAAAGTGATTAAAGCACCACGGCGCATCTGGGAAAGTTCTAGGCAGGCGGTCAGAACCGCATCGACATGCTGGGCTTTGGGCCGCGACTGAGGAGTAAACCAACCCCCTTGGCCGATTTGGGTAAAGATTTTTCGCAGTTCTGGTTGAAACACGATGGCTAAACCAACAAAAATTCCCGGGGCTAAAAAGTTAAGGATCCAGGTAAGGGTATCGAGCTTGAGGCCTACTGCCAAAAGGTAGATAACCACCATAAAAAATATGCCACGAAGAAGGGGAATCGCACGGGTCTGATACAGAATCCGGTAAGCTTTGTACAGTAAAAAAGAGAGAACTCCTACGTCTAGAACAGGCCGTAGGATCATTTTGACAACCCAGGAGTTTAAAATCCAGTCCATCAACCAGCCCCCTTTGTTAAGGCTTGAAAGACAGAAAGGGCTCCAACCGTTTCTGGGACATCATGAACGCGGATCAGGTCAGCACCCTGAACCAGGCAAGCTAAAGCCCCAGCCAGCGAACCCGCTAAGCGATCCTCAACTTGAATTTGTAATAAATCGCCGATCAGCGACTTGCGTGAAAGCCCCACTAGGACGGGAAAGCCTAAGCGCTTAAGCTGAGGAAGCGCCTTGATCAGGGCAATATTGTGTTCTTTTGTTTTGCCAAAGCCGATGCCAGGGTCAATCACTATTCGAGTACCTGAGATACCGGCTGCTAAAGCCCTGTCGATTGCTTCACTTAAAAAGTCACACACTTGTTGAACTACGTCAGAATAGTGAGGTGACACCTGCATGGTCTTGGGGGGTCCCGACGCATGCATCAGAACTACGGTCATGCCGCTGTCAGCGGCAAAAGCAGCTAGATTAGGGTCGTCCCGTAAAGCCGAAACATCGTTGATCCACGTTGCGCCCTCTTTCCAGGCGGCTTGTGCAACAGAATATTTTCGTGTATCGACCGACAGGGGCAAGCGGCAACCAGACTTTCGTATGTTCTGGAGTACGGGAACGATCCGGGCTAATTCCGTTGTGTCATCGACGTAGGCGGTACCAGGACGTGTGGATTCTCCCCCAATATCGAGAAGGTCTGCCCCGGCGCGTTCCATGGACAAGGCCCGTTCAGCTACTTCTTCAGGGCCTGTACGACTGGCGGCAAAAAAACTGTCTGGCGTCGCATTAAGGATACCCATTACTTTCAAGAGGATCCCTCCCAAGCTCCCAGGGTGCGCAGATCACCGATCAAGCGTTCTTTTTGTGGCATTCCGGGAAAATCCACCAAATGGTGCCACACTTTCAGGTCTGTCCACCCGGCTTTCCAGGCGGTTCTGTAGGCGGCGATAGCATCGGCGTAGTCATCCATTCCATACAAATAGATGGTCCCGAGCTGGAACTCCCATTCTGCTTCATGGGGTGTTGGCGGCTTTTCAGAGCTCGGAGAGGCAGATGGTGTTGCAAGGGGAGAAGGCGAGGTGCTGGAACCCAACGATGCATTCGGTGACGATCCCGGTGAGGGGGAAGGCGGAGGAACAAAGGTTGGCGTAGGGCTAGCCGTAGCTAGTGGACTGGCAGTAGCTGGTGGACTGGCCGTTGAGGCGTTTTTTTCAGCGAGAAGCGCTTGCTTTAGTGCCGCCGCAGCGTTGTCAAATTGTTCAAGGTTAACATAAACTTCTGACAAGGCGGCGTAAGAAAGTGCATCCGAGGTATCAAGTTTAACAACCTGCTGATAAGCCTGCAACGCTCTCGTCCAATTGTGACGTTTTATAGCCTCTTTACCCAGCAACTTCCACGCCTTGGGTTTAGTACCGCCCAGGTCCGCATAGGTTTTTAGCGCTTGCCATTCGTCCTCAGACCATCCTTCTTCGCGTGCGACATAGGCAAAGTTGTATTGTGTGTCTGCGTCGGCAGGAAGGTCTTTGGCTAGGCTTTTCCAAAGCTCTGCGGAGGATCTTTTGTGATGAAGTTCCCACAAAAGGTAGGCTTTGATTTTTAGGTACACGGTATTATGAGGATCTTTGCTCAATAAGGGTTCAAGGAAGGTCCAAGCTCCTTCCCAGTCACCAGTCTCGGCCACAGCCTCAACTAAGTTGACATGCGCGACAGTGAGACGGGGGTCAAGTTTCATGGCGATTTGAAAAGCTCTGGCCGAATCAGGGTACTTTTTCATCTCGTAGTAGGCTTTACCCAGATTATAATATTCCTTGGCTAGTGAGCCGCTTCCCCAAGTTGCGCAGGAAGCCAGAACAAAGCTCATGAAGATGAATAAGAAGAGAAAGGCCAGGTACGGCCTCCTCTTAACAGCAAACTTCAACAGCAAATCCCCCTCGTCACACGTAGTTTATCGGGAAGCCCCAAAAAAAAGAAGAGTCCGGTTTGACAATCCTGGCACGACACGGCATATTTCGCCTCAGGAGTAAGCATGAAAAAGACGTTGATTCTCGCGGTTTTGGCCGCGCTGTTGACCGGTAGTCTCTACGCCGCCGATGTTGTGACCCCAGGGGACGTGGCCGTAGGACCCATCTTTAGTCACGATGTGTTGGATGTTAGCGGGCCTCTCGGCGGTTGGGGGATCACCGGCAAAATTGCAGGACTGCCACCTATTTTTGGTTTTAACTTCGCCGTTGGTACCCAGGTGACCTTTGTTGGTCTTACCGCTGACTGGTGGCTGTACCATCAGGTTTTTTACGCGCCTTTGAACTTCGGGTTGTATGTTGGCCCAGGGTTTTTTGGTGATTTTACGTATTCGTCAAACCCCGCCTTTGACTTTGGCGTGCGAATTCCCTTTGATTTAGATATCTATCCTATCAAACCGCTTGAAGTTTTTGCCGAAATGGCACCGGCTTTTGGTGTGTCCTTTACTGATCCTATTGCCCCTACGTGGCGTTTGCAGGCCGCTGCAGGTGCCCGTTTCTGGTTTTAAAAAATGGAAAAACGCTTCGTCACGTACAGCGAGGTGCATCAAGGCTGTCAGCTCATCGCGACCAAGATCCAAGAGGATGGCTGGGAGCCTGATATCATTGTAGCGATTGCTTCTGGCGGGTTTATTCCTGCCAGGATTTTGAAGACTTACCTTAAGAAGGATATCTATGTGGTCGGTCTCAAACGCTACGATGATGATGCGGCCGTTCATCCGGTTCCGGTAAAAATTCAATGGATCGATGAGGTGGAAAAGAAGCTTTCCGGCAGACGTATCCTTCTAGTCGACGAAGTGGACGACACCAGGGTAACCCTATCGTATTGCTTGAGCGAACTTTTTCGGTATGCGCCTACCGAGATTCGTGTAGCCGTCCTTCATCAAAAGCGTAAAGAAAAGCTGGCAGACTTTCCCCCGCATGTGAAGGTCTACCAAGCAGAAGTTCTCGAAGATATTTGGGTAAAGTACCCTTGGGATGCCTTGGATGTCAGTCGTCACGAGCAGGGTTTGGACTAAAAAATTAAAAAACGTTTTTGGCATAGTTATTGCATGACTTTTTATGGAGGTCATGCTCTGACATGAAATTAATCGTAGCCATCATCCAACCTTTTCGCTTAGAAGAGGTGAAAGAGGCACTCTACGCCGCTGATGTTCAGCTTATTACCGTTTCGGAAGTTCTCGGTCACGGACGCCAAGGGGGCGTAACCGAGGTCTACCGGGGCAATAAAGAAACAGGAAATCTCCTCAGAAAAATCCGCTTAGAAATTGCGGTTAACGAAGAATATGTCGACAAGACGATCCGAGCCATTATCGACGGGGCAAAAACCGGAGAACTGGGTGACGGGAAAATCTTTGTCTACCACCTGGAAGACTGCATCCGTATTCGAACGGAAGAGCGCGGCCCTGCCGCCATTGGTTAAGTTACAATTTGGTAACTACTTCATACATATTTGTCATTTCTGAGGATTGATTATGATTAATAATGCCAATAACGCCTGGGTGCTCTTAAGCGCAGCCCTAATTCTTTTTATGACGGTTCCCGCCTTGGGCTTGTTTTATGGGGGCTTGGTCAAACGCAAAAACGTCTTGTCTGTTTTGATGCAAAGCTTTGCTAGTTTGATTGTGGTAAGCTTACTATGGGTCATTGTCGGATACAGTTTGGCCTTTAGCCCCACAGAACTGATTCCCGGTGTGCTGGGGGACTTTCGTTGGTTTTTTCTAAACGGCATCGGCCCCAATGACCCTAGCCCCTATACCGTTTCGGCTCCGCACGCCCCGGTAGCCCACCTTTCGTTTGTTTTGTTTCAATGTATGTTTGCCGTCATCACGCCTGCGGTAGTCTCGGGGGCTTTGGCCGAAAGGATGAAATTTTCGTCCTTTTTAGCGTTCTCGGTCATTTGGCTCTTCGTTGTCTATATTCCTCTGGCCCACATGGCTTGGTCGCAAAACGGCCTTTTTGCCAAGATGGGATTAATGGATTACGCGGGGGGAACGGTGGTCGAAATCAACTCAGGCTTTAGTGCTTTGGCAGCTGCTCTGCTTTTGGGAAGGCGTACCAACTTAAAACCTGTTCCTCCCCATAACCTCACCTTTACGTTGACTGGAGCAGCCATGCTCTGGTTCGGTTGGTTTGGATTTAATGCGGGAAGCGGCCTAGCCGCTGACGGACTAGCTTCAAGTGCATTTTTAATGACCAATACGGCAGCAGCGGCGGCAGCGTTAGTATGGGCTGGCTTGGATTGGATTTTGCAGAAGAAACCGACGATTCTCGGTGCGGCTTCGGGTGCTGTTGCAGGGCTAGTGGTAATCACACCAGCGGCTGGCTTTGTTTCTCTTCCTGGCGCATTGCTTTTAGGCTTTGCTGCTGGCGCCGTGTGTTATGTCTTTGTTGTCGTGATTAAGAATAAGCTTGGTTACGATGATTCGTTAGATGCCTTTGGTGTCCATGGTATCGCCGGAGTGCTGGGCACCGTCGGTACAGGATTGTTTGCGGCTCCCTTTATTACCAAGCCCTTTGGCATGAACAATGGCAACGGATTCGCAGGACTTTTTTTTGGAAAACCTTCTGCTCTAGGCGTCCAAGTGTTGGCAACCTTCACAGCGATGCTTTGGGCGTTTGCTGGTACCTTTGTGATTTTTTTGATATTGAAAAAAACTATGGGCCTGAGAGTGACTCCCAAAGAGGAAGCCATCGGCCTGGATATTACTCAGCATAATGAACGAGCCTACACGGTAATCGAGTAAGGTTTCTCTGATTTTTCAATAGGCCTTGACCCGTGGCAGATCCTTTGCACAATGGGGTACATGTCCACCACGGAAGACCCCCGGGTTGAGGCCTTAACTTTACCTCCTTTTTCTCTCTTAACGGTTGAACAGCGTCTCAAGCTGGCTAGTTTATGCCATGCCGATCAGTGTCGACCGGGGGATGGTGTCGTTTGGGAAGGGGAGCCTCAAGCAGAGCTCATCTTAGTTGTTTCGGGGCAACTTACAGCCGGCATCGCTCAGGAGGTAAGGAGGTATCCCCGCGGCAGTCTGTTAGGATCTTTACAATCCGCACCTTGGGAACAAACAGTAAGGGCCGAAGTCCCAACTTTGGTCGTAAGGCTTCCTCAGGAAAATTTTTTTTCATGGTTACGGTCGCATCCTGTTTCTTCATCGTTTCTGAAACAAATTCCCGGTTTAACTTCTGCCATGCTCGGCCATTTGACACAACAGCTTTCGTCCAAAACCGCGCTACTGACGGACGATGAACACCCCTTGTTTGAGTTTGGAACTTCGGAGTGGGTGATCTTTGTTCGCCTTTTAGGGCCTCTTGGGGGGCTCTTAGCCTGTTTAGGAGCAGGCCTTTGGAGTTTTTTTTTAGGGGGGAGAATGGCCTGAGAAGGAATCCTAGCGGCGGCAGTTCTGGTCTTTCTCTGGGGAGCGGTCATCCTCGTTGGAGGGCAGTTGAACCTTCTTTTGGTAACTAACCGGGCTGTAATTCTGAGAACCTTTAGCTTTTCACCGCTGAGAATTCGTCATACACGGATCTTGAGAGAGGAACTGAGATCCCTGAAGGTTTTGCGTTCAGGATGGGCTTCGCGGCTATTTTCTGTCGTAACGATCGAGTTAGCGACTGAAGGGTCTGTTGAGCGTTTTCCCCTGGTTCCCGCTACCCAAGACCTTGAAGAGTTCGTTGCGTACTGTCAGCCGACGGCTACTTCAGAATTTGACGATCAAGATTTGCGAGAAATTCTCGAGGAATCTGTCGGTGGGTTAGCGGTTCCCCAGCGCCTCTTTTGGGCGGCGGATCAACAGCCGGAGCGGACCTACAGGCGTCATCCGGCGTATCTGGTTGCGCGCTTAGCTTCAGGGGTATTCTGGTTGTTGCTGATTACTGGTCTAGGGTTTTTAGGGGGTCTTTTATGGCCCAGAGGTTTGGGGGTACTTGTCTTGTTTCTAACCCTCGTTGCTTTTCTTCCTCTGGCGCAAATGCTCGGCCGGCTTTGGTCGTGGAAAGGTTCATTTTTAAAATTTTCCGGTTCAAGAGTGATTTTTCGTCAGCAGACCCCCTGGCGCTGGCATGAAACCACCCAAGAAGCGCCCTTAAGTCAACTTCAAGAAGTTCGGGTCTTGCAAGCTACTTGGTGGGAAATGCTTATGGATATCGGTACGGTTAGCTTGTATTTTGGTGCCGAAGAACCGGTACTTGCCCAAGGGTTTTCGCACCCAGGACGCATACAAGCCGACTTGTTTCGCCTCAAAGACGAATTAGGGCGCCAAATTCGGCGTGCCGACCAAAAGCAACACTTTCAAGATATGGCGCGAATTTTGAAAGTATGGAAGCAGTTCTCCAAAGGTTCTCTTGATGAAAAAAATGAGGAGGAAAAATGAAACAGTTATTTGTTAGAAAAGCGTGTCGTGAAAGTCAAAAGGCTGAGCGGTGGTTGAAAGAGCGCGGAATACCGTTTTCTCGCTGTGACGTCGACGTGAAATTCCCTTCTCCCGCAGAACTAGAAAGTTTAGCTCGTGGCGTTCAAGGTTGGGATAACCTTGTCGACAAGGACTGTTCCGCTTGGAAAAAAGAAGGTATGGCGTGGAGAGTTTTTGAGCCGCAGTCAGAACTCGTAGAGTTCCCGCAACTGTTAAAAACGCCACTTTTGCGCGAAGGAAACCGTGCAGTAGCGGGATTTAATCCCGCTACTTATGAGAAATTTTGTTTGTAGACGCGTCCTAGACTACGCTGTAGAGTTCTACAGGACCGTCTATGCCTTTTAAGCTAGCTGTACGACGATAAATCTTCGATGAGTTAGCTTCTGTCCAGGCTTTAAGACTAGCTTTTACCGGTGTATCGTTGAGAATGTCACGACTGAAACAGATCATGTGGTTCTCAGCGACCCCTTGAATACGTGCGGCTAAGTTCACAGTATTGCCGAAGTAGTCGACACGATCATTCAGGTTGACGACAATGGCGGGCCCCACATGCACCCCCATTTTAATTTCTAGTCCACCACCAAGTACCTCCCATTTTTCTTGTTGAAAGGCTTGAAAAGCACCTAAGGCGGCATTGATGGCATCGACGGGCTTAAGAAAGCTGGCCATGACGGCATCGCCAATAGTTTTGATCACAACGCCACGTTGTTGCTCAATGGCTGAAAACAAAATCTTAAAGTGGTCGCGCACGATTCTGTACGATGTTGCATCACCATATTGTGAATACATTTGCGTTGAGCCTTTAATGTCGGTAAACAGCAACGTGATGCGACTGATTTCCAAACTTTCTTCAGTTGAGAGTACATCGTCACCAAATAATTCATGGTACAATGGGTTGTTGATCATTTCGAGGCCAGACAAGAATTCTTGAGGTAAGGAGCTCTTTTGCTCCTTGAAATTTTGTACCATCGCATCGAAGGCTTGTTGTGATAGCGTTTCGGGCAAGGGTAAGAGCCCTGGGTGAACGGTAAACGTCACAGCAACGTTGGTGTCGAGGGAATTGCGAAAGACCGCACTGCACAACGGACATTGTTCGCTCGATTTCAATTCTTTAAAGTTATGCTTGAAACCGGGCATTCCTCCACAAACACGGCAGTAATAGGCCCAGTTGAGAGTGAAATGGCCTGCCAGGACGGCGCGCAGAAAGTAATCGGTCAACGTCGCCACGTCAAGCTTCACTTCTCTTGACAACTCCTTCAAATTCATGCGGAACAATTGCTCGTCACGTGCCTTATTGAGCCAGTCGACTAAAGCAGGGGGGGCATTGAGCCCCTGGGTAAGTTTTGTCCAATTGAGATTTGCCATTCATTCCCCCTACCAAGGAATATAGCATTACTTTAGTCAGATTTCCACGTGGGGGTTGGTGGGAATACAAAGAAGTGCTAGGCTTTTTTGTATGGAACTCTCATTATTTGGCCAGCGTTTTACGCAAAAATCAGGTATTCTCGAGTTAATGGAAGATTTGGGAACAGCACTCGATGCGCCCCGTGATCTTGCCATGTTAGGCGGTGGCAACCCCGCATCCATACCCGCTGTTAATCAAATTTGGAAAGATCGCCTAGAAGAGATCCTGAGGCATGATGATGAGCTCGAGGTTTTTCTTACCCAATATGATACTCCTCAAGGCAAACTCACTTTTCTGCAAGCCCTAGCAGAATTTTTTAAAACACGGTTTGGTTGGAACGTTGGGCCAGAGAATATAGCCGTGACCAACGGTAGTCAAAATGCCTTTTTTTTGCTTTTTAACCTGTTTGCCGGTGAGTTCGCTTCGGGACAAAAAAAGTCCATTCTGTTTCCTTTGGCGCCTGAATATATTGGCTATGCCGATCAGTCCCTGGGACATGGCAGTTTTCGATCGTGCCGACCTAAGATCGAAATTCTTTCCAAACCTTATTTTAAATACTTTGTTGATTTTGAACATTTGTCTTTAGGCGAGCAAACTGGGGCTATTTGTGTTAGTCGTCCCACGAATCCGACGGGGAACGTTTTAACAAAAGAGGAAGTCGATCGACTTTCGGATTTCTGTCAACAAGCAGGCATTCCTCTGTTGCTGGATAATGCGTATGGAACACCATTCCCTGGCATCATGTTTGATGATATTGAACCCTTTTGGAATGAAACAACCGTTTTGGTCTTAAGCCTCAGTAAATTGGGTTTACCCGCTACTCGTACAGGAATTGTGGTTGCACGCCCTGAAATTGTTGAGGCAGTGACCTCGGCAAACGCTATCTTGAACCTTGCTAACTCGGGAATGGGGCAAACTTTGCTCTTACCCCTATTGAAACAGGGGGCTTTATACCAGATCAGTCAAACTCTGATCCGACCCTTTTATCAAAATCTGAGAGATTTTGC
Source organism: bacterium (assembly GCA_021782055.1). The sequence goes on along the minus strand of JAJXVP010000008.1, from coordinate 10,223 downwards.
TCTCAATAGTATCGCTGGGATCTTTGCCGAGCGTTTTCCCTATCATATTCATCAACCTCAGGGTGCCTTATTTCTATGGCTTTGGTTTCCGGAGCTTCCCCTGTCGACCCGCGAACTCTATGAGCTGCTCAAAGCTCGCGGCGTGATTATCGTGCCTGGAGAATACTTCTTTTTTGGCATGCCAGAAGAGGATGAGAGTTGGAAGCACCGTCAAGAATGTGTACGGCTGAATTATGCCCGACCTGCTACAGAGCTCACTAAGGGGCTGCAACGGATAGCTGAAGTGGTCGAACAGTGCTATCGGTAAACTTTTTGTTGTCAACTGTGCGGCGTTGCGCCATACTGAGTTTATGAAAAAGAGACTTTTGTTGGTATTGTTTCTGGGTGTAGCGCCATTTTTGATGGCACAAAAGGCTCCACTTGAAAAGCTTCACTTCTTAACGGAAGTGTTTCCCCCTTACAATTATGTGGAAAACGGCCACTTAACAGGCAGTTCTCCCGAGATCCTTGCTGCCTTATTCAAGCAACTCAAAGCACCTCAAACCCTTCAAGAGGTAAAGGTCCTCCCTTGGGCTAGGGCCTATTCACAGCTGGGGACAGATCCTTGGGCGTGTTTGTTTAGCACAACGAAAACCAAAGAACGTGAGCCGCTATTCCAGTGGGTTGGCCCCATTTCTCCGGCCCGCAACGTGGTTATCACCCTAGCAGCAAAGCACTTGACGTTGGCTCCTGGAGTTTCGTTAGCGCGGTCAAATTGGACTTTTGGCGCTGTTCGAGATGACGCTGGAGAACAATTGCTCATCGCTCACAAAGTACCAACGGCACAAATCAGCTTGACTACCAATGCGCTACAAGCCCTTGAGATGCTCAACTCGGGAAGAATTGACGCCTTTGCATACGACGAAAGTGTCATAGATTGGTTGGCTAGGTCCCAAGGCTGGGATCCTTCTCGCTATCAGGTGACCGAAGTCCTCGAAACAGGATACCACTATTTTGCTTTTAATCCCAAAGTTCCCGCAGAAGTGATCAAAGAATTTCAAACGGCCTTGGACCACCTTAAAGCCACTGGTCAGTATCAACAGATTCTGAAGAAGTACGGGGTGGTTTCTCCTCGCTCCTAAGTTTGGAATTGGTTGGTTGTAGACTTTTTGGAAAGAATAATAGAATTAAATTTCTCTTGAAGTTTTCAAGGGCTCGGTTTACCTTGAAAATAAACATGATTTAAGGCCGGTATAACATGAAGTTGCTGAAGTTGAATTTTTGGGGAAAAATTGCCTTAGGGTTAGTCGTTTGGGGTTTAACATCACCGTTATGGGGCATGGGGACTCAAGAAAAAGACTTTCATAAGGTACAAGGCAACGAAAACTGGACCTACACGTTCGACGTCAAGGATAAAAAGCCTGGACAGTACAACATTCTGGTACGGGCAAAAGATATTGCCGGTAACACCTCGTTTGCTGGCCCTTACAACGTTTTTATAGACCCCAGAGCGAATTTACCGCAGTCTAGTGTTCTTATCCCCGTCGATGACCAAAGGGTGGGCGGCGATATCAATATTCTGGGGGCGACCACTGGAGGCGAGGGGGCTAGTAAGGTCGAGATTCGGATTGACACGGGTAAGTGGGAGGGGGTAACCGGTTCAAGTTTCTGGTCTTACTTTTGGAAAACTGCGGATGTAGCAGATGGAACTCATACGATTGAGTCACGAGCTACCGATTCGCAGGGACTGACGGGACCAATTAGTAAAGTAACCTTCTTTCTTGACCGAAAAGAACCTGCTATCACTGTCCTCAATCATCCCAGCGGTTCTTTGGTGGCGGGAAATGTTGATCTCAACGGTCAAGTGACCAATTTGAACGGTGTTAAATCCTTATTGGTCAGTTTTGACGGTAAAAAAACTTTTCAACAGGTTTCACTAGACGGTGATGAGCACCAGACGAAACGAACCTGGCATTTGTCACTAAACTCCACGCAATACCATGATGGGCCTCTTATTCTTTGGTTTGAATCCAAAAATAGGCTCAAGTCTGAAGGAAGTTTAGCCTACCTCCTTTTTATTGATAATACCCCACCCAAAATCACCTTGCTGAGCCCCTCAGCGAAAAGCACCATTCATGGCGAGTTACATTTGGTTGGCCGTGTTGAAGCGCCTATGGGTGTTAAAATGTTGAGTTTTCGGGTAAATGGCGGAAAAAAAATCTTGGTTCCCATCATTGCGGGCAATCCCTACTTTTCTGCAGAAGCTGATGTCGGTTCTTTGCCACCTTCTACGCTCACGGTAAGTTTCGAAGCTATCGACCCCTTGGGAAATATTGGCAAACTGGACGTGCCACTGAAGGTAGACCCCACACAGGGTTACCCCCATTTAACCATCGATCAGTCTTTGTATACAAAACAATTGATGGCACCGCTTTATGTTGAAGGAAGTGAAACCTGGGAATATGGAAATCCCAGCGTTATCTACACGTTAAATGGAGGCCCTGAAGTTCAGGTGGCCTCAGGTCCTGTTTTTCGCTTTGAAGTACCTCATGTGGTATCGGGGGTCAATCATCTGACTCTTTGGCCGGTGGATGGTAAAGGTCAGCGCGGGCCGGCGGTCAAGCTCAAAGTGGAAGTTGCTCTTGGGGCTCCGCAAATCTCGGTTAATCAGCTTCAACAAACGGGTAGCACTTTACCTTATTCCGCCGGAATGAGACTGCGTATCGATCAAAATCCGGTACTTTTGGGAAAGGTTGATGCGGATAACCCTTTAAAATCGGTTACTTGGACAGTAGGCACTTTGCCTGCGGTGTCGTTATCCCTGACGCCTGGAAGTCACACTCTCGCTCTTCAGTTGCCATTACCTCAAAACACCCCTTTTGGATTTGTTCCTGTGCAAGTAGATGTGGTCGACACACGGGGTAAAACACAAGTTTGGAAATCGTTTGTTTGGATGGAGGACCTGGGAAAGCCCTATGGCCCTAACGGACTGAGCTTTCCCGAAGTGGGGAAACAGCCAGTGGTGATTACTCCACAAAGGCCGTTAATAGGCTGGTTTCAAGGGGCAACCCCAAAAAAAGTAGAATTTCATGGGGCAGCTAGAGACGCACTTACAGCTCAGGTGGACGGACAGCGAATTATTATAAAACCAACTTCTAGTCAAGTCTTAGGTCAGGTCAGTTTGGTTGTTTTTGATGACAAAGATCGCCCTACGAATGCGAGTATTGCTTCAGTGATAGCGGTTACAACCCCGCCGACCTTGAAGATTATCGCACCTCAAGAAGGGGCTTGGACTTCAGGTCAGGTTCAGGTTTCCTGTGACGCAAACAGTCCCTTGGCGGGGCTGAAAGTTTCGGCCAGCTGGGATGGTGTTCACTGGGTCAGTTTGAATTCTAGCGGCTCTCACTGGAAAGCTGAACTTTCTACCTTGCCAAACCAAGCACAGCTGTTAACAGTAAAAGCGGAGGATGCTGCGGGACAAACAGTCTATGAGTACCTAGCCGTTAGGGCAGTTACAACTCCGCCTAGCATCGTTTTTTCGGCTGTCCCCGCTATGCCTCCTTCACCTGGCGAGGTTTTGGTCAGTGGTCAGGTAACAACCACAGATCCCTTGGCTCTTCTTCAAGCGACGGTGGGTGGCAAGATCTTGAACTTGCCGCTCTCGACGAATTTTGTGTTTCCTGCAGATCCTTCTCAATCCATTGTTGTGGAAGCGGTTGATCAAATGGGGAATACTTCTCAGGCCAAGTGGTCTCCACCCCCAGGTTTGCCTGTGGGGCAAACCTTAAACCCACAAATTGTCATTGTGACTCCGGGAACTTCTGCCCCTTCAACCTCAGGGGAAATGTTGGTCGTGGGGCGATTAGTGGGCTTTCCCACGCTTCCGAGCTTGTCCGGATCTTGGGGAAGTGGCTGGGGCAGTAACCCTACGTTTCCGGTTAAGGTTGATGCTCAGGGATGGTTTAGTTTGCTCTGGAAACCTGGACAGCAACCCTCTTTGCATTTGAGTGCGACGCTGGGCAAGGTTCAGGTCGACCAACAAGTCAATTTGCCCTTTGACCCGCAAGCTGACGCCCCCTCGGTACAATATTCGGGGTCAACAGGGGCCATTAGCTCTGCCGATTTTGCGTTGGCTCTCAATGGTAAGGGAAAAGCTGTGACCTGGAAGTTGGACGGTGGCAACCCTGTCGCGGTTCCGGGGTACCCGGGAGTTTTTCACCTCAGCTTGCCTCAACTAGCACCAGGAAAACATGAGATTGATGTTGCTGGTGTCAATATGCAGGGTTCTCCTGGGGACTTTACCACGATTACTTTTCGGCTTAAGGAAACCGTTGTTCCTCCCCCTGTTTTTGACTTGCCCTTGGGTGCCGAGATTGCTTCAACGGTAGCCGCTGTGACGGGCTCGGTAGCCATGCAGACACCTCAAGCGGCCAGCTATTTTGTCGGGCCTCCTTCAGCTAAGCGCTCTTGGCTTCCGCTGACCTTTACGGCACAAAATGGTAAGCAAAGTTTCTCGATCCCCTTGTCGGCAAGCTTGCCGTTTGGGCGTTTAAATATCTGGGTCAAGTTTGTTAACCAAGACGGTGTGGTTTCAGAATCTGAAACCTGGGTTCATAAAATTTGGCCCGTCAAGGTTCCAGAAGATACCGTTGAAGGGTTACGATGGAACGATGCTCATCTGACGGAATCGAATGAAATTCATTTAGCGACGGGAGGCGTGTTTCCCCTTGCCTTCTATGGACGTGACTTACAAAGTGTTCGGCTTATTCCCAGCGATACGCCAGTAAAACTCCATCGCCAAGGAACTCAGTTTAGTTTATCGTCTGAACAAGACGGGGTTTGGGGACCTGTCCGAGTAGAAGCCACCACGGTGGATGGCGATGTTTTTCGATCAGAACGATGGACGTTTTTTGTGGGTAGCCAAGGACCGGCCATCACCGTTGAAGAGCCTGTCAACGGGGCTTGGGTTCGTGATAACTTAGTGGTATCCGGCTCCTCGTTATCGATTCCCGGCGTTAAAACAGCACAGTACAGCGTCGATCGTGGAAATACCTGGCATAATATTCGTTTAAGAGATGAGCAACAGCAAAACGGTAAAATTGAACAGAAATTTCACTTCGAAATTCCCTTTGATAAAGATCTGCCTCAGGGCTTAGTTCCTGTGTGGATTGCCATGCAGGATCGCACAGGGGTGTTGTCGCAAAAAGTTGTGGTTGTTGATCATGACTCACTCGACCCCGAGTTCCAGCTCATCACTCCTCCCTTAGGCGTTAAGGTAATCGGTAAAACCACCATTGTTGGCAATGCGAAGGCGCCCGGCGGAAGGATGAAGTTGGTAGAATGGTCCTCGGACGGCAAACATTTCGAAGCTGCAAAAGGGACAAACTTTTTTCAGTGGCTTACCGACTTTTCGTCTTACGATCCCTTGCCGAAAGCGTTTTATATTCGACTACGTGATGAAGCAGGGAATGTTGTCACGAAAGAATTGCATTTTCCCGTCGATGTTGAGGCACGTAAACCAGTAGTTCAAATCCAAACACCCGACGAAGGGCAGATTATTCGTTCAGACTTTCTCTTTTCGGGCATGGCCTTTGACTACGCAGGAGTTAAGTCGATAACGTGGCGTCTAGATTCAGGTCCATGGACAACGCAAGGAATAAAGAATGGCTTTAGCGTACCAATCTCCTTGAATTCTTTAACTGACAATGAACATACCTTTGAAGTGTACGCGACAAATATTTATGGCAATGTTGGAAACGTTTCAAAACGGTCATTTAAGGTGTCATTAAGTGAACCTGTGGCCCTTGTGGCTGAACCAACCTTGGGGGCGACTCAGCGCCAGTCGATTGTCTTTCAGGGTGCAAGCTTTGACCGCAACGGCATTGCTAAAGTCGAAATCTCGACGGATAATGGCAAAACCTGGAATCAGGCGGAGCTTCAAGACAAGGAAACCTGGCTTAAGACCTCGCCTCCGGTTTTAGCAAAAGAATACTTTAATAAGCCAGAATGGCGAAAACAGTGGACCTGGGCGTTTGACACCCAATCGCTACAGGATGGTACCTATTCGTTCCTGATAAGGTCAACGGACTCCTATGGAACAGTAGGAATTTCCTCCACCTTGGTTTCTATTGACAATACCCCCCCGGTCCTCGAATTATCACGACCCTTAGATGGAGAAGGCTTTTCGGGGGGCTTGCACCTTGAGGGGCGGGTCACAGACAACGGCATCCTTCGTTCTGTTCATGCTGAGATTCGTCCCCTTTCAAGCCCTACCGAATCGGTTGAGGCAGGGCCTCCTCTGCTAGAATACGATTTACCCCTGACCCGTACCTTTACTTTTGATGCCAAACCTAAGGATTTGCGTCCCGGTTGGTACAACGTAAGGGTAGAGGCGGTTGACTCAGCCGGAAACATCACAAGAATTGCCCGTAATATCCGCTGGGAAAAGTCGAAAGTCCTTGACCGTGCCGACTTGTTGTACCCGCTTTCGGGGCAAACTCAGGTGGGAAAGATAGACATTCTAGGTCACTATGTAGGGGTGGGGACCCCACAAAAGGCCGAAATTCTCCTAGATGGCCAAACGGTATTGTTGACCAATATATCCAAGGCTGGCTATTTCCATGCCATACTCACCGCCAAAGAGGTAACCAAGGGCTCTCATGTCATTTCAGCGCGGATCCAACTTCCCGACGGGAGATCAATTCTTTCAGAGACACGATCTATTCTTTATGATCCTTTTGGACCGTGGGTCACTGTGGATAGTCCTAGCTCAGGGGACTTTGTCTCGACTCGACCGTGGATAGAAGGTCAGTCAGGGTGGGCTCTGCCTCCCTTGCCCAAAACGGCTACCAATCAGCAAAAGGACGAGCGAAACCAATTCTTGAATGACCATCAAGTCGAGGCGGTGGCCTATTCATTGGATGATGGAAAGACCTTTGTTTCGGCTGACGGCAACGCTCAATGGAAATTCCGTCTTGAAAACCTAGGTCTACCTGACGGGCCTTTGCCGATTCTGGTGCGAGCGCTCTTCCGTGACGGCACTTTGGCCTATACCAACCTCTATGTCACCCAAGATCAGACCCCGCCTCGGGTTGTGATTCTTGAACCCATCGAGAATGCAAGCTTTCGCCGTGAAATCCCCGTGGCCGGATGGGCAACAGATAATTATCAATTATCCTCAGTGAAAGTCGCGTTGCGAACAGGAAATAAGCATAATTACGAAGTTCCTTCCTTTATCCAGGGCCTTTACACTGACGCTGACTTCTGGGGTGCTACTTATTGGGCTACCGGCGTGGGGCTCACCTTCTTCAACGATAACGTCAAACTTCAAGCGATGGTTGCTCAAGCTCCCGATGGACGGTTTAGCGGTATGGTTTCGGGGGCGAAGTTGATTGCCAATATTGCCCGCATACCTTTCTCATACTTTTTGGGGCCCGATTGGGATTGGTTCTCGATGTCGGTGGGTATTGGTGCCAATTTCTCGTACTTCTCGATGGGGGCACCGTTGTTTAATTACAGTCAAGGGGTGTTTTTAGGGTCTGTGTTGGGTCAGTGGGAGTTTGCAAAAATCTCTTTCGCTGATAATGAATTCTTTAAGTATATCTCGCTGTATACCGAAATGACGGCATGGTTCATCTCCTCAGACGTTTTCCCGTCCACGGAATTGAAATTATCTGGAGGAATTCGGATTGGATTATTTTAAAACCCGACAATAAGGTCTTTCTTGAAAATCCCCAACCTGTTATTGCTTTTTACCGGTTGGGGATCAAGAGTTAGGGGATTTTAGAGTTAGGATTGTACCAAGCTTGCTTTGAGCTCTTTGGCGTGCTCGTTGTTAAATACCAAAAGGTATTGCTGAATATCGCCGAACCATTTCTTTTGAACCTGACAAGCGGCTTTGCCGATGTAACGGAAATGCCAAGGTTCCCACATATAGCCGGTGACGCTTTCAAGCCCTTGGGGGTAACTCAGAGAAAACCCAAATTCTTCGGCATGCGCATCCATCCATTTTCCTTCGGCGGTCTTGGCAAATTCTGGGGTTATGGAGCCAAAGTCAGCGGCTAGCCCCAACTGATGTTGACTTTGCCCCGGTCGAGCCGAATATCGTTCGGCGGTAGCTAAGCCGTCCTCGTTAACATAGTGTTGAAACAGGTAACGTTGGTACGCCCAAGAGCGGTAGCATGAGGAAAACTCTAAACGCACCCCCGCTTTGCGGGCCGATCGGCTCATTTCTAAAAGAATGGGCACAATTTCTTTGCGCATTTCTTCGGTAGGGCGTGAAGTGTACAGACCATAGCGGTTTAACCGAACTAAATCCCGGGGAGCATAGTTCTCTGGAAGGGCGTGGCCTTTGTCAACCAAAACCATTTGATCCCACGGGAGTGACAACAGAGGTTTGTAATCTTCAAGAAATTCCCTCGGATGAGCTAAAATTGGACCAGCGATCTTGGGGGGCAGGTCCGCAACCCAAGCCGTAAGCTGACCGAGGGATATTTTGAAAGTTGGGTCAGGCTCAGCCTGAGCCCAAAGAGTCCCGCTTAAGGCGAGGCTCACGATAACGAAAGAAGAGAATTTACGCATTCCTTAAGATGGAATAATCCTACCGAGTCGTCAAGCTTCGACCTTTTTCTTTGCGCGAGGTTCATTGAGATTTACTCCCAACATGATCTCGAGAACTTCTTCCATACGGTTAATCGGCTTAAATTCCAGCCCCTTACGAATATAATCGGGAATTTCTTCCCAATCTTTTTCGTTAGATTTCGGGAATAAAACAGTTTTGACACCACTACGGCGGGCCGCGATAACTTTTTCTTTTAAGCCACCAATGGGCATGACTTTACCAGTTAACGAGAGCTCGCCCGTCATGGCAATTTTAGGTGCCACAACTTTGCCCATAGCCAAAGAGGCTAGGGCTGTTGCCATGGTTACTCCAGCCGAAGGCCCGTCTTTAGGTGTGGCTCCTTCGGGAATATGCAGGTGCACCGACAAACGCTCAAAAAATGCTTCACTTATTCCGAGTACCTTGGCGTGAGCATGAACCCAGGTATAGGCAATTTGGGCGCTTTCTTTCATTACGTCGCCCATTCTCCCTGTCAGACGTATTCCCCCTTTCCCCGGGGTTTTTACGGCTTCGATGATCAAAACAGCACCACCATAGCTTGTCCAGGCTAAACCCATAACCATACCAGGATTTACCAAAGGAATTTCTTCTTCTTCGGGAAAGGATGGACGGCCGAGATACTCTTCTAATGAAGCAGAGTCCACAGTCAACGGTAAAGGAACATTTTCTGTCACGACTTTTAGGGCCAATTTGCGGTGGATACGGTCAAGGGCTTTTTCAAAGTTTCGCATCCCGGCTTCCCGAGCATAGTGACGGCTGATTTCTGAGAGCGTTTTTTTGGAGTACTTAACATTGTTCTTGCCTAAACCAGCGGCTTCAAGGCTTTTGGGTATGAGGTACTTTTGGGCGATGGCGACTTTTTCTTCCTCAATATACCCCGAAAGGCGGATAATTTCCATGCGGTCAAGGAGCGGGCGGGGGATGGTATCCAGGGCATTGGCGGTAGCTATGAACAAAACATGCGAAATATCAAAGGGGAGGTCGACGTAATGATCCCTAAAATTAATATTTTGCTCAGGGTCAAGAACCTCCAACAGAGCGCTCGACGGATCTCCCTGATAACTCGACCCGAGTTTATCAATCTCATCAATCATAAAAACCGGGTTTCGCGTCCCCGTAATTTTGAGCCCTTGAATGATCTTTCCGGGCATTGCTCCCACATAGGTTCGCCTATGCCCTTTGATCTCGGCCTCATCTCGCATCCCGCCGACACTAAAGCGAAAAAAGGGGCGTTTCAGGGCTTTGGCAATTGATTTTCCAATGCTGGTCTTTCCCACACCGGGGGGGCCTAAAAGTAAAACTATGGAGCCTTTACTATCACTTTTAAGTTTTTTTATCGCAAGGAACTCTAAAATTCTTTTTTTGACATCTTCAAGGCCGTAATGATCTTGGTCAAGAACGCGTTTAGCGTAAGCCATATCTACCGTTTCGATGGCTTCTTGCTTCCATGGGAGGGCGCAAATCGTTTCTAGATAGTTTCTTGTCACGATAAATTCACTAGAATTCGGGTCCATGAGCGCAAATTTCTCCAGCTCGGAGGTAACGGTTTCTTTGAGTTCGCCGCTAAACTGAAATGACTCAATTTTCTCTTTGAATTTTTGGTAGTCGGATGTCTTGGCATCCG
>JAJXVP010000111.1 GCA_021782055.1 bacterium | reverse complement strand
ACTGGGACGCCATCGAAGATCAGCTTCAAAAGTAGAGGCTTAAGAGGTTTGGATGAAATCCTTAAATTTTCTCTTTGCGCTAACTTTATCAGGACTTCTAGCCACCCTAACCTCATGCTCGGCAATTCAACAAAATACAGGGGCTAAAAATGGTCTTTTAGATCTATCCCATTGCTCGTTTCAACAACCAGAACGGTTGAACGGCCAGTGGCTCGCCTCTTGGGGGCAGATCGTTCCTCCCGGCGGCACCTATACAGGAAAAACAGTCAAACTCCCCGCGTCCTTTCAGGCACAAGGATTTTCTTCTTACGGTAAGGTGACCTACCATTTAGATCTACGGCTGCCTCCGAAAACGCGAGTTTGGACGATTCGCATACCTTCGATTTTGACAACCTATCGTCTGTGGATCAATAACAACTTGGCCGCCCAAGCCGGGAATTTTGGACCACCAGAAATCCCCGCTGACGTGGTACGCTGGGTAACCTTTACCACAGATTCTGACAGCATAAAACCTCTCAACCTGACTCTACAAGTGGCAAATCATAACTTTTACATCGGCGGGGTCTTGTACAGCCTTAGCATAGGGCCAGAGCCTCTTATGAGAACACAACAATTGCAAGAAACAGGGTTAGACTATTTTCTGGCAGGGGCTCTCTTACTAATTCTAGTTTGGTACTTAGGGATGGGTTTGGCTAATTCTTCTAGCCGTAATATTTTATGGCTAGGTTTATTTGGTTTGGTAGCCATGGTACGAATTACCACAACCTCATCGCCCCTTTGGTCCCAATTTTCCTTTATTCCCTGGGAAATTCAAAAGAAATTAGAATTTCTTATCTTAAATGCGGGCTCAATACCCCTTCTTGTTTATTTGAAATATAATTTTCCTCGTGAAGTTTCTTCAAAGCTTCTTTTTTTCTTGAGTATCCCTCTCTCTTTATTGGGCTTTTGTTTCTTTTTGCTTCCCGTTAAATGGACAGGACCACTACTTCTCCCCAGCGAAATTCTTAGTATTTTGAGCATCCTCATAATTCTTGAAAGACTTATTATTGCTGCTATTCGTCATCGTCCCAACGCTTTTATTTTTACGCTCTCAATGCTGTTAGTGGGACTAGCCGCAGTTAATGATACCTTTAGGTCGTTCCAAATGAGCCCCTTTCCCTATGTTCTCCGAGAAGCTTTTCTTGCCTTTCTACTTGTTCAAGGCTGGGTTCAAGCTCAGGCTATTCGCTCGAACTTTCGTCTGTCTGAACAGCGAGGTCGAGAATTGGAGCGGATTAACACGAATATTGCCAGGTTTTTTCCAAATGATTTTCTTAAACTGCTTGAAAAACGACGACTTCAGGACGTTCAATTAGGTGAATATCATACCAAAGAGTTGTGTATTTTGTTTTGTGATATTCGCAACTTTACAGCCCTCGCAGAGACTCTGCCCCCAGAAAAAACCTTTCGTCTCCTCAATGCCTACTTTAGCAATATTGGTCCCGTCATTCGTCATCACGGGGGTTTTATCGATAAATACATTGGAGACGGCATAATGGCTCTTTTCCCCAATGGTGCCCAGGCTGGCATTGTAGCGGCGACTGCCATCCAAGCATCATTGCAGGTCTATAACAGTCACCGCGCAAACTCGGGGTATGCCCCCCTTTCGGTGGGCTGCGGCATTTTTTCTGGAACAGTAACTATTGGAACAATTGGCGAAACTCAACGTTTGGAAACCACAGTCATTTCAGATGTTGTCAATTTGGCCAGTCGTTTGGAAAGCCTAACTAAACTCTTTGGTCAGGGCACCCTGACCACCATGTCAATTCTTGATGAAGTTGACACTAGTCACCTCTCTTGGAGGTATGCAGGCGTTGTTAGAGTCTATGGAAAAAAGCAGCCTCTAGAAGTTGCTCATGTGTGGACAGGTCTAGATGAGCGAACTTGTGAATTGTTTACCAACACAAAAGCAATCTTTGAAGAAGGGTTGGCCTACTACAGGACTGGACAATTGGAACAGGCCCAGGAAAACTTTTTATCCGTGCTAAAGCAACACCCCGAGGACGCCGGAGCCCGATATTACTCCCAACGAATAAAAACACTTTTAACCTTCGGTTTGCCCGAAAATTGGGATGCAGTCGAAGACCAACTTAAGTAACAGCCTCACCCTGCGTGAACAATCTCGCGGGGCTTTGACCCATTTTGGGGGCCGACAATTCCCATTTCTTCCATTTGTTCAATCATGCGAGCCGCACGATTATACCCAACGCCAAGCCGACGCTGAAGAAAGCTTGCCGAGGCCTTTTTGAACGTTCGTACGACTTCCACCGCCTTTTCAAACAAAGGATCCATTTCTCCTGCCGAAATTTCCTCGGCGGCGGCTCCCTCTTCTTCTTCGTCATAGAAGATTTCATCGCTAATATATTCGGGCTCACCTAAAGTTTTGACGTGCGCGACCACCCGTTCGACATCTTCTTCGGACAAAAAGGCGCCTTGAAGTCGGCTGGGGAAAGGGTTCCAACTCGAGGTAAACAACATATCACCCCGGCCCAGGAGCTTTTCGGCCCCCATTTGGTCAATGATAATCCGGCTGTCGGTTTTTGAAGCGACCATAAAGGCGACTCGGCTGGGAAAATTGGCTTTAATCAAACCTGTGATCACATCCACAGAGGGACGCTGAGTCGCTAAGACAAGGTGAATCCCCACCGCACGGCTCATGGCGGCTAGCCGGGCAATAGTGCCTTCCATATCCTTGCCACTCGTGGCCATCAAGTCAGCGAATTCATCGATGACGACAACAATATACGGAAGCTTAACAGCAGCCATGTGACGCTTATCGATTTTGCTGTTGTAACTGCGAATATCTTTGGCTCCCATTGCATCGAGAAGGGCGTAACGTCGTTCCATTTCATACAAACACCATTGGATGGCTTGCAACGCCTTCTTAGGTTCAGTAATCACCGGTGCAAGCAGGTGAGGAATATCGTTAAAGAATTTCAGTTCCACAATTTTGGGGTCAACCATCAACAGCCGCACATCTTCGGGAGATCTGCGGAACAGGATAGAGCACACAAGAGCATTCACACAAACTGACTTGCCAGCTCCTGTTGCTCCAGCAATAAGTAGATGGGGCGTTCTTGCCAGGTCAATAATTTGCGTTTCACCCGAAATATCCTTGCCCAAAACAATGGGAATCTCGGCTTTGCTTTCTTGAAATTCGGGACTAGCGATCATTTCGGCAAACCCTACGATCGTCCGCTCCCGGTTAGGAACCTCTATACCCACAGCATGTTTACCGGGTATCGGAGCAACAATTCGCACACTGATTGCCGCTAAACCAAGGGCAATATTGTCAGCAAGTGCTACAATTTTGGACAACTTTACCCCTGCCGCCGGTAAAATTTCAAACATTGTCACCACAGGACCTTTGCGTATCCCCGTAACCTGTGCATCAATGCTAAATTCTTTCAGGGTATTTTGCAAAATCATGGCGGATCGCTGAGTTGCTTCATCGATTTGGCTAAAGTTCCCCTCCTCATAAGTGGTTAGCAACCCTTGAAGAGGAACATGATAACCAGGGCGAAGTCGGCGATTTGGTGTTCTAGGTTCCGCAGGGGTGTTCTCGACAGGAGTAACCAAAGGAGTATCGTCGGCCAAAGGACTAGCTGAAATTTTTACAGGGGCGGGCTGGGGCCAAAAGATCGTTCTTGGTTGTGAGGCATTGCCACCTTCTAAGGGTCGAATCACCTGGCTAGGTTGAGGAATGAACTCAGCTTCAACGAGCTCAGATTCTAGGGTTTCTTCTTCCTGCTCGATTGCCTCGTAAGAAAGGTTACCCCTTAAAAGATCCCAATCGACGACGTCGGGTTCAACTCCTCTGGGTTCTTCTGTGGCCAAAAAGTCCTCGTCTTCCTCAGATTCCTCTTCCTCAACTTCCGCTTCCTCAACATAGCCCTGCTCCGCCACAGGGGCCTTTTGCTGTTCCGAAAGAGTACGAAGAGCTTTTGTTAAAGAATCGAGAGCTTGAGAGCGGTATTCTGTTTCAGGAACTTCAAAAAAAGGGTCATTGCGCAAAACAGCCGGTTCAAAAGCAACGTCCGGTTCACTGAACCCCATAGAACGTACCGAGAATACTTCCCAAGGCTGTTCTTCAAGCTGAGCCGAAGCATCGCTCGGTGTTGGCTTGGCTTCGACAGGAACATCCTTGTCCTTGGCCGCGGTGAGCTTGACTTCGGGGTCGGTAAACTGGGCGTTATTTACTCCCTCTGAAAACTCTTCTTGATAGTCTTGGGCCAAAGCGGTAAACGACTCTTGTTGGCGAAACACCAAAAAAGCCGAGACAGCGACGGCAGCAACTTCAAGGGCTGTTAACAACCCTAAAAACAACAAACTTCCGGTCTGGCCTAGCTGAGCTTTAAACCAGGCCGTCAAACCGCTATCGGGGGCACCCGTCGCGATTTTGACCATAAGCGACGAGGTTAAGAAAGGCGCAATAGAAGCAAATAAAGGTGTCAGAAGAACTAACTTCAACTCTGGAAGAACGGAGGCTAACGCCAGAACTCCCAAGAAAACAGGGATGTACACCGCTAACACGTTAAAGCTTTGATAAAGGAAGGCCCCCGGCCACGCTAGAACCGCTGTCAAAACCCAGTTTCCTAACCCCACAGCATATAAGCCCAAAGACAATAAAAAAAACGCTGACAGTCCAGCCAACGTTAAACCGATGGGATTTTCCTTCAAGTTGTTCAGCATGCGCCCCCCCTGAATACCTTATCGGCTGTTCACGTTTTGGCTTGAGTCAGGGGAGTCTCGCGCAAATGAAGAAACTGAAAGCGCCCGCTAGAGGCAGGTGGTGGCTCGTTGGGGTTAAAAATTTGCTCGTAAAGACAGAACAGATCTTGCAGATCGCCCCAAGACTCGCACAGCACATAGCGATACCAAAGGCGACGGTGTTCTAAAATCTCTTTTCGCGCTTGTAAAGGTTCATGATCCTGATCGATGCTTTCGGCAAGCTTTCCGCGTAGGCCACCGTACCAAGCCTGTCCCCAGGAAAAAATCCGGAGCTTTCGTCGTTCATCCTCCCAATAAACTTGGTACAAACCGGCTACAGAGGGAACCTCCCAGGCGATAGCGTGTCGGTCGGCTAAGTTCAAAGCTGTCCATGGAACAGCAAAAAAGGCTTGATTACCGCGAACCGTCAGGCTGACACGGTGAGCGTTGAAGGGGGCACTGGGATCCACAAGTGGCCTAGCCTACATCGGCGGGGGTCTCAAGCGGTGACTCCCGAGGTAAGTCGAGTGTAAACTTTACGCCCTCTTCCGGTTTTGACCAGACTTCGATTGTGCCCGCTAATTTACGGTGAACAAGGTTAAAAACAATGTTCATCCCTAAGCCAGAGCCCCCCAACTCACGCCTCGTGGTAAAAAAAGGTTCAAAAATCTGCGACAGAACCTCGTCTGTCATGCCTTTTCCGTCATCGGAATAAGTCAGGTGCACACGGTCTTGTTCCGCACGAAAGGACAACAAGATATGCCCTTCTTGGCGCCCTTCAAAGCCATGGACGCACGAATTCATAAAAAGGTTAGTCACAATTTGAGCAAGCGATCCTGGGTAGCTGGTCATCTGCAGTGTGGGATCCCCTTCGACTTGGGCTGTAACTTTCAACGACGCGTCAGGGGAACGTAAGGTAACTAACACCTCTTCGAGATAGGCCTTAAGGGGAAAGGCCCGACAGGGATCGGTGCTTTGATCCACAGAAATCATTTTGAAACTTTTGATGAGGTTCGAGGCTCGTTCTAGGTTGGCCAAAAGAATGGCGGTTGACTGATTTGCAACATCCAGGTACGCATCCAGTTCTGACCGCCTAATTTGTCCAGAATCTAGGGCCAGCATCAGAGTTTGCGTTCGTTCCCGGAGGTAACTGGCCGCGGTTACACCCACGCCAACCGGTGTATTGATTTCGTGGGCAACACCAGCCACCAGAGACCCCAGCGAGGCAAGCTTTTCGCGTTGAATAAGGTGATCCTGCGCTCGTTGCAATTCAACAAGGCTGTGCCGCAATGCCTCATTGGACTCTGACAAGGCTTTGGTACGGTTTTCAACCAAGGCTTCCAAATGATGATTCATCAATTGGAGTGCTTTTTGGGCTTCTTGAAGTTCTGAGATATCCTGCAACATCACCAAGAGGGCCAACTGCTCTCCCTTGTCGTCCATAACCGGGGCAATATTGGCCAGCACAGACCTCAGTGAACCATCCGCATGACGCCATTCGCGCCGTTCGCTCCAGGCTTGGGCCGAAAAGAGTTTTGCTTCTGGCCACAAGTTTGTCATCGTTGTCCAAACCCGGCTAGGCTCATCAAAACCAAGAATCTCACGGGCGCCAGCGTTGATAGTTCGTACGGTACGCTGAGGGGTAAGAACAATCATACCAATAGGCGATTGTTTAAGAACCGCCTCGAGAAAGGCGTTCGTTTCCGCGACCTGAAGCTCAGAGTTTCGACGGGAAGTTATGTCCATCACAATTCCAGCGATGAGGGGCGGGGAATCGGGAAGGAGAATAGGAAATTTCAGAAACTCAAACCAGGGCCCCTCGGGGTTAGGGGGAGGAGAGTTGTCAAATGTGTGTGGGCCCGTTTCGAGCACCAACAAATCTTCTTCGTGGTAAAGGTCCGCTTCAGAGTGGTCAAAAAGGTCCCACAGAGTTTTGCCAACCTTAACTTGGGGGATCCACTCCTGAAACTTGCGGTTGCAGTACAGAAAGGTTCCTTCTTTGTCACGGATAAAAGCTCCTGCGGTTAGGCCTTCCAAAAACAAACTCAACAAATTGCGAGTCTGTTCAAGTTCGCGCTCGACACGTCTAGGCCCTGTCACATCAAGAGCAAAGACGCAGAGGATTTTGCGGCCCTCTTCGGTAAAAACCGTTAGGCGCTGATCGACGGGAATGGAGCGTCCATCCCAGGCCACATACGTCGAACTTTGGGCAAGTAGTGAGCCTTCCGTTAAATCGTGGCGCCATTCGGAAACCCTCTCATCCGACCAATTCTGGTCAATCAAGACAGGAGACTTTTTAAGCAAGGCCGCGCGGTCGTAGCCCAAGGTCCGTAAGAGTCTTTCGTTCACGTCAAGAATACAATTTTCGGCACTAACCCAATAGACCATTTCGCCGCCATGATCTATCGTGTAAAAAGCTCGACGCGAGCGCTGGTGATCTTCCCAAGCCACAAGCCAAGTACGACCTCTCCACCAAAACACCCCGGCCGCTAACCAACATAGCAACATGGTTACGAGAGCCGGAGCCTCTAGAAGGCTCACGTTACCTTCCGAGACAATCCATAAAGGGATAACAATACCGGCCACAGCAAGGAGCAATGCCAATCCGTTGATGACAAAAAAGTGGCGGTCAAGGGCCATACTCTGTATTATGGTGTGCGAACAGCCCGTTGTCAAAACCAACGCGAGACGGTACTCTGAGGCCATGCTTAACGTTATTACACTTGACTTAGAAGGGGTGCTTGTCCCCGAAATCTGGATTGAATTCAGTAAAATCACGGGGATTGCCGATTTTCGCCTCACAACACGTGAAGTTCCCGATTACGATGTTTTGATGAAAAAACGCATAGAGCTTTTGGCCCAACATGGCCTTAAGCTCACAGATATTCAAGATGTCATTCGCCGCATGGAGCCCATGGACGGTGCGAAAGACTTTCTCGATCGTCTACGTCGCCAAACCCAGGTGGTGATTCTATCCGATACGTTCACCCAATTTGCCGGCCCCTTGATGGAAAAACTCGGCTTACCCACCATTTTCTGCAATACCCTCGAAGTCGGTCACGAGGGCCAAGTTACTGGTTACCGTCTCCGCCAAAAAGACGGCAAAAAACTTGCGGTTCAAGCCTTTCATTCCATGGGATTGAAGGTTTTTGCCTCCGGTGACAGTTATAATGACACCGGCATGTTGCTCGAGGCAGATGCCGGGTTCTTCTATTGCCCCCCAGAAAGCATTACCCTTCAGTTCCCCCAGATACCTGTAAAACGGAATTACACCGAGCTGACAGAAGCTTTCGAGGCCTTGCTGTCAGAAAGGTTCTGAATAAACATACCGTAGTCTTTATCGACTCGTCCAATGTGCTCTAACAGCCATTGGACGACTTTATCCTGGATGTGAATCAGGACTCCCGTATGAAACCCTTCGGTGGTCAGGCGAGAACGGATCTTTCCTAGCTCCTGAAGAAACTGTGCATGGAGCTCTTTGTGCCCTGGCATACGGGGATATTGATACTTTTGTTGCAACGTTTCTTCATCCCTAAAATGTTCCTGAGCATAGTCACCCACAGCATCAAACAACCGAAGGACTTCGGGCATGGGGCTGTTCTGCAAAAGCGCAACGAGAAGCGCATTGATGCGACGGAACAGCTCTTTGTGCTCATCGTCCATTTCATTGATCCCCACCGAAAGCACATCGGACCAGTCAATGCCAATCTTTCCGTCCGCTGTATTGT
>JAJXVP010000110.1 GCA_021782055.1 bacterium | reverse complement strand
TAAATCGCCAAGAGCGCCAGTTGACCAGCCTGCTAACCTACCAACAAACCCAAGTGACTCTGACGACCCAAGCCAACAACCTCTTTGGCCGAGAAGGAGTTGACCCCATTGCCCCTTGGTACGAAACCGACCAGTGGTCGTGGAACCTGCAAACCAGCGTGGCAACGGGCAGTCAGGCTACCGATCAAAATGCTCAAATAGCCGCCTCAATCTTACCCAAGGTGTACTTCACCAGCCGTGAGAACGTCCAACTGCCTGTCAAGTTTACAGCACAGTGGTCACAAACGAGTCTGACCACCCTCGAGCTGACCCCCGGCTGGGATATCCAGCTCCCGGCCCACCTCCCCTTTACCTTTCCCGATTGGTTTAGTGCTCCTGATTTTCCTCGAACCCTAGAAGACCAATTCAGCCTCGATATTCTGCTTGGCAGTGGCTCGGTTCCTTCGCCCCTCCTGCAAAAGCTCGAGGCCGTTTACGCAGCCATTTTAACCGTTTCGCGCGCCAGTTCCCTAACCTTAACCCTTAAGTGGGGCAATCAATGGAACGAATACCAATACCTTGTGGGTCTAGAAGCCACCTTGGACATGAAGCTAAGCTTCTAGAGCAACGAGGCCTTCACCGTGTACACTGAGCGCGTGAGTACCCCCGCGCCCCGCCCCGTCCAAGTTCTGCCCGAAGCCGTGGCACGCCGTATCGCTGCCGGCGAAGTCATTGAACGCCCGGCCTCACTCCTGAGAGAACTTTTAGATAACGCCCTCGATGCTGGGGCCCGGCAGATTGAGGTTCGCTGGGATGCCGGCGGCCTAGAAGCCCTACAGGTGACCGACGATGGCTGGGGGATGTCTGCACAAGATTTGGAATTATGCTGGTTGCCTCATGCTACCAGCAAGATTCATACACTCGAAGACCTTGATTCGCTGACTAGCTTAGGGTTTCGTGGCGAAGCCTTGGGTAGTGTTGCCGCCTGTTCGCGCCTCAGCATCCTTACAGCTCGTGACGGAGCCAGCGGTTATCGGTTAGAAGTCAACAACGGGCGTCCCGAGGCCGTCAAAAAAGCGGGTTCGCCACGAGGAACAACGGTTCGGATCACCGAGTTATTTCATGAACTTCCCGCTCGCAAACGCTTCTTAAAATCCCCTTCGGCCGAAAGTCAACTCTGTCGCAAGATCTTTGATGAAAAGGCCCTGGCTTTTCCCGAAGTCGGCTTTCGTCTTATTATCGACGGCAAACTCCGCCTGCAGGTTGAACCGCAAACCTTGGGACAGCGGCTCGGTCAACTCTGGGGTGCCCCTTGGGATGACACCACCAACCTTAGGGAGTTTCAGGGGGGGGACAGCGACGCTCAGTGGACCGTGTGGGCACTTCTTCCCCCTGCTCACCGCAGTGACCGTAAAAAAATTCATATTTGGGCCAACCGGCGGCCCCTTCAAGAATTTGCCTTTGTTCAAGCCGTCAGCTATGCCTTCGAAGGCTGGCTCCCCGGCGGTGCCTACCCCTATGCCGCTGTTTTTCTTGAAGTCGCCCCCCACCTCGTCGATTTCAACATTCACCCTACCAAGCGCGAAGCCCGCTTTAGGGGTGCAGATTCTCTACACCGGGCCCTTGTTCAAACTGTTCGTGCAGGGTTGCAAAGAACCGTACCTTCTGCTCCGTTGTTTCAAGCTTCCCCAACGGTACCCGACCTGCCCATTTCAGCTCCTCGCCTAGCGTTTGAATCGGAAGCCGCCGAGGCACGCGCTCCTGTTCTGAGGGGTCGGGCTCAGTTACCCTCAACCTCTGTTTGGGATAGCGATCTGGCACCTGCCCCTGTTCAACCCGAGGTTTCGTATCCTTTTCGCTACCTGGGCCAAGTTCTTGGGGTTTTTCTGGTTGTTGAAAAAGATGACATCTTGTACCTGGTCGATCAGCACGCCGCTCACGAACGCTTGTTGTACGATGAGCTACGTTCGGGCGCCGGGCAAGCCCAGGAGCTGTTGTTCCCGCGCCGCTTTTGGGTTGAACCTGAGGTGCTTCAACAGCTGAGGCTTCGCCAACAAGAATGGGAAACTCTGGGCATAGGTTTACGCTTCCCCGATGAAGGGGTAGAGCTGTTCCGCTTGCCGCAAGTCGTGGCAGAACGCGAAAGTCTGGTGATCGACTTCTTAACGACCTTTGTCAAACCGCCCGAAGATATTGAAAAGGATTTGTACGCCACCCTTGCTTGCCGCTCTGCCGTTATGGATGGCGACCCCTTGGCGCCACAAGCCGCCCGTGACCTCGTTAACCGGGCCTTTCGTCTCGAAAATGCCCGTTGTCCCCATGGGCGACCACTTTGGGTGACCTTGACTCGCCAAGAACTTTTTGAACGAATCGGACGCCTGGTCTAGGCGTCCGGGTTCAACCCTTTGCCCGTGGGGTTTCT
This sequence comes from bacterium, assembly GCA_021782055.1. The sequence goes on along the minus strand of JAJXVP010000110.1, from coordinate 6,143 downwards.
TTACTTCGCCAGAACCGCCTCGATTTCTGCCTTATGGGCGTATGAAGGATCTTCGGCCAAAAGTTTCTGATAGGTTTTCTTGCCCTCGGTGTTGTGCCCCAGGTCGAATTGCAGGCTTCCTAGCTGATACCAGCCATCCCAATAGTGGGGAAACAGCTTAACCAGATCTTCGAGTACAGCCAACGCTAAATCCTTTTGACCTGCCGCAATATAGGCCAAGGCTAAGTTGTAGCGGATATCGGGGGTATCATTTTGGTGCGTTAAGGCTTTGTGAAAGAAGTCTACGGCTTCAGACGCTAAATGCTTTTTCAAGTACACCTGCCCGAGGTTATTCACCACGGCGGCGTTGCTGGGGGCGGCGTCATAGGCCTTGCGAAGTTGCGTCATGGCACCGTCAAGATCGCCTTTCTTTTCAAGAATCAGCGCAATTTGGACACGAGGAGCCGCATAATCGGCTTTGAGCTGAAGAGCATTCTGGTAGGCTGAGACCGCCAAGTCGGGCGACCCCACCTTTTCAAGACACTGCCCTAGGTTAAAAAAATACTCAGGCACGGTAGCATCCATCGAGGTAGCTTTTTGAGCGTTGTCTAGCGCTTGGTTGATTTCGCCTAGCTGAAGCTGGCAAGTGGAGAGGTTGTACACCAAGTCGGCCCGGCTACCATTGAGCACCACGGAACGAGCATACTGTGCCTCGGCGTCTTTATAACGTCCTAGGTCGTAGTAGGCGGCACCCAAACCTGCCGCAAAGGTCACGGAATTGGGGTCAAGCTGTGCCGCTTTTTGAAACGAGCGAAGAGCGGCTTCCATTTTTCCTTGGTTAGCCAAAGTTCGACCCAGTTGATAATGAGCCAGAGCAAAGCCCGGTTTCAATTCGACTGCGCGGGTAAAAGCTTCTTGGGCCTTGTGGTCGTTCCCCAGCTGGGCGTAAGAACTGCCCAAGGCATTGTAGGTCAACGCGTTTTTTTCGTCATAACGGAGCGAGGTCCTAAAAGCATCGGCGGCTTCTTGATACCGCCGTGAAATAAAGTAGGCCTTACCCAGCGAATACCAAACTTGGGCATTATTGGGGTCAAGGCGAAGCGAGGTTTGATAGTCGCTGATCGCGGCCGGCCAGTTTTTTGATTCGGCATAGACATCACCCCGCACAGCAAAGCCATGAGCATTACGCGGGGCGGCCGATAACCCTTGGCTTAAAGCATCAAGTGCCTGTTGACGAGCCTTGGGGTCACCAGGGTTTTCTAGAAAGTAGTTCTCGCCTAGGCGGATATTGGCTTCACCGTTGCTGGGGTCTTGTGAAAGAACCTGAGAAAATTTTTCACGGGCTTGGGCGTATTGACCGTTATTCATAAGCTGAATGCCCTGATCAATTAACTTTTGTTTGGCCCGTTGGGCAGCACTGAGGTGGGCTTCTTGGGATTTTTCACGTTCCAGACGTAAAGCTTCGGCCTTTTGTGCTTCGACACGCCGTTGTGCCGCTTCTTGAGCGGCGGAATCGCCCCCAAACGAAGACGAGGGCGTGTTGAACTTTTGCGACAGCGAGTTAAGGCTATTGCGTAGCTCGGAGTTGGCCGATTGCAGGGCATTCAGCTGTTGGTTTTTTGCGGTTTGTTCCGCAGTTTGCTGTTCCGCCAAAAGCTTGTCTCGCAAAGCCATCGCCTGTTGGTCGGAGGCGTTTTTAATGAGCAATTGATCTAGCAAATCTAAGGCCCGTTGATAGTCACCGTGGCTCCCATAATCGGCAGCCAGCTTCAAAGTGTTGGCCCGAATGTTACCACCATCGTTGTGCCCAACGACCCAAACCACTCCCCCGGCCAACAACAGGAGTAAAGCTCCTCCTGCAAGTATCCACCCCAACCATTTTTTCATCAGTTTTAGCTCCTTACACTTTTTTTCACCCTAAGGTGACAGCGAAAAGTCTCCATCGTCGGTTTTAACGCCAGCAGGTCCCGTTCCCAAGGCTTTCGAGTCGCCGCTGACACCCTTTAAGCTCTGGCGAATCTTTTCAAGAATTGCTTCTTGACGCTTCTTTTCGGCGGCGGCCATGGCTTCGGCTTGGGCCTTCTCGGCAGCCTGTTTGGCCTCGGCCTCGGCTTTAGCTTGGGCTTCTTGCTTTTGGCGAACCTCATCGGCCAGCTTTTGGGCCTCGGCATCCGCTTGGGCCTGTTTTAGGAGAGCAATGACCTGAGCTATGACCGCCTTTTGCGGATTTTGCGGGGCCAGGCTCTGGTACGACTCATAGTCGGCAAGGGCTCCTTGCCAGTTTTTCTCCTCAAGCCTTGTATTAGCCCGATTGAGCACCGCCTCAGCGAACTGAGGACGGAGCTGGAGTACGGCCGTGTAGGCTTGTTCAGCCGAGCTCCAATCTTTTTGAGCAAACGAAACGGCTCCGGCGTCATACTCAAGCAAGTACTGCAAAGGGCCACCCAGATCAGCTCCTTTATGAAACATTTTCAAGGCTTCGCCGACCAAACCGAGCTTTTGGTAGACTAAACCGAGGTCAAGATACAATTTTTCAGAAATTTGTCCCTGAGCCAGCGCCGCCTCGAGGTAAGTCTGCGCTTTGTCGAGGTGATTTTCCGCAAGAGCTTTTTCACCGTCGGCAAAATAGTCTACACCCCAAAGGCTAGAACTCGACAAAAGAATACCAACCAGCCAAACGCCTCGATTTGACAACAGCCGGGCTAAGTAATACGATACAAAGTGAGTTTTTATGTCACCGATACTGGTTCTCATCATTATTATTCTCGGCTGCTCCGTCGGGGTTGCCGTCTTTTTTCTCCTCAGATCGATCCTGACACCGAAAAGAATCTCGGCGTTGGCCGATCTTGTCAAGGCAGGAAAGGCCCAAGCGGCCATCAAAGCAGCGAAAGCGTTGTTAGCGAAAGACCCACGGAATGCCGAGGCCCACTATTTTTTAGGCTTAGCCTATCTGACCGACAACAAAGCCGAGCTAGCCTTGATGGAATTGAAAACCGTCAATCAAATCGGCATCTTTCAGGGGTATCTCGTTGAAAAAGACTACCGCAAACGCATTGCCGATCTGTACTTAAGGTTCGGCCAAGATGAAGAGGCGCTCAAAGAGTACTTACTGCTTATTAAATTGGACCCGAATGTCGGCGATTACTATTTCCGCGCCGCAACCATTTTCGAAGAGCGCAATAAAGGTGACCAAGCCCACAAGTTTTACAAAAAGGCTTTGGAGCTCGACCCCAACAACGCTGACGCCCATTTAAAGCTTGGAATGCTGTTCTTTCGTGCCAACCGCCCTGTCGAAGCCCGTCAAGAACTCGAAATCGCCCTGCGTTTGGCCCCTGAGAACTACAATGCGTTTTTCTTTTTAGGCCGTTTACTCAAAGAGTCCCATGACTATGGCGGAGCCTTAAACGCTTTTGAAAAGGCGGTAAAGGACCCTGATCTGAAGGTCAAAGCTCTGGTAGAACGCGGTAGTTGCTTCTTGGCTCAAAAAAACTATGAAAGGGCCATCATCGAATTGGAACGGGCTGTGAAGCTTTCGACCGACGATGCCGATAAGGACGTTTTATTTGCCCGTTACTTTCTAGCCCACTGTTATGAAAAGACCCGCAACATTGATAGGGCCATCACCGAGTGGGAAAAAATCTATTCAAAAAAGCCTACCTTTAAGGACGTAGCGGAAAAGCTTTCGGCTTACCAAGATCTCCGGTTAGATGACCGCATCAAGGATTACGTCACCAGCTCGAAGCAAAAGTACATGGAAATCTGCCAGAAAATCACAGCGGCAATGGGGTTTTCGGTGCAAAGCTGTGAGGAGCTGCCAGGGGGAGCAGTCCGCATCGTTTCGATTGAAAACGAGTCCGAAAAATGGCGCAATGTGAAAAAGATGCCCAAGCTGATGCATTTTTTTAGGACAAGCTCAAACCTTGACGAACCCGTTTTACGAGAAGTTCTCGAGGAGATTCGTCGCCTTGGCGCCAATAAATGCTACATGATCACCAATACCGCCTTTACGCGAGCCGCACAGACGTTCGCAGAAACCCGCCCCTACGAGTTGATCGGTAAGGATCAACTACAAGATTTGCTCAAGAAGGCTGATTTCTGAGGACCGCCCCATGAAAATTCTCTGTGTCGCTGATCACATTGATCCGCTGGTCTACAGCACCCAGATCAAAAGCCGCTATAAAGAAGTCTCGTTCGTTTTGGGTGCCGGCGACTTGCCCATGGAATATTACAGCTACATTGTCAGCTGTTTGAATGTTCCCCTGCTGTTCATCTTCGGTAACCACAATCTTTCACGCCTAAGGCATTTTCAACGACGAGAAACTTCGCCCTCTGAAATGACTGTCGATGAGAACTTTCGCGCCCAAACCGCCTTTGGCTCGACCTACCTCGAAGACCGTGTCCGGAAGACGCAAAAGGTCTTGATTGCTGGGTTAGGTGGTTCCATGCGCTACAACGACGGGGAACACCAATACACCGAAACTCAGATGCTGTTGCGGATCTTTCATTTGCTTCCCCGTTTGCTGTGGAATCGGCTTGTCCATGGTCGTTGGCTCGACATCCTGCTGACTCATGCCCCCCCTCGAGGAATCCACGACAAAAGTGACCTTTGTCACACCGGCTTTAAGGCGTTTTTGCTCTTTATGCAATGGTTTAAACCCAAATATCTTATTCACGGGCACATTCACCTCTATGAGCTCAACGATGTGCGCCGAACGTTCTATAAAAAAACCGAAGTGATCAATTGTTATGACCATTTTGTTCTGGAGTACGATGTATGATGCCCATGGAATCGGCAAAAATGCAGGCTAGCCTCGACTTCAACAAAGCCCGAACAAGAGAATTTTTTTCTCGTGTGGTGCATTTTCTTCGCCCGCAAAAAAACCAACTGCTCAATTTTAACGAAGTCAAAACTCTTTTACGTCCCAACGCCGAAATCTACCGGGGGATGCAAGTGATCCCCATCGACAAGATTGTTGGTTCGGAAGGCCGCTACCGAGACTTTAATGTGGCTTTTCTTCCCCGAAACGAATATATGCGCTCACGGTGGGAATCTGTGGACAAAGCGCATATCCAAGATGTGATTCTGCCGCCCATTAAGCTGTACAAGGTGGGGGATTCGTACTTTGTCCGTGATGGCAACCATCGGGTTTCGGTGGCCAAGTCGCAAGGGGTTGAAGCGATTGACGCCGAGGTCACCGAGCTTAAAACCGCTTACAAGTTAGAGCATAACGAAACCCTCGAAGAACTGCGCGATAAGCTTCTCAAATATGAAAAGGATAGGTTTGTTGACCAGACCCACCTCGATCAGATCATCCCCTTAGAACACCTCGAGTTTTCTGATCCAGGCCGTTTTGATGAAATTCTTCAGCATATTCAAGGGCATAAGTACTACATGAACTTGAACATGACCGATGAAATTAGCTTTCAAGATGCCGCTTTATCTTGGTATTACAACGTGTTTCTGCCCCTTATTCAAACCATCGGTCACGAGGGTATCATAACTCGTTTTCCCGGCAGAACCAAAGCTGACCTGTACATTTGGATCGTCCGTCATTGGGACGAGTTAAAACGAAAGTACGGTGAAAAAGTTTCGCTCAAGGACGCAGCCCTCGACTATTCCCACCGTAAAGGGAAGGGCTTTTGGGAGCAACTTAGAGCGCTGTTTAAACGCTAACGGAGCCCGATTGGCTCCTAAACTCCTGCCGGAGAATCCAGAAAGACCATGTCCTCGGGCCTGGCAACAACGTCTTTTCGCCCCAGAATCTGGGCAACTTCTAGACTAGTCTTGCCGGCTAAGTGGCGTAACTCGTCAGAAGAGAATTTTGTCACGAGCTTGAGCACACCATTCACCGAAACCACACTCCCTTTCTCGAATTCTCCTTCGACAGCGAGCACTCCACGGGGAAGTAGACTTTTTCGGTGATATAACGCCTCTAACGCGCCTTCATCGACAGTCAAGCTCCCCTGAGGACGTGAATGAAGAATCCATCTCAGACGGTTGCGCAACCGGGGTTTCGCCAAAAAAACCGTCCCAAGTTCTTCGCCCCCTAAAATACGAGTCAGGACTTGGGTTTCTCGTCCATGAGCAAGCACCGTGGTACAGCCTGCCTTTTCGGCGATTAAGACAGCCCGAATTTTGGTTTTCATCCCTCCTGTCGAAAACG
>JAJXVP010000109.1 GCA_021782055.1 bacterium | reverse complement strand
GAATAGCTGGGCCAAAAGCAAAGGGTGAGCGAAACCAGTGCCAGAGTCCCCATGGTCACGCCCAGACTTTGCCGTAGGTGCTGGTTAATTTGGGCTTCCCACTGCTGTAGCTGTGAGGGGTTTTGAATGTCTGTCATGGCGGCCTCCTAGACAGAGGTTACAACCCTTGCTGAAAGCTATATTCAGCACTTTAAATTCGGTACAAAAAAATTTTGATGTAGAGTAGTGATATGAATGGTGATGAGGCGTTGAGCAGTGTAAATGAACTCCCCCAAGGCACCTTGCTGATTAATTCGGCCGTTGATGCCGTTTTAACTACCATTCCCGATGGTCGGATTATCAGTGCCAACCCGGCGGCGTGCCGGATGTTTGGCTATTCTGAAAAAGAAATTCGTGAAGGGGGGCGGGGCTTGTTGGTTGAGCAGTCTGACCCTCGCTTGCCCCTACTGTTAGAACGCCGCCGTAAAAGTGGCCGTGTGGTAGGGCAGTTAACGTTTTTACGCAAAGATGGCAGTCGTTTTGAAGGTGAAGTCTCCTCCTCACTCTTTAAAGGGCTAGAGGGCCAAGTTTTTACCAGCATGATTATCCGCGACCTGTCGCAAAGGTATTGGCTAAGCGACCACTTATCTACGAGCGAAGCGAATTTCTACCAAATGTTCGAAACGATGCCGGTTGGTATCACGATCACCGATATCGACGGTAAAATAATCTATTCTAACCCCTCGGCGGAGCGAATTCTTGGTGTGACGTCCGAAGCTCACCGACAACGAAGTATCGGAGGAACGGACTGGAAGATCATTCACCCCGACGGCTCGCTGATGCTTCCTGACGAATACCCTAGCATAATCGCGTTAAGGGAACAGCGGCCTGTTCAAAACGTTGAAATGGGAGTCTATCGCGGCCAAGACGATCTGGCCTGGATCATTGTTAATGCGGCACCTTTTTTACAAAAGGGCGTGCTCATTGCCTACGAAGATATTACCGAAAGGAAAAAAGCCGAGGCCGAAGCCCGTCGGTTAGCCGCCGCTGTCGAGCAAGCGGGGCAAGCGGTTCTTATCCTTAACCCACAACACCAACTGGTGTATGCCAACCCGTCAGCCCTAGCCTTGTTTGACAGTAACCTTGTCGAGGGACAAGAGTGGAGCTTCTTGACTCATGCTCGTGAACCTCATTTGGTCGAGCAGTTGTGGCAGACTTTAGCCGAGGGGCGGCCGTGGTCGGGGACTCTTACCTTTACCAGGAACGAGGCACCCTTGGTGTTGTTTTTTAGCGCGGGCCTAGTGCGGCAAGATGAGCATTCCGGTCCAGCCTTCGTTTTGACAGCCACCGATGTTACCGAGTGTACGGTGTGGGAAGAGCGTTTGATCAACTCTCAGCGCCTAGAATCCATAGGTACCTTGGCCGCCGGTATAGCCCACGATTTTAATAACCTGATGGCAGGAGTTTTTGGGTTTATTGATATTGCCGGTATGTTAAGTACAGACGAGAACGTCACCAAATACTTGAGTAAAGCCAAGCAGGCCATTGACCGTGCCCGTAAACTCACCGGGCAGTTGCTGACCTTTGCCAAAAGGCAAAATACCGAGATTCGGCTGTCGCCTCTGTTTCCGCTGGTGAGTGAAACAGTTGAGTTGGCTCTCAGCGGCTCGCATGTCCAGGTGTCTTACGATGTTGACGAGGGGCTGGCCGCCTGCCTTATCGATACAGCGCGGATCTCTCAGGTTATCGAGAACGTTGTTCTTAACGCCAGGCAAGCTATGCCCCAGGGCGGTGTTTTGACACTTCGTGCCCACAATAGGGTGGTCGATGCCTCCGAGGGCGACAAAGTCCCTCCAGGGCGCTACGTTGAGCTTGAGTTTTACGATCAGGGAGTGGGAATTGCCCCCGAGCATTTACCACGGATCTTTGACCCGTTTTTCACGACAAAACCACAGGCACAGGGTTTGGGCTTAGCGACCAGCTACTCGATTCTGACTCAGCATCACGGCTTTATTTTTGTGCAATCTCAGCAGGGCCAGGGAACGTTGGTCCGTATCTTTTTACCGGCGGCCGAGGCTATAATAACGCCTCAGGAGGGGCTATGAATCCCGCTGTCGAAGCTTTGATCGAGCAAGCCGGCCGTTGGACAGCCGAGTTTGCCCTGTTGCGCCAACTCGCACTGTCGAGCGGCCTGGACGAGACTATTAAATGGGGCCAACCTTGTTACACGCTCAACGACCGAAATATAGTTTTGATTCACGGCTTTAAAGAGTACTGTGCCTTGCTGTTTTTTAAAGGGGCCTTGATGCAAGATCCTGAGAACCTGCTGATCATTCAAACCGAGAATGTTCAGGCTAGCCGTCAAATTCGGTTCACTAGCCTTGACGAGATCGCTTCGCGGCAAGAAGTGCTCAAAGCTTACCTTCGTGAAGCCGTTGCCGTCGAAAGGTCGGGGCAAAAGGTCGCCTTTAAACCCACGGCTGACTTTCCTGTTCCTGACGAGTTGCAAGACCAATGGGATTCGGACCCTGCGTTTGTCGAGGCCTTTCATGCCCTGACCCCCGGGCGTCAACGGGCGTACTTGTTGCACTTTGGCGAACCTAAGCAAGCCAAGACCAGGCTTGCCCGCATCGAGAAGCACCGCGAGCGGATTTTGGCCGGCAAGGGCCTCAACGATTAGAAAAAATTCTGCTGGTCAACTTTAGGAAATCGATTTACAATCCTTTTATGAAACATATCTTGTTGGCGTTATCATTGGTTTGGCTGGTTACCGCCTGTTCGACGGTGACAGCCTCGTCTCATTCTGTGGCGGACTCGTATGTCCCTGTGACGGGGGCTAGTCCACTTCCCGAAAGCCTTGTCAGCTTTTCGGTGAATGTGCAGAGTGTTAACTATCGGGCGGTGGTAAACCGCTTCACCCATGCCGTGACCCTGTACCTGCCCCCAGGTACCAGTGTCACCAGCCTGACCCCCTCGATTACCACCGCGACCGGACTCACCGTGTCGCCCAGCGGGGCTCAGGACTTTTCAGCGCCGGTGACCTATAAGGTCTCTGATGGGTCAACCTATACGGTAACCGTGAACACCACCGTGCCCTCGGCAGCTCAGGTGAATTCCTGGTTGGGAACTGGAATCAACCTCGGCAACGATTTAGACGCCTGGCCGGGGGATGAAGGCTCGTGGACCAACGGAGTGGTTGCCCAAAAGACCTTCTTTGACGACTATAAAAACCTGGGGTTCAGCTCGGTGCGTGTTCCCATTACTTGGGGCATGGCGTCGAACCCCTCGGACCGCTTAAGCGCCACCAGCCCCTATTCGATCAACCCCGCCTTTTTGGCTCGGGTCGATCAGGTTGCTGGCTGGGGCATTGATGCGGGTTTAACTGTTGTGATCAACGCTCACCACGAGAACTGGATCCGCACCCTGACAGGTTCGGCGATGACAGCTCAGTTACCCCGCTTCGAAGCCCTGTGGACGCAGATTGCCCAGCATTTTGCTGGTTGGCCTCCTCAGCTCGTCTTTGAAATTTTGAACGAACCGCAACCGCCTGCGGGTAGCTCAACCGGTGGCATGACGAATGCCGATTTAAAAGTGCTCAACCAGGATATTTTGAATATCATCCGCAAATACGACCCCACTCGTGTGGTGATTGTGGGGGCAAACCAATGGAACTCGTTATCGTCGTTGGTTGGCGGAACCTTCTCGTTACCGGTCGACTCAGCCGCCGGTGGTCCGTACCTGATCGCCACGTTCCACAACTACAACCCCTGGTCGTTTGCCGGACAGTCGTCAGGAACTTGGGGTTCATCAGACGATATCGCTTCGATGAAAGCACAGCTGGATATTGCCGCCGCGTGGGGTAAGCAAAACAACGTTCCCTTGTATATGGGGGAATACGGTGTGACCCACCAGTACAATGGGATGAGTACCGACCCGACCTCGCGCATCGCTTGGTATACCCAGGTGACTCAGCTTGCCCGGGCCGATGGAATCTCGATGGCACTTTGGGATGACTACGGTGACTTTAAGCTCTATGGGCGGGTAAGCCGCACCTTCGAGTCGGCGGTTCTCAAAGCGGTGCAACCGTAAATAACCCAAAATAGAGACGAGCTTTCGTTAAAAGCCTAGCTTCACGTCAACGGCGGCCATGACGCCGTCCGTGAAGCTTTGGACAAAGTCGGTAGAGGTGCCTCCCACCGCTAAATCCACTTCAAACAGACGAACATTGAGGCCCAAACCTACGGTCTGACTCCATAAGCCATACTGGTAGTCGGAGTTAAAACTCAGGTGGGCCCAATGGCGACCGTCTATGACCATGTTAAGACCGCCGTTGAGGTAAACGCCGTTCCAGACCCCTACCCCAAGACTGGGGGTGAAGGACAACCAGGGGTCACTGAACGGGTACAACGAAACTACTGCCCGTGCTTCAAACGGGCGAATTACACTGATCGTCCCCAAGGTTTGGGTCCAGGAGCTTGTCGAGGTGGTTTTAAAGGGATTCCCCGAGTTGGTCGACGGGTCTACGGTCGTTACGGTTTCGGTGGCTTGTAAAATCGAGCCTTGATCAAGACGGGCCTGTTGAATAGGAAAGTTCACTACACGTCCCCCCAGGGTTAACCAAGGGAATAGCTCATACTGCAAGTCTGCCGAGAGGTCGATGCCGCCCGAGCTAAGAATTTGCCCCACTGACACAGAACTCAGGGGCGAATAAGTGCCGGCTGTCGACGAGTTGGGCAACGGAATCACACTATAAATAGGAATGCTCGCTTGCGTTGTAGCGGTGGTGCCTGTTAACGGCGACGTGCTTACCGTATACGAGGCGTTAATATCGTCAATGTGTAACAGCGGAATATAGTAGGCTGGTCGTACGGTGAGATGCCACTTTCCCCAATGAAACCCAGCCCAGGCGCCCATATCGGCAAAGACATCGCCTTTAAAGTTTTGAGGGTTCCAAGCCCCAGTGTTGGTTGACCCCGAGGCTCCCGTCCCGTTTGCCAATAAGGCAATAAGCGCATCGGGTACTGTGGTAAAACCATAGATTTCTGAACCCCAAAAAAGGCCAGCTTTGAACTGAGGGGAGGGAGCCAGGTTGATCTCAATGCGGTTGCTGGCAGAAGCCGAGATCACAAGCCCCTCGGCGGTGAGGGCTTGAGCCATATTGTTCAAATCGACGACCAAAGGGTTATTAAAGAACGCGGTTACCGGAAAGTAGTTGTTACTGAGTCGAGCTTCGTTGAACACCGAGATTTCAAAAACACGGTCGGGCCAGTCCGCCCACAAGGACGCCGGGGCAAGCATGAGCAACAAGAACAAGGCGTTCAGAAAAAAGGTTTTCATGCGGCGTCCCTTTAAAAGTTGTAAGTCAGATTAACATCGGCTACTGCCGTTACTGAAGCCGTACCCGAAATTCCGTGGGCGGGTAGCGTCACGGTTTCGGCTGTACCACTGGGGTTCAGGGTTACCTGAAGCGAAGGGGCAAACGGAATCGTGTTTATGATATGAGAGATATCGGCTGGCGTGAGTTGTAACTGTACGGTGCTCAGCCCGGTCGCCAGGGTCAAGGATTTCGAAAAACCCGAACTGTCCGAAAACACCGCTGAACCAGTTAGTCCGCTCGTGTTGTCTAGGTTGAGGGCTAGTGTTACCGAAGTCAGCTGGCCAAGAAGGTTATTGACAGTGTTGCTGGTGGGGCTGGTGCGGCCAAAGAAGTCCGAGGTCCCGCTGTTAAAGCTAAGGCTTGCACCGCTGGCGGGGATAATAAACTGCAACGGAAAGGGAATGGCTATGTCCACCTCAAGCGTTGTGCCAGACGTGCCGGTTAAGTCGCTGGGGGTCAGGGTGATGCTACCCATGCTCAGGTCGTATTTTAGCACCAAGTCGGTGGGTTTGGCATTGAAAGGGGGGCTTAGGTCACTAATTGTGGCACTAACCGGTTGGGGATAACTGGTCACCGTACTGCCGTCGGGCGGAAAGGTCGGTGGCGAGGACAACATGGTAATGCCACTGGGAGTAGTTGAGGTCCCCAACAAATAGGTCGTCGTCAGGACACCGCTGTTGGTGTAGTCTGCCGTCACGGTAGCGCTCATCCCTGAGATTTTTGTGGGGTCAATCCCGCTCAGGTAGACATAGGCAGGGAGGGTGGGGAAGGTAAAATTGCTCCCCAGGTATTTGGTTAAACCGCTAAGGTCCACACTGCCGCTGGTGGGGTAGGTACCGCTGAACCCCGAGGCTGGCGGGCTTATATTCACTTGGCTCCAAGTCGTTACCGGTGTCAAGGTGGCTGAAAAGTTGAGTGTTGAGCCGGGTGTGATGTTATAAAGGGTGAGTTCCCCTGTCGCGGCATTCCAGCTTTTGGGTTGTAGGGTGACGGCAAGGTCGATCACCCAAGCCCCGGCCCCATAGTTGTGTGAGGGAACGTACTGGTACGGCGTGGTGGTGCTGCCGCTTAAAAAGCTCGCCGTCGTCGTTTGGCTCGAAGTCAAGGTTTGTGTTTGAGACAAGCCAAAGGCTTGCGAGTTGATCGTCATGTTCATATCGTTACCAGCGGGGAGGTTGTTGGTGAAACTCAAGGTAAAGCCTAGGCTGGTAAAGTTGATCCAGTTCACCCATTGCCACATTTGGAACTGCTGGGCGCTGAGGCTGGTTTGCAGGTTGTAGTTGAGGGTGGTGCTAGGGGTAAAGGACGATCCGGGTTTGACAATGACGCTAGAAAATTGACCAACGGTGATCGCGGCACTGCTGGTTAACGTGATGGGCCCGCTAAGCCCCGAAATTGTCGCATTGACCGCTTTGACGGCGGTGGATCCGCTAAGTCTGATGGTGCTGGCGCTGATAGTTTGGTTCGAGAGGTCCAAGGTTAGGGGTCCACTGCCGCTTTGATTCAGGTTTAAGCCACCCGTCTGCGAAATACTGACCGCCGTGCTTTGTGTAAAGCCGGTCCAAGCTGAAGGCAAGGCCCCGGGGGTGATAACCACCTGACCTTGCGAAGGTGCAACCGTGGCACTGACGAAGTTGCTCGCTGAGTTAAAAGGAATGGAAGTGGCGGGGACCGGGACCGAGGTTGAAAAATTTACCCCGCTAGCTGACGAAATGGTAAAGTCATTCGATAACGAGGCTTGCAGGGTAAAAGTATCTTGGTGCCCTGTGGTACCGCCCGACGTGGTAATGGTCAATACCACATTAAACGAACTGGGCAGAGTTGTAGAGGCCGCAAAGGGCAAGGTTGCCGTCCCGCCGGTCAATAAATTGAGGCTCGAGGCCGTGCTACTGAGGGTTTGGCCACCGGCAACCAGGGCAACTTGGGTTAAGGTGAGGGTAAAACCCGAGGTTGCGCCGCTGACCGCCCCAAAGGTCAAGTTTAGCGAACCGGTAGCCACGGTTACCGTGCTGAACGACGAAATACTTAAGGGGACTGGGACTGTGACCGGTGGTGGTGAAGCTAGGCCAGTTTCCCCTATGGTTGCCGTCTGGGCAGTCAAACCGCTGTTGACGGCCTGCCTCAGCACCGCATTCACATCGAAGGTGGCCGGGACGTTAACCGTCTGGTTGATCGCGGGAATGGTAAAGCTTTGAGCCGGAATGCTGGTATTGATCTGGCTCGCGAGGTTGAGGTTTGTCAAATTGTTACCCACGTTCAACGGAACCGAAAGCAGGGGGTAGTGAAAGAGGTACTCTTGGGGTACTGTGCCCGAGCCAGTCGGGGTAGGCTGATAGTTGTAAACCGACAACCCCGTGGGGTTGCCCATCAACGATTCGATCTTGCTGGGGGTGATGTAGCTTGAAACCTGATAGCTGTACTGACCCAACGAGGCGTACACCGTTGGTTTGGCTTTGATGGTGACGGACGAAACTGGCGAAGAGCAAGAGGCGAAAAGGCCCAAAGCGCCCAGGGCGTAAATAATGCGTCGCTTGAGAGCCATGACGTTCTCCTTATCCCCGACCCCAAGGCCTTTCGGATACAAACAGTATAGCACTGGGAGACTCAGATATCCAGAATGTTAAAGTTAATCAAGATTAACTCTTGACCAAGCGGGGCGCTTTGGTGTTACCTTGACACAAGGAGTGGGTGATGAACGTCGCTATCGAGAAATCTGCCAAGTTTCGGCTATGGAACCTTCTTAAAGTATGGGGTCCGGCTTGGCTGGTCATGATAGCCGATGTGGATGCCGCCAGTGTTATTACTGCGGCGCAGAGCGGTGCTCAATATGGGACCAAACTCATCTGGTTTGTTATGGCCCTAACGGTTCCACTGTTTTTGATTCAAGAGGTGGCTGGCCGCGTAGGTGCCGTTACCGGAAAAGGCTTGGGCGAGCTCATCCGCGAGCACTTCAGTAAACGGATCGCTATTCTAGCAGCCATTCCGATGGCGGTAGTCGACATTGTCAGTTATATCGTCGAATACACCGGAGCAGCCATCGGGTTTCAGATCTTTGGGGTTTCACCTTGGGTGTCGGTGCCGATTGTTTTTTTACTTCACCTGCTGATTGTGTTTCGACGAAAGTATGAACAGGCCGAAAAGCCGTTGTTTGTGGTTTCGGTGATTTTTGCCGGAGCGTGGATAGCCGCCGCGT
>JAJXVP010000108.1 GCA_021782055.1 bacterium | reverse complement strand
AAACATACGTATTCCCTGATTGCTTTGGCGGTGATCGCTGTGCCGTTTGGCTTTTCGTTTGACCCTCGGTTGCACTTTTGGACTCATTGGCCTGCGATGTTCGCGTCTATTCTTGTCGTGGGTTTTCTGTTTGTCCTGTGGGATATCATGGTGGTCAAAAAAGGGCATTGGAAGTTTAACCCCGTTTGGACAGGAGACTGGACGTGGGGTGGACTGCCTTTGGGGGAGTACCTCTTCTTTCTTGCCGTGCCTTATGCCATGTTGTTTAGCTACGAAGCGTTTCGTACCCTCTGGAGTGACCGCATCCTCTTTGATATGCCGCCGGGAACCTTATTAGCCCTTGCCGCGGTGTTTGTCGCTGGGGCCGCACTCTGGCACCGTCAAGGTTACACTCTTTTGGCCCTGACTGCCACTGCGGTGTTTTTTGCCACCACAGCTCTTGAGAGGCCGGCTTTGATCGGAACCCAGGGCTTTGTGTTGTATATGTTGTTGGGGTTTGGCGCTTTTGGTGTTGTGAACGGCCTTTATACCTCTTTACCGACCATTTTCTACGCCCCCAAAGCCATCTGGGGGGTAAGAATTGGCACCATTCCCCTCGAAGATTTCTTTTACAATATGAGTTATTTGGGGCTGATACTCGACTTCTACCTGATTTTTTCGGGATTTTTACCCACGCTTTGACCTTGACGGGTGACCGCAATCAAAACCAACGAGAGGATCGCCAAAGCGGCCATGGCAACAATCATTCCGTCAAACCCAGCCTTTTGCTTTAAAGCACCCAATAAGGGGGTCATGGTAACGGCCCCTAGGAGGTTTGCCACCATGTACGCATTCGAGTATACCGCCTTTTGATGTTCACCTCCTTTGACCACAAACAGTGAGTTCATCAAAGGGTAAAGGATAGAATGCCCTGCGCCGTACAAAAGCCCCGCCAAGATAATCCACCCCCAAGCAATCGGCAAGGCTAAAGCTCCTAAGGACACCAACACAGCCAAAAAGGCGGCTAAGAGAAACCCTCTGGGGGGACGTTTATCGAGGTGAGAACCAACCAAAAGACGAATGATCACCGAAATGATCGAAAAGGGGGTAAGAAAAGCACTCAAATTCGCGTCCCCAAGTTTGGCTTGGGTGTACCCCGGAAGAAACGTCACGAGGGCGTTGTAGTACACCCCAAATACAAAAGCGAGGACGAGGAGTAAACGCATATCGGGCCGGCGCAACACCGTATGAAAGGCATGCGGCTCAACGGTTATGGCTTGACGGGTCGGTTCTCGAAGCCCCCAAGCCAACACCGCCGTCACGGCCGCAAACAAAGACGCCGCGACAAACAGCGAAGGGGCACCCCAAAGCTTCGTCAAAAGTTCGCCTAAAAAGGAGGTAAAAGGGTTAGTCAGCATCCCCGCCACGCTAAAAATGGCAATGCGGCTGGCGAGTTTTTCGGGTGGCGAGACGTCAAGAAGGACACTCACAAGGAGTGTCGAGGCAAAAACCTGCCCCACAGAGCCCAAAATCCGCAACAAGCTGAGGCTGGGGAGCGACCCCGAAAGCACCCAGGACAGGGCTGAAGCGACCATCAAAATCGGCATACTGAGGCGGATGAGCTGAACTCGTGGCCACTTCACCAATGATCGCCCAAAGATCACGACAACCAAGACCACGGCCAGATTGCCAAAATTGTTAAATACTCCCACAAAAGACGAGCTGGCACCCAAACCAGAAATGTAGGGGGGAATTAAGGAAGTTGCGTTGATGGCCATCCAAGAAAAGAAATTGAGAAGAAATAAGAGGACAAAAGGCGACAATAAGGGACGCCGAGGGCTACGCATGACTCGTTATAAAAATGCACATTTACCTTCCTTTAGGCTAGTCGGGGGCCCCTGAAATTTTGTCTTTTGTCTTTCTTAACAGTACTTTGAACCTGGTGCGAATAATCCTTTTCGCTTTTTAAAGAGATTATTTTTTTCAAGGAGGTATTATGAAGAAACGTCAACTCGGCAAGACGGGACAAACTGTTTCGGCTTTGGGATTGGGCTGTATGGGAATGTCGGAATTCTACGGGCCCTCGAACGATCAGGCTTCTATCAAATTGATCCGTCAGGCTCTGGACTTAGGTATCAACTTTCTGGATACCGCAGATATGTACGGCGTGGGTCATAACGAAATGCTAGTAGCTCAGGCTTTAAGAGAACACGGCCGATCGAATGTCATTGTCGCAACCAAATTCGGCAATATGCGGCGGATCGATGGGGCCCACCTGGGGGTCAACGGCAGCCCCGAGTATGTTAAAGCGGCCTGCGATATGAGCCTGAAACGCTTAGGCTTAGACTACATCGATTTGTATTACCAACACCGGGTGGACCCACAGGTTCCCATTGAAGAAACGGTAGGGGCGATGGCCGAACTGGTCAAAGCCGGTAAAGTTCGGTACCTGGGTCTTTCGGAAGCCGGAGCAGAAACCTTGCGAAAAGCTTACAAAGTCCACCCCATTACGGCCTTGCAAACCGAATATTCCTTGTGGACACGCGACGCGGAAGGGGACATCTTGAATACTTGCCGCGAACTGGGAATTACCTTTGTCGCCTATAGTCCCTTAGGTCGTGGGTTTTTAACAGGAGCCTTTAAAAAACCCGATCAATTTGCCGAGAAGGACTTTAGGTCCGTGAACCCCCGCATGTCAGGGGGGAATTTTGAAAAGAACCGCAAGTTTGTCGATAAGATCGAAGAGTTTGCCCACAAGAAAAAAGCCACCGCAGCCCAAGTCGCGTTAGCCTGGGTACTTTCGAGGGGTGAGGACATTGTTCCCATTCCCGGAACCCGCCGCGAAGCCTACCTGAAGGACAATATTGCCGCCACCGAGTTGGAACTGACCAAGGCAGAAGCCGAAGAGCTGGCCTCACTAGTTCCCCCTTCGGAAGTAGCTGGAACCCGCTACGACGAAAACGGAATGAAACGGGTGGGCTTATAGGGGACTCAGGCACTTGACCGAAGCTAGCCAGGTCGTCAAAGTGAAGTTATGAAACTGCGCGAAGACCTGGCTGACTTGCCCCCCTACGTGGCCGGCAAGCTAAAACCCGGCGCTATCAAGCTGGCGTCGAATGAGAACCCCTGGGGTCCTTCTCCCCTAGCGATGGAAGCCCTGAGGGACCATATGGACCGCAGTCATATCTACCCAGACGGCGGAGCCCAAGCTCTCAAGAGCGCCCTCTCAACTCATTGGGGACTGCCGGAAGCTCAATTTACCGTGGGTAATGGCTCGGACGAAGTTCTCTCGTTGATTGCTGGGGCTTATATTCGCCCGCACGACAATGCCCTGATCGCCAATCATACCTTTTCGGAATACCAATTTTCGGTACGGTTGTTTGGGGGAACGCTTAAGAAAGTCCCGTTAAAAGACTACACCTTTGACCTGGAAGCGTTTCGACAAGCTGTGGACGCGAAAACCCGAATGGTCTTTTTGTGCAATCCTAATAATCCTACTGGAACCTATTTTACTCATGAAGCACTGGAAGGGTTTTTAGAAAAACTTTCCCCGGAGGTTTTGGTCGTCTTGGATGAAGCCTACGTCCACTTCGCCGACGCCCCGGACTTTCCCCGAGCCCCTGAGCTTTTAGCACGCTTTCCTAACCTGTTGGTCATGCGAACCTTTTCGAAAGTCTATGGTTTGGCCGCCTTGCGGGTGGGCTATGCCGTTTCGTCGGCGAACATTGCCCGCGACTTATCGGTGGTGCGTCAGCCCTTTAACGTCGGTTCGCTCAGTCAAGCCGCCGCGCAAGCCGCTTTGGGCGACACCGTGTTTATTTTGAATACGGTGGAACACAACCGACAGGAACGAGACCGTTTGACCCGCGAGCTGGGCCGCAATCTTCGGGTGCTCCCCAGTCAGGCTAACTTTGTCGCCGTCCATGTGAAAACCGACGCCGCTGTGGTGTTTCAAAAGTTAGCCGAGGCTGGCGTGACGATTCGTCCTTTAGCCAGCTTTGGAATGCCGGATTGGGTCCGCATTAGCGTCGGCACACCGGAGGAAAATGACTTTTTGCTAAAAGCGTGGAAACAACTCGACTTGGCTTGACACTCGCGGCCAATGTGAGTAAGGTAGTCCTTACAACATTCGCCGCAGGGTGGAGCAGTTGGCAGCTCGTCGGGCTCATAACCCGAAGGTCGTAGGTTCGAGTCCTACCCCTGCTATACATAGAGAGGTCTTCCGAAAGGAAGACCTTTTTTGTTTGTCCTGGAAGAGATTTGCTGAATGGATTTATGGGGATCACATTGTGAGCTCATTCTCCTGCCCGAAGTGGAGGTTGAAGCTCAAACGCCCTTCTCGCCCTTGGTAAGTTCACTTCACCTCAGCGGAGACAATTCTTTCCAATTTGAACTAATTGCTTGGATGAGGTTATATTTTAACGCTAATTTTTCGTTCAGAACTTTGATATCTTCGATGGCAAAGATTTTCTTGTAGTGTTTCATTGCAATATTAAGTGCTTCATCGACACTTCCAAGCCAGTCTTCTTGGTGATTTCTTATAATCAAATAGCACTTAAAAGGAGATGATTTGACCGCAGAAGGCCTTAGGTTCAGGGGTAGATCGTCTTTTTTAGCAAAGGGTCTGTCGCATAACAGGCCCAAATAAATACAAATCGAGTTATGGAGCTTGTCAACAATTTCTTGTATGTTTGATGCAAAATCCTTGTGATTTCTTGGGTTTGAAAATGACGTTTTGGCTTCAATAAAAAGAACGCTGTTCTTCCTTTTTACAAGGCATTCACAAATTTTGATGCCGTCGCCTACTGCCTTGTGAGTTTGAGAGTCTTCAATGCGGTAACAGTCTGATTCAAGAAATGAAAAGCACATCCCTGAGTCTTTAAATTCAATTTTACTCATTGAAACGAAAGCTCCACTTCTTCTTCGTACAAGCGTATGGATTCACGAATGATAGGATTTTCTGGTAGGCCATCCAGAAGATTATCATAGCTGATGTTTTTGTCTTTACCAATGGATAAAAAAGGTATACTTTGTTTCTGTGTTTTAGAAATCAAGTGCAGTTTTTTTATCACAAAGTAAGAATGAGTGGCGATAAAAAATTGTATACCGGCGCGGGCTAGTTCCGCTACAATATCCATAAATTTCGTAAGTGCTTCGGGGTGCAGGGCAGATTCAGGTTCATCAATAAAAACCACCGAATCATCACTGAGATAACGATTTCCCAAGAGTCGGTCAAGAATAGATACTTTTTTTATACCCTCGGAGGCGGTATGAATAGAGAACCTGGAATTCCCTTTTTTGAAGGCCCATTCGTTATTTTCAAACACAATCCGTCCGTCCAGAATCTGTTCCAAGTCTTTCCGGGATTTGGCAAAGCTTTCGTAATTGCGTCCCATGGTTGGTTCAATTTCCAAGGCTCTTACCAAATCAAGATAGGTGTCGTCAAATCCAAAACTATGATCTATGTCACGGCTCTTTTTTATGATGTGAAAAAGTGAAAGTACTTCTTTTGCCGGTAAAAAGATTGAGTTTTGCTCTCTTGTAGAAAATGAGTTCTGCAAGGTGGAGATTTTTTTTTCTGTTGATGAGCCAAAATGGAAAGAAAAGGTGGAGCCTCTTTTTTGGCCATGTAGTTGGATTTCCAGGCTATTTTTACCTTTGGTTACTAATTCACCAAGGCCAATTTTTCCTGGTTGAAATGTCCAGAACAATCTTTCCGCTAATATCTCTTCGGCTTTTAAAGGATTATTACCACGACTGGTTCCTTCTATTGTTTTGACCGCACAGTAGAGAGCTTTGAGGAGGAATGTCTTGCCGCTGGCATTGTTGCCAATGATGAGGTTGATTTTTCCGAGGTTCGTCCAACTAACATTTTCAAGTGGCCCAAGGTTTTTACAATATATATCTTTAAGCATGACTTCCTTCCCTCTTAGATATCGGTTAGCGAATAGAGTTATGTGAACCCATTATGAATGAAAGGGTAAAGGATAACTTACTATGGCTCATACCTCAACCCTCACTTCGCCGGACATAAGCTTAGACTGGAGGGTGTCTCGGAGTTTTTCGAGGGTGCGGATTTGGGTATCATTTTCCCAACATTTTTTCATAATTGGTTCGATTACATTTAATGGGAAGCTCTAAAAATGCAAAAGAACCCTAAAATTTCAATCTAGGATAAAATTCCTTTGGTAATGGGGGATTGAATGAAACTTTTCGTGACAGCCGAGGATTTAGAGCGAAATGCCAAGAAAGTACAAAAAATTAGTTCTATCTTAGATCACTTAAATGAAGTCATTCCTTGGGAGTCGTTTCGTTTTACTATGTTCAGTCTTAAATGGTGCCACTTTGGTCGCTTTTGCATTGAGTCGATCAGCAAGTATTAGGTGACGCCTGTCCCGATCAAAACCTAATTTGTCCTAATGATCAGGAGGCTACACCTAATCTCACCCAAACTTTGGGTGTCACACCTGAAGTTTACCTTAAAGCTGCCCAGGACCCCCCAAACACACCTAGGATCCTCGGTCGACTTGAAGTTGCTAAACGTTTAGGAATCACTGAGGCTCAAGCCCGCACCCTTCTGGAAGAACTCATCAAATCCGGCAGGGTCCAACGGGGAGCCAAGAACTTTGAAGCAAGAAACTCTTAATAAGTTTTAGGTTGACAGGCTTCGAACACTAAAGGAATCTTGAATTGCCGGGAGGTGGCTATGAAAAATCACATCCATACCATCATTTACGTCGCAGTGATGATCTTGGTAATTCTTGGCGTCGACATTTTTGTTTTTAGGCACAAATTCTGGGAACGTCTTTTCGCCAACATCGGCATTGTCATGATGTTCCTAGCCTTCTATTGGTTGCTGTTCAAAATCAAGTAATGGGTCACAGACATTTTTCCGGTTTCAGGATTGTGAAACCAAAATGTGTCAACGGTGACGACTTGAATAAAGTTGCTTGTGATGTCCATGTTCTTTTATTAAAAGTGCTGCTGGAAAAGGTTTGCCGTGTGCAGGATAAATACGTTTTACTCCAGTCTTTAGTAGAGAATTCCAACTTTCATAATATTCTTTAAGACACCCAACATAAATAACGCAATTATGCGTACCTGCAATGTTGAAAAAATTGGCCGCAGCGTCACCACAATAACAATCTCCTTCTTCCGTTACAAGAGAAATAGAGTCGTCAGTATGCCCTGGGGTAGGTATTACATTTCCGTCCAAATTAATGCCTAAAGCCGAAAGTTTTGTTTGACCGCTAATAAGTTTATCGTGATTACGCACCTGGAAACAAGGATAGGAATGGGTCCACTTTCTATCAAATAATGCTTTAAAGGAAGCCAATAACCTCATGCGTCGAGTAACGTAGCCACTTCCAGATTTTACAATATGAACACCTCCGGGAAGGTAGCTAGCGGCAATATTAGACAAAATAATGGTTATGTTTGGATTTTTCTCAGTGATATGGTTCAAAAGTCCCGCATGATCGTCATGCGCATGTGTAATTAAAAGATGGGTAATTTCCGATAGAGACACACCATTGCTCGACAACCCTGCTAGAAATTCTTCCCATTCCCACTCGTATCCGGTGTCAATCAATAGCCAGCCGCAGTCATGTTGAATAAGATAGCAGTTAGTGTAACGAAGTTTAAAAGTCTTCATCTTTTCGTTCCTTTTTGATTAGCCATTCGGAAAAGAATTTTTCAATTTCTTCGAATAGCTTTGAAATTTGGCAAAGAGTTTCCGAGGGCATTGACTGTAGCCTTTGCTCAATTGACGTGTAGAACTTCTTGTGATTTTCCGCATGATGACTATATGCAATTTTCCCTAATTCAGTCAGTTCAATTCGCGTATCACGTTCAGAACCTTGAACTTTTGTCTGATCAACAAGATGCTTTGATTTTAAACGAGTAATCATTTGAGTGACAGCACTTTTACTCACACCTTGCACACGGGAAAGTTCGGTAATGCTAACTCCCGGATTATTTCCGATACTTTCAATTGTGTGAATTTCAGTTCGAGTCAAAAGTATGTTCGTGCCATAGGCCTGTGATTTTCCCTCAACACTTTGGTAAATATTTGTAAGTCGCAGAAACTGTTCCACAAGCAATTGAGTGTTCATATCATATTGTTAAGTTACTTAACAATAACAAATGTGTCAAGATAAATCTTCGATAATCCCAGCCCTCATCTTCATGTCCCCTTCCCTTTAGATTGGCAAAACTTTCACTTAGATTTTCCCCCTTGCATGTACAAAAGAACATCAAATCCCAAATCGAGCCGCTTCTGTCAGACCTATGGTTTCAATCGTTCTTTTGAACCGAACTCTCATCCACCCTCTTGAGGGTTTTGTCCGGGCCATCAAAGATCACGCAAGGGAAAACATCGTTTGCCCCCCTCTGGCAACCTTGATCCTTCCCCAGAATACCGGAATGTTATCCCCCAGTCTTTAACTCTTCATTCTCAAGGAGGACTTTATGTCCAGTCTTACTTTTACCAAGTACACCTTGGTCAGTTTCTTTCGTGCCGCCGCTGAGGCCATTCAAAACGCTGAGGAAGAACCCCTCTGGCCTATTCACGATCGAATATCCAAGGTGCAGGGGGGCCGATTGCTGCACCTAAAGTTCAGCAAACGGCCTAAATTGTCTTTGAGGAAAATATTGTGCCTCAGACATTCTTGTTCCCG
>JAJXVP010000107.1 GCA_021782055.1 bacterium | reverse complement strand
TAGGTTGGATTGTACGATGGCTGTATGCCAAATACCAACTTTCTTCTTCGGAGCAGAAAGCCGAGCGAGTAAAGCAGGACGCCGCAAAAGAGGCTGAAACAATAAAAAAAGAGATGCTGTTGGAGGCTAAAGACCAACTCATCCGGGATCGAAACGCTCAAGAACGCGATTTGCGGGAACGGCGCGCAGAGATCCAAAAGCTCGAAAAGCGGCTGCTTCAAAAAGAAGATAACCTGGAAAAGAAACTGACAGGGGTAGAACAACAGATTGCCCAGTTTGCTCAGACGGAAAAGGATATTTCCGAGAGGCAGGCATATTTAGCTCAGCAGGACGAGCTTTTAAAAAAGGAAGTCGAGAGAATCTCGGGGCTGACAGCCGAGGATGCAAAGCGGATCATCATTCAAAAGATGGAGAATGATGCCAAGCACGATGCTCAAGTTGTGATCAATAAAATTGAGCAAGAGGCTATGCATACGGCGGAAAAAAAGGCTCGCGATATTCTTGTGACCACCCTCCAACGCGTTGCTACCGAGGTTACCTCAGAAGTTACCGTTACCTCCGTAAGTTTGCCCAATGAAGAAATGAAGGGGCGGATCATCGGTAGGGAAGGTCGCAATATTCGAACTCTCGAGACTTTGACTGGGGTTGATGTCATTATTGATGATACCCCCGAGGCCGTTGTTATTTCGTGCTTTGACCCCATTAGAAAAGTCATTGCCAAAACCTCGTTAGAACGTTTGATTCAAGACGGACGTATCCACCCGGCTCGTATTGAAGAAGTTGTCAACAAGGTGGCCAAAGAAATCACGCAGATGATCTTTGAAGAAGGTGAACGGGTTTGCTTTGATCTGGGTATCCACAACATGAACCCCGATTTGGTAAAGGCCTTAGGTCGGTTGCATTTCCGAACTTCTTATGGTCAAAACGTTCTTTCGCATTCAAAAGAAGTCGCTATTCTCGCAGGGATGATGGCCGCTGAAATTGGCCTTGACCGTGACATTGCCCGTAGATCCGCTTTGTTGCATGACATTGGCAAAGGGATGGAATCGGAGGGTGATGAAAATCACGCCGAGTTGGGTGCGGACCTTGCCAAAAAGCTAGGCGAAGAAGCCAGAATTGTTAATGGCATTGCCGCACACCATAACGATGTTGAGCCCATTTGCCCTGAATCCGTTCTCGTGCAGATTGCCGATGCGATTTCGGCAAGTCGGCCAGGAGCTCGTCGTGAAACTCTGGATAACTATATTAAACGGCTTGAAAGCTTAGAGCAGATTGCCAATAGTTTCACCGGGGTAGAAAAATGCTATGCTATTCAAGCCGGCCGCGAAGTACGTATTTTGGTGAATAATGAGACGATCAACGATCAGGGTGCGCGTGAGCTTGCTAAAGATATTGCCAAGAAAATCGAAACGGACCTGAATTATCCAGGCCGAATCAAAGTTACGATCATTCGGGAAACCCGCGTGGTCGAGTATGCCCGCTGAGAAGTCAGCAACATGGACAGCCTTACTTCTGGGAGACGTTGTTGGTGCTCCCGGTCGTAAGGCTGTTTCTCAATACCTTCCCCTTTTAAAAGCAAAATACGAACCTCTTCTTGTTGTCGTTAATGGCGAAAATGCCGAGGACTCGGGGGCTGGTCTAACCCCTGAAAACGTTCTTGAGCTTTGGCAAGCAGGGGCTGACGTTATCACGACGGGTAACCATGTCTGGGAACAAGAAAGTCTGTCCGAGCTTTTAGCCAGCGAGCCTCGACTTTTGCGCCCGGCTAATTATCCCCAAGGGTTGCCGGGGCATGGCCTGGCGCTGATTTCACCTCCAGAACTTTTGCACCCGATCGCTGTTCTCAATTTACAGGGCCGTTACCGGCTGGCCCCCATTGATGATCCGTTTCAGGTGGCCAACACTTACCTTGAAAGCCTTAAAGGACAAACACCGTTTATTCTTGTCGATTTTCATGCGGAGGATACGTCAGAAAAAGAAGCAATGGGTTGGGCCTTAGATGGTAGGGTCACGGCTGTGGTTGGATCGCACACGCATGTTGCGACACGGGATGAACGCATTTTGCCTCAGGGAACAGCCTTTCAAACGGATTTAGGAATGTGTGGGCCTCGCGAGTCTATCATAGGGAACAACCGTGCCCTTAGTCTTAGGCGTGCCTTGACCCAGCTTCCTCTTAAAGGGGAGGTTGCCGATGGACCTAGCGAAGTCAGAGGTTTAAGGGTTGAGGTTTCGGTTGAATCAGGTAAGGCTCTTGCCGTCGAACGCCTCTGCTGGCCCGTGTCAGGGAGCGAGGTTACCTTCTGATGGCTAAGCAACGGCGCTTGCTTGATCATCTGGCCCAGCTCTACCCTGAAATCTCTCGCGAACGACTTTTTGCCCGAATTTTATGCGGTGACGCTCTGGTCGAGGGCGAACGTTTGCGCGACCCTAAAACTCTCGTTGCAACCGAAGCTGAAGTACTGTTAGACTCCAAGCGTTTTGTTAGCCGCGGTGGCTACAAACTGCAAGCGGCACTTGATGCGTGGAAGATTACCGTCAAGGAAAAAGTCTGGGTCGATGCGGGCGCCTCAACGGGAGGCTTTACCGACGCGTTGTTACAGGCGGGGGCCAAGTTCGTCCATGCCGTGGATGTGGGGACCAATCAACTTGATTGGAGTCTGCGACAAAAGCCTCAAGTTCACGTGTTAGAAAGTACCAACATTATGGATGTTCAGGTTTTGGAGCCCCGACCGTGGGGTGCTACTGCCGATTTGTCGTTCCGTTCACTCAAAGGTGCGGCGGCCCACATTTTGTCCCTTACCGAAGGGAATCTCTTAGTGGCCCTGATCAAACCACAATTCGAGTGGGAAAACCCGCCTCCGGAGTTTGCAGGCATCGTTCCCCCCGAAGCGGTTGAGCGGATTGTTGCCGATTTGGTAACCCGCCTCTCGGCGGAGGGAATTTCTGTTCGCCACGTCATTCCTAGCCCCGTTCGGGGACGAAAGGGGAATCAAGAGCTGTTAGCGTGGCTGGAACGAAAATCAATGAAAGCTGGCACGGCTGAGGGGAATAGCGATGGATAAGCCATCCATTCCCAGGCTGTCACGGTATTGGCCATTGACCAGGAACTGAACCCGTTGAACGGAGGGGAACTGCGTGGCGGTCCAGACTAACTCTTTCAACTGACCGGCAAACCCCTCTAAGTCCATTTTGTTATGGGTGAACTCATCGCTGAAACTGAGAAAGGCGGTGCCCTTGTCGACGCGAGCCGAAAGGAGCTGAGTCCCATTGGGAATCAGCGTGATGGCTCCCGCGTTCTTTTCAAAAATGGTCGGCCCCATGAGTAGGCCGCGTATTACTGCTGTTAAAGGGGTAGAACCTGCAATGAGTTCCCGTTGGTAGGGAGTGGGCTCTAGCCGGCCATCGGGTCCCATCTTTAAAAAGTAGAGGCTTTCACCTTGCGGGGTAGGCGATGGTGCAGGAGCTGACGAGGGTGTCGGCAGGAGTGGCGTAGATGAAGCTACTGGTGTTTCTAGCGGGGTAGTTGGGGGTGTGGGTAAAACGCCGTTGCTCGGTAGAATGATCGCACTGGTTGTCAGTTGATCCAGCGGCGTTCCTGGAGGACCGATGGGGGTTTGGTCGATAGACGGGTCGGCCGGCGACTGTTCGGACAAGGGTAAAACCTGTTGTGCAGGGGCCTGATCGAGAACGATGCGCGCTGGTTGGTCCAAATGCTTGTCTTGCCGCACCACTTCGGCGGCCAAATTGGCTGTTCCTGGGTAAAGAACCCGAGTAAGTCCTGTGGCGTCCATCAGACGATCGACGGCATCCTTGTTGGCAAGAAAAATTGCCGCCGCGAGGACTAAGCCGGTTAGCCAAGCCAAAGCCCAAGTGGGAAATCGCTGTTTTGCCATAACGGTATCTTAACGGGCTGTTAGGGCTAAGGCAAGGCAAAAGGACTTAATCAGCATAACCGAAACCTTTGTTTGACAGGAATTTTACCTTCTGAGTATAATAGGCTATGAATGAGTTGCGAGGCGTGCCGGCCTCCCCCGGATTTGCTATCGGTCGTGTGTACCTCTACCGCGATGACGACTTAGATATTCCGGAATATAACATTCTTGAGCGGGATGTTGTCGATGAAATGAATCGCTATCGGCAGGCCGTTGATCTAGCAACGAAAGATTTAGAAGAGGTTCTTAATCGGGGAGGCTCCGACCCCGATGGTTTTTTATCGACCCACATTTTGATGCTCCGTGACCCCGAAGTTCAAGCCAAAGTGGATGTACGGATTACCAGAACCCGAAAAAACGCCGAATGGGTCCTCCAGGACGTGGTAAACGAACTCATCATCAAGTTAGGTACCGTAGAAGATGTCTATTTGAAAGAGCGAACCCTGGACATCCGCGATGTCTCACGAAGAGTTATGCAACATCTCTTGGGTAAGACCCCGCGTACTCAACTTGCTGAGTTAAAATCTGAAGTAATTTTAGTAGCACCCAACCTCATGCCCAGCGACGCCGTTGCCATGAATAAGAAATTTGTTCAGGGTTTGGCCATGGATGTGGGCGGGAAAACCACTCATACCGCCATTTTAGCCCGATCCTTTGAAATTCCCGCAGTCTTGGGATTGGGACGCATCTCGAAAGAAGTAAAAACAGGTGACTGGCTGATTGTGGATGGTGAACAGGGCAGGGTGCTCATCAACCCCACCGAAGAATTACTCGCAGACTATCGCACCAAGCAAAAAGAGTTTCTTCGCCGCCGCCATCACTTAGCGGCCTTAGAGTCTTTGCCTTGTACTACTCGAGATGGCAAACCATTCACACTCAAGGCCAATATTGAAATTCCTGAAGAGGTTCCTTCTGTTATCGAACACGGGGTCGAAGGTATTGGGCTTTACCGTTCCGAGTTTCTTTTTATTCAGCATGGCGCTTTGGTCAATGAAGAAACGCAGTTCCTCGCTTATAAACAAGTCTTAGAAGGGATGGGAACCAAGCCGGTTACAATCCGCACCCTAGACTTGGGCGGGGATAAGTTAGCCCCCGATGCCTATCCGTTCAAAGAATCGAATCCCCTTTTGGGTTGGCGAGCCGTTCGCTACTGCCTGGCGGATCAGCAAATTTTTCGTACGCAACTACGGGCCTTATTGCGAGCCGCGTGTCATGGAAACTTGAAAATTATGTTCCCTATGATTTCGGGCGTTGGAGAATTAGAACAGGTTTTAGCCGTGTTTCAGGATGTTCGCGAAGAACTCTTGTCAGAGGGGATTCCCATTCCTCACATTCCGATTGGGACGATGATCGAGGTCCCTTCGGCGGCCTTGGTTTCGGACCATTTAGCCCGTATGGTAGAATTCTTTTCGATTGGAACCAACGATCTGACTCAATATACCTTGGCCGTCGATAGGGGAAACGAGCGGATTGCTGGGCTTTACGAGCCGTTGCACCCCGGCGTGCTGCGGCTAATCAAACTGGTGATCGAAAACGCCCACGCTGCCGGAATACCGGTAGCCATGTGCGGTGAAATGGCCAGCGATCCCAAAGCTGCCCTGGTTTTGGCCGGTTTGGGACTGGACGAGTTCAGCATGAATACAGTAAGCCTTACCCGTGTCAAAGAAGTTTTACGGTCACTGACCCTCTCTGAAGCACAGGCCGTTGCCGAAAAAGTTCTCAAATTGCCCCGTGTCGAAGAGGTCGAAGCTTACCTCTCGGCCTATAGTCAAGGAAGGTTTGCCGAAATTGAGTGATTCTCCCGTACCTCAGCTTTCTCGTGTCGCGTTGGTTGGACGACCCAACGTGGGTAAATCCACGCTTTTTAACCGCTTAGTGGGCCGACGTCAGGCAATTACTGACCCCACTCCGGGAGTTACTCGAGACCCGGTCGAAGCAACGTGGCGCTGGAACGACCGCGCGGCTACCCTCATAGATACAGGTGGTTACCTCTCGGAAGGCGGCGAGCTAGATCGCGCTGTAGCACAAAAAAGCATTGAGCGTGCCCGTGGTGCCGACGTTATCGTTCTGGTCTTGGATATTCGTCACCTGTCGCCAGAAGATTTAGGCTTCATTGAACTTCTGCGCCCCCTGGGACGTAAAATTATTGCCGCCTTGAACAAAGCCGACTCACTTGAAAAAGACCTGCTGGCTTCTGACTTTTACTCCCTAGGCTTTGACGAGTATGTTTGCCTTAGTGCCGCCCATGGCCGTGGCATTGATGAGCTGGCACAAACGGTTTTTGCACGGTTGCCTGATACCCCCATCCCCGAAGAAGAGATTCCTGATTTGCGGTTGGCCCTTTTAGGCAAACCGAATGCGGGAAAGTCAACGCTCGTTAACCGCCTCACGGGCACGGATTTGTCTTTGGTGTCGGACATCCCTGGAACGACGCGTGACCCCGTGGAGGGCCGCTTTACCTTTCAAGGGCGGCGGTTTCGTGTAATGGACACAGCGGGAATACGGCGTAAGGGTAAAGTTGTTGAGGACGTGGAGTACTACTCGGTCAACCGCGCTCTCAAGACGATTTCAGAATCGGATGTCGTGATCCTTTTGATGGATGCCGCCGAAGGTTTAACCGAACAAGACAAAAAGATCGCGTACCAAATTGTCAAAGAAGGCCGAGGCGTGATTCTGGCCATGAACAAATGGGATCTTTTGCCCCCGATGAAAAACCAACTGGAAGCCGTACAGGACCGCGTGCGGTTTTTGTTTCCCATTTTAGATTTTGCCCCTATCGTGCCGGTTTCGGCAAAAACCGGAGAGGGCGTCCGGGAGCTTCTCAAGACGGCAGGACAAGTGCACCGCGAACTCCTTCAACGAGTTGAAACAGCCAGACTCAATGAAATGTTAAAAATCTGGATGGACGATTTACCTACCCCCCAGATTAAAGGCGTTACCTATAAAATTCGTTACCTGACACAAGTGAGTGTTTTACCCGTCAAGTTTGTTGCTTTTGGCAATCACGGAAAAGACACGCCACCGTCGTTGGTAGAATATCTTATCAATAGGATTCGCCGTGACTTAGGTTTTGCCAACATTCCGTTGCAGTTAGAAGTTCGGGGCGGATCATGAGAAGGTGGCGATGAGATGGTGGCCATGAGAAGGAATTTATGAGAACTCCGTGGGCTCTGGCTCTGTTTGCGTATTTTCTGGCAGTGGCTTTCCCTTTAGCCGCCGACCCCTGGGGCGAGACTCGCTCCCATCTGATTCCTTCGACTCTGGCCGATCGCTTGGACCCCAAGGTTCAAAACCTTTTATTTTTGACGCCCGCCGCTCAGTTGCGCCCGGTACGCCTTAGGCTCTCGCCTGTTGACGGACATGAGGTAACCTTTGTCGTTCGCAAAGTTCGGTCCGGTCCCGAAGATCAAACCTTATGGGAAATGCGTCTGGATGTGGGAAGGCCCTATTCGGCGGGTTGTTGGATAGTTTTTCGTGATGGGCTAGACCGGATTCGCGAAGTCAGGCTGATTTTAACAGGTCCTGTCGAACCAAAGGGCGATTTGTTGGCCAATACGGGAACTTGGATCAGGTTGACTCCCAAGGATGGCGGACCCACCAGCAGAATGGATCTGTTTGTTGCCGGACGCCTTGTGTGGGGTGGTTGGCAAGTACCGACCTCTTTATCCGAAATTTTAAAAAGCCCGGAACAATCGCTGTGGGATTCAACAGCACAAGAAGTTCCTTGGTCCGTGCTTATTCCTCAGCACACTCCCGCTGATGACCAGGTGGAACAACTTGCGAGGTTGGTGGAACACGCGCTTTCCACTGTCCCCGAAACTCGTTGGGGCCTATGGGTTCCTGACCCGCACAGTGACGCCCAAGGAACGGACGCAACAGGGAAACCGTGGGGCTTGTGGACTAGTCTTGAAAATTATCGACTGCCAGAAAGGGGCTTGGGGCCTTGGGGGTCGACGGCTTGGCTGACTGACTCGCTGTGCCGGGCGTGGAAGATTCCTGTTCCTCGGGTTGAAGACCTATTGCGACCACAAAGTCAGCTTCCCGGGTACTCTCCTGCCGCCCCAGGCGAGCAGCCCGACCACGACCCGTCTTTGTCGTTAGATTGGATTCGTAACTTAGGGTTGACCTTGGCCCAGGGCTTGGCCCCCGACCGAAAGTTGGCTTCGGATGGAGCCGATGTCTTAAAGGTCCCGTTCTTAGACGCTGAACCGCAAACGGGGTTCAACGTGGACGACCTCGGGCCGGTACTAGAGCTATTAACTGCCCTCCACCCTGGCCGAATTTATTTTGCCGGACTCAACCAACAGGTTTTAAACCAGGGGGTGGCTGGTGCTGTTCGGTTTCTCGACCCAGCTATCCTGTTTCCTTGGGTAGGAAAAGATGGAAACTTGCGCTTAAAGGTCATTTCAGGAACAAAAGCTGTTCCCTGGGAAACCTGGCTTGGTCCTATCGGTCAGCCAGCGGGTCGTCGAGCTGACCACATCCTCTTGGTTGCGGTCGATTTACCGCCCGAGGGCTTTCCTTTGTTAAAATTGCCATGAAGCTCCCGTACTTGAAGCGCCTTTAGGTGGTGAGCTTTTCCCACCGTTCAATCCGGTCAAGGGCTTGTTCTAAAAGCGGGCGGGGGCAAGCCAGGTTGAATCTTAACCAACCCTCGCCTCCTGTGCGGTAGATTGACCCGGCGGTAATTTTAACCCGCCCCGAAACCTCCCAGGTTTCGGTCAAATGGGCAACATCCCGATAGGTCCTCACAGCCAACAGGGGCCGAGCGTCCACCCAAGCCAAGTAGGTTCCTTCCCAGGGACAGACCGTTAGTGGAGGGTTCCAAGTGGCCAGACGTTCCCGCAAAAAGTCAAAGTTCCCCTTTAAATGTTCTAACAACTCGTCCAACCACTGATTCCCATGACGATAG
>JAJXVP010000106.1 GCA_021782055.1 bacterium | reverse complement strand
GTGGATAGCCGCCGCGTTTTTGACCCCTCATCCTCATTTAACCGTCACTCCGTTTTATTTCGATATGTCCCCGGGCTTTCTGTTTTTGTTAGCGGCCAATGTCGGGGCGGTGATTATGCCGTTTATGCTGTTTTACCAGGCCTCGGCTACTGCCGAAAAGCGAACGGGGCACGAGAACCTTTGGGCTATTCGCGTGGAAACCGCGGTGGGGGCTCTTGTTTCAGAAGTCATCATGGTCGCCATTCTGGTCGCCACGATCGGGGTCAACACCCATGCCCTGCAATTCGACAACCCCCGGCTGTTGTCGCTAGGACTGTCGTCCGTGGCGGGGAGCTGGGCACCCTACTTGTTTGGGATCGGTCTGATCACAGCGTCGTTTATAGCGTTAATCGTGATTTCGTTGGGGTCTTGCTGGGGCGTTACCGAAGCTTTGGGCTGGGGGCGTCACCGCTGGTTTGCGTTGTACTTAGCGGAATCGATCCCCGCTGGCCTGACGGTCTTATTCTTTACGTACAATTTGATCAACTTCGCCGTAGGAATGATGGTTTTTCAAATTCTTGTCTTGGCGGGACCAGCCGTGATTCTGGGGCTTTTGGCTCGCCGCGCCGACCTGATGGGCCGCCACCGGCTTCGTGGGGTGAACCAGGTGTTGTATTGGGGAATGCTCGCGTTGATCTTTGCCACGGGAATCCTTAGTGTGGTGGCGCATTAACGGCGGCGGCAAGCTGTTGGCACACCAGGCGCAGAGCGGCTTCAGCGGCCTGAACCTGCAGATCTTGGGTGGTGCTGGTGCTTCCTAACGTCGTACCAGCAATTGTTGCCACCACGCGAGAGGCTTGACCACTGGCCCGTGCCGTTGCCAATATCACCCCCGTTTCAACCGAGACCAACCGGGCATCGATGACCGCTGTCCAAGAATCATTACTGGCTGAAACTCCACCCCAGTCCCCTGTCGAAATTCCCCCGTTTGTCATCCGAGACAAATTAACAAACAAGATGTCCTGCGCACCTGCCAATTTAAGCGTTGACAAGTTCTGTTGACCTTCTTGGAGGACTTCATCCAACCGGCTGGTCTCAACCACGCGAAAGGGAGTCTCGGCGTAGAGGTCGCTCATGAGTTCACTATGAAGGTTCGGAATCAGAGCGTTCAAACGACTGTCTCCGGTCATGTTGCGTACCTCGGTCACGGCGATCAACGGGTGGGTAGAGTCAACGGGGGGTTGGCTGGCGCACGAGGACAGCACTCCCGATAAGACCAGGGCCAACAAGGGGATGGTAAGCCTGCCATAAAGTCTGATTAAGTTCATTTTTGTGAGAGTATAGGGGAAATTTGTGGGCCTCGCCACAAATTCTCAGGTCAATAGGGGCCAAAACCTGGCAAAACTTTTTGAAAAGTTCTGTATACTGGCAAAATGGATCTTCTGGACAAGAAAGTCACAGCCGATTGGATCGATATCCGCGAGAAGCTCACCGCACCAGCACGCCTGAAGTCGTATTTAAAGCTGGAGCAGGAGGGGCTTGTCGCCGAGGCCAAGGTTCTTCGCACCTGCACCTTGGGTGGTCCTGTCGAATACAAACGTAAGTTGATCCAGTCCGTGTTTAGCTTTTTGACTCGTTTGGAGTTTCAGACCCCCACGGGGCAAGATATTGAAGAACGTGAGCTCGTTCTGCGTCAGCTGATTTACGTTAACAGTCTCGAGTATCTTTTTGCTCTTGGTCAGTTGCGTCCCCAAAGGGACGCGGGTGGTGAAAATACCCCGACCTCGGGCGGAGCCCCCCCGGTACCCCTAGAAGATATTGTCCGTGAAGTTACCGCACGACTCAATGCAAACCCCGAGTTGGCCAAGGACTCACGGGTCAAAACGATTTTGATGGAGGTCCAGCTCTACAAAAAAGAGTACGACCAATTTAAACAGCTTTCGCCAAAGATTCCCGATGATCGAGCCGCTGGCTTTTTGGCAAACTTTCAAAAGCGCATTTCGGATATTGTTGGTGCGATTCGAGGACAATACGAAGAACTGTTAGCTTCGGATCGACGAGAGTTATCGGGTGAGCAGGCAAAAAAAGAAGAAGAGATCTTTCTGGTTCCCGGCTTAAACCGCCTTTTGATGACTCAAACTCAAGAGCTTTCTTTGCTTCGTTCTACGGTCAACTTTGCTTTGCAAGAAGGCTATCAGATGCGCGCCCTTTTGGTACGACTCACTACTCGAAAAGACCCGGTGCTGGCCTTAGTCGAAGAGGAAGGCCGCTTGTGGGAATCCTGGGGACGACAAATTACGTTGCCCGATGCCGCAGTTCGTCTGGCCCGTAACCTCGCGTTAACGCTTCAACGCCAGTAGGCGGTTAACAGGTCGATGAGATGATTTTGATCGGCCTGGTGTGCGGTTTCACGGACAGAATGCATGGCCCACAATGGAATACCCACATCAACCGCGTTCAGATTGGCAGAGGCTGCCAAAAGCGGTCCCACGGTACTGCCGGGTGCCAAGTCGGAGCGCATAATGTAGTCTTGCCAAGGGCCCTCGTAGGCGCGGGTCAGCCAACGAAAGCGGGCTTCGGTTTCGGCAGTGGTAGCATAGCTGTGCCGGGCAGAAGCTTTAAGAACAGGGCCTCCTCCTAAGGCTGGTGCGTAGGAGCTATCGTGCCGGTCGGCAAAATTGGGGTGTAGCCCATGAGCGGCGTCGACACTGACCAAAAAGGACGAGTTTTGTTGACGGAATGCATCGGTTGTACTTAACCCTCTATTTAAACGTTCTAACAGGCGCGGGAGCAGACTAGAATCGGCACCCCAGGCCGTGCGAGAACCAATTTCTTCATGATCTAAAAACAGGGCGAGCCGCCAACCGTGCGACGTGGACGCTGAGTTCAAAAGTGCCTCTGCTACTGCCTGACACCCGGCAAGATTGTCTAACCGGCCCGATTGCAAAAGTCCCGAAGCCCCGAGGTGCGCGCCTTGGGTATCGTATAAATAGATATCGGCAGCCAAAAAGTGCTCGGCGTCTTCTGATAAACGCCGCGAAAGCCAATCCTTCCAATGAGTAAAAGATGGAACGTCGGCCAGGGCGCTGAGTTGGGTCTGCGGGTCTAAAGCTGTTCCTTTGTTGGCGTCCCGATTGTAATGGATGGCCAGGTTGGGAATGACGGCAAGGCCCTCGGTGCGCAGTCGCCGCGAGCGCGGTCCTGTTTCGGCGCTGTACCAGGCTTGTCCCGCCACCCCTAGGGTACGGTCTGTCCAGGTTGCCAGCAACGGGCCACCATAGACTTCGACACCCCAGCGGTGTAAACCGTGAGGAAGGGGTTGGTGGGCATTGAGCTTGAGTTTTAACGCCGGCGAATCGGTATGAGCGGCGGCGATCTTCCAGCCAGTCGGGGCGCCCCCCGCAGTCAAAGCCACAACACAACCGGGCCCCCAGCGCAGGATATAGCCGCTTCCAGGCTCTAAAACCCAGTCGTGAGCAGGGTCTAAGGTCTGCCACCCGTGGTCTTGGAACAGTTGAACTAAGTTGTCGGCGGCATAGACACTTACCGGTGAAGCATCGAGGAACTCGACGAGGTCAAGGCGGCTCACGGTTGAACTCCTGGGAACAGTGTAATCAAAGCGCGGATAAGTAACGAGATACTTCCTGGGCCTTCATCCGAGACCCAGGTGCGGCCCACAACAGCTTGATCAGTGCGACCAGCGTGGCGAACAGGCTGATCAGCGGTACCCCAGCCGGCGAGGATGGTATTGGGAGGGTCAACAAGCGTGCGGTAGTGGGCGTCGATCCAAGGTTTGACAAACGCCGAAAGGTCGCTAGCAAAGCTTGCCGAGTTGACTTCGTGAGAAGGAATGTTGACAACAAGCAGGGGTTTGAGTGTATTGGCGGCAAAGGAATCGGCAAAGCTTTGGCCCCAGTCGTCTGTTGTTCCTTGGGCGCTGGACGAGGAGTCTTCTGCGAGGTAGAGAACCGGGTAGCTAGCGGCCAAATTCCGCAGGTAATCGGGGGGGAGGAGCACTTCGAGGCTGATGCCTTGAAGCTGAGGGTACAGCTCAGGGTCTATACGGTTGAGGCGGACTTGTGTTTGTCTCAGGTCGGGGATCACATTCACCGGGGGGCTGCCGCTGACAAAGGGGTTAAACGGGTCTAGCTGGGCTTGGCTACCTCCAGACTGGTTGACGAGGAACGAGTAGGTCACTTCGTCCGGGGCGTAAATTTTATAGACTTTGTAAAACAAGGGGCTTTGACGAAACCGAACCATTTTGTCCGGGCCGCTTTTTTGAAAATTGGCTTTTAGGTCAACTTCGCTGGCTTGGTGCGAAAAGTCATAATAGACAAAGGTAACGTTGCGATCCGAAATCAAAGGCGTCTTTTGACTGCCAAGCCACGAATTCCAAACACGAACAAGGTTGTCCGCAGGGCCGTCGGTAGGCCAGTGCTTGAAAAGTTCATTAAGCCGGGGGTCGGCCTCGGAAGCCTTTAACGCCGTTACATGGTGTAGGTAGACAGGTTTACTCCCGGTGCAGGACGCCATGGCCAGAGCAGCGATCAAAACGAGAAGCATTCTCATGGCCGAAAGCTACTCCTGAAACCTTGCGCTTGTCAAAGCAGACCCTTGTCAAAGCTCACGAAAACCGTCACAACAAGGCTATGGAAAGAACGTTATGCTTAATAAAGCCCGATGGCGTACGCCGGGGTGTGGTAGGCCAAATTCTTGAGCGCTTTGAGCGCAAAGGCCTCAAAATTGTTGCCCTCAAGCTGACGACCCCTTCGGTGGACTTGGCGGGTCGGCATTATACCTACGAGGATATCGCCGTACGGCATGGCGAGGCGGTACGAAACGCGCTGATCAAGTTTTTGACTTCGGGCCCGGTTGTGGCCTTTGTAGTTGAAGGGGTGAGTGCTATTGATAATGTTCGTGCTCTTTGCGGGGCCACAGAACCGCTCAAGGCTGCGCCAGGAACCCTTCGCGGTGACTTTGCTCACCACACCTTTGCGCTGACGGCGGCGGTAGGAGAAGCTGTTCGCAACCTGATTCATGCCTCCGCCAATGCCGAAGATGCCGCTCGCGAGACTGCCTTGTGGTTTGGGCCCGCAGACTACGTCACCTATCGTCGTGCCGACCAAAATGAACACTTTCTTGACTAACGTCTATAGCTTACCCAGTGCTTGAATGAACCTATGGGCCCAAGCCTCGGCCGGTGCGAGGTCGAGGCCGGCAAGAGTATCGAGTTTGAGCGCGGGTAAGAGTATCCTGGCGCCTTGGTTTCGCAGGCGGGTTTCTAAGATTTCGACCGCGCCGCAGGGAACCGGGTACCGAGAACTACCACAACCCAAGGCCGCCGCCGGTAAACCCTGAAAGTCCCACTCACGCCATTCTCGTTCCAAACTATCCCATAGCGGATGCAGGTCGCCGACTCCGTAGGTGGGGCTTGCAGTGATGAGAAAGGGACGGTCGCGAGGATCGCCGTGGTACTCGGCAACGCTGATCATTTCGACGGCTAGGCCTGCCGCTAGCAACACTTGTTCTACAGTCTGGCAAACCTGCTGGGTTCGACCGGTTCGGCTGGCCCAAAGGATCAAGCCGGGCTTGGTGAGCTTCGGTTGCTGGTTGTCGTTCATGACGCCCTCCCGAGCAGAAGCAGGGTCAGCACCCCAGCCCCCGAGACAGCGATCAATAGCCAACCGGCACGCGAAGTTTTGGGGCGAACCGTTTCGGCAGGGGGCTCTTCGGCTTGATAGGCTGACTCGAGCAAGTTATCAAGGCTTGTCCAAAAGTTTTTGGGGTCAAGCGTTTTTTTGACTTCGAGTAAGCGTTCATAAAAGGCGAAGGTTTGCCCCCACAGCTGTCCCCAGGCACCGGGAAACTTTAAATACCGGCTGACGGACGCTAAAGAGAGAAAGATAAAGCCGCACAAGGTGAGCCCCTTGGCCAACCCCTCAGTCAGCGCCCCCTCAGTAAAAAGAAACCCTCCCCAACGGAACAAAACTTTGCCAAACGGGACAAAGAGGTTGAAGATCGTAACAGACAGCACCAGAAAGGCAAAGTACAAAAAGCGAATTTTCTTCCCTGCGGCTAGTGCGGCCACAGCTCCCACCGCCGTTAAGATGAGCCTGACGGGCCAAGTTGGCGTCAATGCTAATACCGCGATTAACCCCAGCCCCCATACCAAGCGGGTGCCCGGTGCTAGCCAGCCATGCAAATGATCAACTCGTGCCATAGGCTACCTTTTTCCACCAGTGTGAGCGTTGAGTAAAGGTCTGGGCAAGCAAACCCACAGCCAGGCCGCTGCCGGTCCCCAACCCGTAGAAAAGGGGGGCGATCACCAGCGAGGTGGGCCCAAAGATAAATTGAATAGAGAGCAAGATTTGTACGGTGTTGCTGGCCAAGGCACCGGCCAAACCGAGGCTGACTAGGGACGAACGACGTTTGACCGCAGGAAAGCGTCGCATCAGCCGGTGCAAACCGACCATGACCAAAAAAGAGGCGGTCGAACCGGCCAGAGAAAACAAAAAGACATAGCTGGCCAAGGTGCCGTTCACCAAAGCTTGTCCAGCCACTTTGAGGGCTAAAAGCAAGGCAAGCTCACGAAAGCTGAACGTGTCTAGGCCGACTAACAGGGGGAGGTTGGCCAACCCGAGACGAAAAAAAGGAACTGGCTTGGGAAAGAGGTACTCAATTGTCGACAGAAAAAGAGATAGCGCCCCTAAAAAGGGGACAAGTCTGCGATGGTCGGTGCTCGTGAGCAAGCGTTCAGTAGGTTGTGGCATCTAACCCCCCGGCGGTGGGCGTACCGCTGATGCGAACAAAGACATGGTTGGGTAAACAGGCCACCCATTGACCGACCTGGGAGATCTTTCCCATCTCGATACAAATTTTGTTCTTGCAGGGGGAATCTGAAACCCATACCTGGGTTGGCTTGCCAGTCATAGCCCTGACTTGCACGTCCGTGACGCCCAAGGGCCCCGGGGCCTCGATGGTACGTGTGGCCGTCAACGGGTACACCCAAACCCCAGCATCGGTTTGAACTTCTAGCCGAGGCTGGGTAGAAGCGGGGGAAGCCACCGCCCAAGCCGTCACGCTCGTAAGCAAAATACCCATCGCCAACCAGACGAAATCGAAAAGCTTCATGCTGGGTTTGTTGTATCACAAAAAAGCCCAGTGCGAAAACGCTTCACCCCTTTGCGAAGCCTGGATTTCGGACTAACTTGAAGGAGCCCGATAAGGCAGGAAATTGCCCGAAGATGCAGGAGGACGAAGGATGACAGAGTGGGACTTAGAGCGAATACTTCCCCGACTTTTAGAAAGCGGGCGTCTTGCGTTATCCTATTTCGATGCCCCTGTAAAAGAGTTTAAAAAAGATCATTCGTTGGTTACGGTGGCAGATCGCTCGGTGGAAGCCTATTTAACAGCCGAGTTCAACCAGCCTGCCGCCGGGGCTTTTGTGCTGGGCGAAGAGACCATCGAAGGCCAAACCGAGGATTACTTAACCCGGGCCTTTGAGCAAGAAGCCTGGGTGATTGACCCTATTGACGGGACAGCCCCGTATGCGAATGGCCTACCGACGTGGGGGGTCTCGTTGGGGTGGATGAGTCATGGGGTCTTGAAAGAGGGGGCTGTGTTTTTGCCGGCCTTGGGAGAATTGTACTACTCGAACAAGGGCCAAGTTTTTCGCGAAAAGACAGGTAGTGACCCCGATTTATGGAAAAGCCGTCCGGGTACGCCCCAAAAGCTTACCCCGCCGCCGCCCAACCTACCTCCGGGTAGCATGTTATCGATCAGTCAACAGCTTTCAC
Organism: bacterium; assembly: GCA_021782055.1. The sequence goes on along the minus strand of JAJXVP010000106.1, from coordinate 1,113 downwards.
GACGCGGCAGTTACCGTTTGCCGTTTTACATCCAGGTTACCGGGTCGACCGTCTACAACTTGGTAAAGTTGATCTCGGGCTCCTACAGCGCCGCCGTTACCAAATTCAAACTTTGGGATTTTGCCGCGTGCCTCCCGATGGTTGCCAACTTAGGTTGGACCATGGAATTTCACAGTGGCGGAGTCATGGGCCTGGATATGAAGGCCGGAGTCATCAAACGAGATCAAAACGACCCCAACCGCTGGGAGGCCCTTGATGAGGTCATTTTCGCACCTAACAGCGAAGTCGCGGCTTATTTAAGGGCGGGAACCGCACCCGAATAAACGTCGGTCAAAACCGAGGGTAACTCCCGAAGGTTTTTAATCACGGCGTCGGGGCGAACATTCGGGATAACCGGTTCTTCGCCTTGCACGAACCAAATGCAGGGAATACCGGCGTTTCTTGCTCCTTGAATATCACTGGTAAGGCTATTCCCCACCATCACAAAACCTGGTGCGTTGGGGTGCTTGGCTCGGACAATGTCAAAAATTCGGGGGTCAGGTTTGCCGATACCATGGTCGCCCGACACTGTCACGCTCGAAAACCATGATTCTAAACCACAGCGGTGAACCTTGCTCCATTGCAATTCGGGGGCACCGTTGGTTAAAAGTGCAAAATCCCAGGCCGGGCTGAGCGACTCTAAAACGGTCTGAGCTTCGGGAAACGCGTAATAACGGCGCCCTCTCAGTGAGGCAAAGTCATCGGCAATGGTTTGTATAAGCTCGGAATCGTCAAAGCCAAACTCTTGTAGGGCTCGTCCCCACGCTTGGGTGCGGTATTGAGGAATATCACGGCGCAAGGCGTTGAGTTCGGTACTCGCTCCGCCGAAGTCTCCCCACAGACCCTCTTGGGCGCTGATGCCGATCGCACGACACCAGGAATAAGACGGGAGTGCTTCGAACGCGGCCTGTGAAGTGTGTTGAAAGACCTTCCAAAAGGTCTCGGGATCGACTCCGAGAAAAGCCGTGCAAAAATCGACAGTACGTCGGGTCATGAGGTCCTGAACGATCAAGGTATCATCAAGGTCAAATATCACAACGGGTTTCATGGGTACTTCACCATACCTGAAAGCCG
>JAJXVP010000105.1 GCA_021782055.1 bacterium | reverse complement strand
CCGAAAATCCTCAGGCTCATTACCGAACCACCGGACCAGAAATTTGGGAAGCCTGCGACGGAAACATCGACATCTTGATTGCTGGTGTTGGCACGGGGGGAACTTTGTCAGGAACCGGTCGCTACCTCAAAGAAAAAAATCCGCACCTTAAAGTAATTGCGGTTGAACCTTCGACCAGCGCCGTCCTCTTGGGTAAACCCGCTGGCCCGCACATGATCCAGGGAATTGGTGGAGGCTTCATCCCTGAAAATCTTGATCGAAGCCTCTTGGATGAAGTAGTCACAGTAGAATCAACCACCGCCATTGAAGCGGCCAAAGAATTGGCTCTCAAAGAAGGCCTGTTGGCCGGCATCAGCACGGGGGCAAACGTCTGGGCAGCTCGTACCGTTGCCCAACGTCCCGAGAATGCCGCAAAGACGATTGTCACGATCGCCTGCGATACCGGCGAAAGGTATATTTCGACACTCTTGTTTTATCACGACTAACACAAGTAAACAGATCCGCAAAGAGTTTTAGAAGGAGAAGGCCTATGCAACGCAAATTGACCATGGAACTGCGCAGTGAAGACGAAGAAATTAAAGACGCTGGTCTAACCATAGACTTGGACGAAATTGCCCGACGCGGGGCCATGAGCAAAGCCGAAAAAACCATTGCCAAGTGGTATGGCATTTATGGGAGCCGTCAGCCTGGTAACCATATGGCGCGGATTGTAACGCCGGGTGGAGTGATGACCAGTGCCCAAGCCCGCAATATTGCCCGAGTCTCAGAAAAGTACGGCCAGGGGTTCATTTCTGTTACAACGAGGCAGGCCCTCCAGTTTCACTGGCTTAAACTGGGTAGTTTAGCGGATATGATTCGAGGCTTATCACAAGAAGGTAGTACTACCAAGCATGGTTGTGGTGATGTCACCCGCCAGATTGCGGCGTGCCCCTTGGCCGAGACCTGTCCGTATCGCCGTCTCAATGTTCGACCTTGGGCACAAAAACTGCAAAAGTTTCTTGGTGATGCCGAAGACCTCGATAACCTTCCCCGTAAGTTTAAAATTACCCTTTCTGGCTGTTCTGGGGGGTGTGCCCAACCGTATATCAATTGTCTTGGTCTGATCGCCGTACAAAAGGAACAGGGCGGCAAAACCGTTCGCGGTTTTAAAGCTATTGTCGGTGGGGGTATGGGGTGGGACCCCTACGTCGGGCAAGAGTTGTTTTCATTTTTTCCCGAGAACAAAGTCTTAGCTGTGGCTCGTGCCGTGGCCCTGACCTTTCGTGATTACGGTGACCGCTTCAATCGTGCCACAAGCCGACTTAAAGTCGTTGTTGCCCGTGAAGGGTTGGAACAAGTTCGCTCATGGGTGCTAGAACATTTAGATGCCGAAGGTATCGACGTCTCGGACCTAGAAACCGGCCCCGTCGAGGATACCGGTCCGGCTGTTCCTGACCGTCCTTTAGCCGAGTTAGGCGAAACTTCAGGAACTGATGGAAAGGCCCTGGTGCGAATTATTGTTCCCGGCGGCGAGCTTAACCACCATCAGTTGCGCCGGGTCGCCGAACTTTCAGAAATGTACGCCGATCAAAAGGTTTACACCAACAACCGCCAAAACCTTGAACTGCACGGCATCGAACCCGACAAGGTTTCGTTGGTCAAAGCCGCCGTTCAAGAAACCGGCTTGGGTACCGAAGGCGCCTACACGATCAGTGACATCGTTCCCTGCGTGGGTACCACCTATTGCCCCAAAGCGGTTTCTGAAACCAGGGCTTTGTACAAGTTGCTCCTTCCTGTAGTCAGTTTGCCCAAGTTTGCCCAGATTCGTGATAAAGTGTTGATCAATATCACGGGTTGCCCGAATTCGTGCTCGCCGTATCGCATCACCGATCTTGGGTTCCGTGGCATGCGCGTGCGCAATGAAACCCAAGGATCTGAAGAAGGGTATGAAATGCTCATCGGCGGCGATCAGAAAGCCTTTGGCCAAGTGCTAGGCCAATTTAAAAAGGATGATTGCCCCGCCGTGGTTGAAACCGTGCTTGAAGCCTTTCTTCGGTGGCGTCACGAAAATGAAACGTTGACACAAACTGTTGTCCGTGTCGGACTCGTTCCCTTTCAACAGGAGGTTTTTCAAAAATGAAGTACCAATACGCCAAAGCGCCCTGCCCTAGTGAACTGAGTGTTACCGAGGGTCTTGGCGAAGCCGAAAAAGATCACCTGACCTTAGCCAAAGATGTTCCTTGTCAGGCGGCGTGCCCAGCCAAGACTGATGTTCCAGCTTACATTCAGGCCTTGGCACAGGGCGACCCCGAACGGGCCTACCGCATCAACCTCGAAGACAATGTGTTTCCCGGTGTTTTAGGCCGGGTCTGTACCCGACCTTGCGAGGACGCTTGCCGTCATAATTGGACGAACATTCAAGGCCCGGTGCATATTTGCCACCTCAAGCGAGCCGGTGCCGACCATTCACCCACACCTCAGCCCTTACCGGCTTGGTATGGTCCCACAGGAAAAAAGATTGCCGTGATCGGCGGTGGACCTGCAGGCCTTACTGCGGCTCGTGAGCTTTCTCGGTATGGTCATCAGATCACCATCTTTGAACGCGAAGACCATCTGGGTGGCATGATGGTCGATGGCATTCCCCGCTTTCGTTTACCACTCGACAAGATCGAGCGTGAAATTCAGCTGATCAGCGGTAAGTTAGAGGTTAAGCTGGGCGCCAGTGTCGATCAGGCACAATTGCAAGACCTGCTCGCCACCTACGATGCCGTTCTGCTTGCTACCGGAACGATGAAATCGAAAGATTTAGGTCTACCAGCGGGCAGCGGCCTCTGGAACGGTTTAGATTTTATGAAAGCCTACAATTCGGGTGACATTACCAGCTTATCGGGTGATGTCGTGGTTATTGGCGGCGGCTTTACCGCTGTCGATTGTGCTCGGGCTTGCGCCCGTGCCGCTCAGAGGTTGATCGGTTCAGGGAACCGGGTGACCCTTGCCTACCGAAGAACCGAACAGGCTATGGCCGCTGACCTCGAAGAACGCGAAGAGATTCTTTTAGAAAAAATCGACATTAGAACCTTGGCCACACCGGTCAAAATCCTCACCGATGACAAAAATCAGGTCACGGGAGTTGTCTTTCAACGCAATTTGATTCAAGAAGACCCTGCCGGAGGTAAACCCGGCATCGAACCCCTTCCGGGTAGCGAATTCACGTTGCCGTGTCGGCACTTGATTGTGGCGATTGGTCAAGACAGTGACACAACTTTCTTACCTGCCGGAGTGAAGCCAGACCGTCAGACCACACAACCCAAGCTCTTTTGCGCCGGAGATTTTTTAACCGGTAGCTCTGACGTGATCCACGCCGTCGCTGAAGGAAAGGCTGTTGCCGATGCCATGGATCAGTTTTTGATGGGCCAAGTGCGCAAACGCTACCATGTGGCGGTGTCGTTGATTCGTAACCGTGTTCAAACGGGACGTACCCGCGACCATGACCTTCAACGCCCCCCTGCTATGCCGCTGGCTACCCTCAGCGAACGAGTTCAAGAAGGAACTGAGGTGGAAAAAGGTCATACCGGTCAAGATATTTTGGCCCATGCCACCCGTTGTTACCTTTGCAACCACAAGTTCGAGATCGATCAAGATAAGTGCATCCACTGCGATTGGTGCATCGAGGCCGCGCCTCGAGCTTGTATCAAACGAGTCAGTCGTATCTTTCGCGACGATAAAGGCGTCCCCACCGGTTATACCGAGGCAGTCAGTGCCAAAGAAGCTACTTTTATCTTTATAGACAGCAATGAATGTATTCGGTGCGGTAAATGTCTGCGTGCCTGCCCCACAGGAGCGATTTCGATGAAGAAAATGACAAGGACCCCCTGCTTGTCGGGCCCAGGTGCTTTACAATGAGTTCAAAATTCTTCATAAAATCTTAAAAATCCATTTGTCCACTTTCTCTACCCATGTTACAATAGTTTACGGGATACTCTGCCGATAGAGTAAGAAACTGGGGAGAGAGGGTGAAATGAAGGGTAAAAACACGGTTTTTCCCAGGGTAGCGGGGGCTATTCTGGGAATCCTTTTGGGATTTTCTTTAGCTACGTGCCAAGCCGTGAACGCTGGTCTTGGTCCCAAAATTGATCTTTACCCCCCCACCATATCGATTACAAGCCCCTCCACAAACAGCTATTTAAAAGGGACTATCACCTTACAAGGCAAGGCCGCTGACGATCTTTCGCTAAAATCCGTTGAGGTGACCTATCCCTCTGCCTCTGGTTCCAAGACACTTTCAGCAACTTTAAACAAAGACGGAACCTGGACCTGCAATATTCCCTCGGGGACAACCGGCTCCGACAACTTACCGGATGGTCAACAGACTCTAGTCGCCACGGCAATAGCAACTTCGGGGAAAACTACACAAACCTCGGTAATCATCAATGTTGATAATATTCCCCCCACGGTTCTTGTCTCTGCACCCTCTTCCCACGGCAGTAACCCCCCTGCTTACTCCGATTATGTCGACATAAGCGGATCCGCCTGGGATCCTAGTCCTATCTCTAGCGTTGTTGTTACCCTCTATCTAGGCAGTACGCAAATCGCACAACAACAGGCGGATGGAACCAACGTTTGGTCAACACGATTTAAACTTAAAGATACAGACAATGGTCCGCTACACAGCTCAAATGATGGTGCGATTATAAGTTATATGGTATCAGTTACCGATGCCGCGGGTAACACCAATTCCTACTATTATCATCAGCAGGATATTTACAATATTTTGCCAGCTGGGACATTGTTTCCGACGACAACAGAACTAGGAAAATTGGATCAAGCCGGAAAAGGAACTTCCACACCGTCCAACATTCCTTTTGCTTCGTTATATGCCGTCAGACTTGATGGCACGACAAATCCACTAGCTAACTTAAAATTTTCTTATCAATCTTTTCCCATTTTGCAATACTTCAACTTGAGCCCCTCGGTTCCTGCAGCTCAAAATCTTTTAGGTCCTGGAACTGGGATTTATGGCGTTATTATTCCCCCGTCGACAACAGCGATTGATACCAATACTCTACAATTTCAGTTATGGAATACGTCAAGTTACTATGCCATGAATCCTGTACAAGGTTCTCCGGCCTCTCCGGCGTTAAGTCCGGTTATTACCCTGACAGCGGCGAATACCTACAATGGTCAACTAACGCTTTCTCCTGTTGGAGGTAGTGAAAACTTTTCCATAGCACTTAAAGATTCATCTGGTAATGAGTTATCGCCAGGAAGTTACACTATTGCTGTTACAGCAGCAGCTCAAGGATCGGCAACTTTAGTAGCACATCAGGACTTTATTGTCGATGCCAACGCCCCCACTTTGACTGAAACCGCTGTTGGCTCATCGCTGGCATATAGAAATCAAAAATCAGGCTTTACCCTGTCTGGAACGGCAGAATCAGCGGCAGGTCTCTATTACGTTGAAATTGATCAATCCACTGATGGCGGCTTAACTTATCCGCAAACGACAAAAGTCAATCTTTCTGGAACTCAGGCCTCTTGGACGTCTCCACCACTTCCGCTCCCACAAACAACAGGTGCGGATGGGTCCTACAGTTACCGTATAACATTAATGTCTCTCTCAACCAAAACAGCCATACTCTATCGGTCGGTAATTTTCGACACGACGCCTCCGACCGCCATAATTACGGCTCCGTCATCCGGTTCATGGCAATCTACCAACCCAGTAACACTCAACGCAACAACAGCAGATGCGACTTCTGGTGTAGCTCAATATTACTGGCTCATTGATTCGGCTTCTGTGGATCACAGTGCCGAGGTTACCACATGGGCCACCACCAATGGACAAAGTCCGCCTACCTCTTCATGGACCTCTTCGACGGTTCACCCCTTAAATAGCTATAGCTATACGCTTCCCTCCGAGGGCTTATTTAAACTCTGGGTCGTGGCCGTTGATCATGCCGGCAATACCATGCCTTCAGCAACAACCACGATTTTCGGCTATGATAACGCTCCTCCCGCCCTAGGCTTCAATAATCCTCCCTCGTCTTCTTACAACACGGCAACAGCGAATAGTTTTACAGGGTTTACGGGTACGATCAGCGATACTGATCCCGCCTCGGTTCTAACAGGCACCTCGCCCACTTTGAAGCTCAGTGTTTCAGCAACATTAAATAGTAATACCCAAACTCTTTCTGCTCCTGTGATCACAGCCAATGCTGGTACTTCTAATGTTGGCACGTGGAGTCTTCCTTTTACTATTAAGACCGACGGTTCTATGGATGGACAGTGGAAATTTACTTTTACGGCTACCGATGTGGCAGGGAACTCCGTAACTTATGTAAAAACCTTTACCGTCGACACGCAGGCTCCCACCTTTACCGTAACTGCTCCTGGGGGTAATGCCTGGGCGAACTCGAACACCTTGTCGGTCACCGGTGTGGCTACCGATAACGCTGGTACTGGCGTAGCTGCCGTTTACGTCAAGGCCGACAGTGCCTATGTGGCCCCCAACCCTCCCTCGATGGCAGTCAACGACGATTCGGCTCAAGACCCCACAACCGCTACCAACGGCTGGACAAAAGCCACAGGAACAACCAGTTGGAATGCTTCGCTGAACCTGGGCAATACCGAAGGCTACAAAACCCTCTGGGTTAAAGCCGTCGATAATGCCGGTAATGTCACCACGGCTGCTCAGGCCATTGCTAGTATTGTCCCCTTTGGTCTGGACCTCAACCCGCCCACCCTGTCTAAGACCGACAGCGTGGGAAGCTTGGTCAACAACAACTTTACCCTCACCGGGGATATTGGTGACACCAACCCGGCTTCCATCCCAGGCTCGACACTCTCTCTGGCCGTCTCGGTCAATGGCGGGGCTTCCACAGCGGTTTCCATTACCTCAGGTTCACCCAACACCTGGAGCTACCCTGTAACTGTAAACACCACCACTCACGCCAATGATGGCACCCAAACCTATGTGTTTACCGCTACCGATGTCGCTGGCAAAACCACAACCCTGACCCGTACCATCACCATCGATACCACACCCCCCACCACAGCTATTAGCCAACCAGGGGCTTTCAACAATTCCCAGTCTTCCTACTGGCTGTCGGGTACAACGGCCTCGTTTGGCGGGTCTGCCTCTGATCCGGGAAGCGGGGCTTCAGGTGTGGCTTCGGTCTACTACTTGGTTCAAGCTAAGTCGTCAGCCGCTCCTACTACGGCCCCTAACACCTGGACCTTGGCCGCAGGGACCACCACCTGGTCGGCTACAGTGCCCTTAAGCGGTACAGGGGGAACCGGTGAAGGTGAGTTTACCCTCTACGTTGCTTCTTACGATAACGCCGGGAACTTGTCGTCGCTGACCAGTCAAAGCTTCGGCGTTGACCAGAACCCTCCCACCATCACTGAAACTTCTCGTTCGGCAGTTTCTTCTGCCAACAACACCTTTACGCTGACCGGCTCGGTGGGTGATACCAATGCGTTAGCGTCACTGGCTGTCACCGAGGCAAAGAACGGCGGAACAGCTAGTCCTGTTACCTTCACAACCACCCCTGCCTCTATCTCGGGTACCAAATCGGCCACCTACACCACTGCTAGCTTACCCTTTGGGGTTGCTAGCATCGATACGGTCAATCACACCAACGATGGCAGTTACCTCTACACCCTGACCACCACCGATGTGGCAGGTAAGAGCACAATCATTACTCGTACCGTCACCATCGACACTACACCACCTACTTTGGTGGTAAACTCGGTTCCCTCCTGGATCTCGGCGGCTGCTTACACCTTCTCGGGTACAGCTACCGACCCCAATGCGGGAGCCTCGGGGGTAGCCTCGATTCAGTACCAACTGGATGGCGGTACCTGGACCAATGCCACTTGGACTGATACCTCCGGTGGAACAAATACCTCGGGAACCTGGACGACCACCCTCTCGGGACTCGCTGAAGGTAAACACACCCTCGTAATTAAAGCCGTGGATGCCGCAGGGAACGTCTCGCCTACCACCCCCGTAAACTTTGGGGTCGACCTCTCACCCCCCACGCTGACCTCGAACACGCCCTCTACCCCCGTGAGTGCCGCTACTGCCAGTGTCTTTACAGCCTTTAGTGGCAACCTCAGTGATACCGACCCCGCCTCGGTTCTTAATGGGTCTTCTCCGACTTTGACGGTCACGGCAACAGCCACCCTCAACGGCAGTGCCTATACCCTAGCTTCCCAACCCACGGTTACTCCCAATACCGGGTTTACCAATGCCGGTACCTGGACCATGCCCTTCTCGATTAAGACAGACAGCTCTATGGATGGGTTATGGTCTGTGACTTTGACCGCCACCGATGTGGCCGGCAAAACCACCACCGTCACCAAAACCTTTACGGTCGACACGCAGGCCCCCACCTTTACCGTAACTGCTCCTGGGGGTAATGCCTGGGCGAACTCGAAAACCTTGTCAGTCACCGGTGTGGCTACCGACGGTGCCGGTACCGGAGTTGCCTCCGTCTGGGTCAAAGCCGATGCCGCTTATGTTTCTGGCACATCGACCGACCACTCGGCTGAAGCTCCCACCACTGCCAACGGCTGGACCCAAGCCACCGGTACCTCCAGCTGGAATGCCTCACTCACCCTAGCCAATACCGAAGGCAACAAAACCCTCTGGGTTAAAGCCATCGATAAAGCGGGCAACGTCACAACAACCTCCCAGGCTATTGCGGGAATTGTACCCTTTGGTCTGGACCTCAACCCGCCCACCCTGTCTAAGACCGACAGCGTGGGAAGCTTGGTCAACAATAACTTCACACTCACCGGGGATATTGGTGACACCAACCCGGCTTCCATCCCAGGCTCGACACTCTCTCTGGCCGTCTCGGTCAATGGCGGGGCTTCCACAGCGGTTTCCATTACCTCAGGTTCACCCAACACCTGGA
>JAJXVP010000007.1 GCA_021782055.1 bacterium | reverse complement strand
CTTTTTGCCAAAAATCTTTGATCCATGCCCAGCTTTTGTCGTAGATATCCACAAAGTCTTGGTCGTAATAATGTATGCTAGGCGGTTCTTTCTTGTTGGCGTTCACCCGTCATTCCCTCAAAAAGTTCAGCAATCGTAACACATAATCATAAGGAAAGAAAGCAAAAAATACAATGGTTGGGAAAGAAAATCCTGAAGAAAGCAAAGTTGTCCTCAAAAGTCCTGCGAAAAGTTAACCGATTTTCGCCAGGCGTCTTCATACGAATCAAATAAGGTGAACGAAAAGAGGTTCTGCTCAAGCCGCCGTTCGCCCGTTTCAAAAACACCAATAGGGTGAGTCAAGTAACGTAAGATCTGATCGTCGGTCAATCCTTTGCCATGCAAAAACTGGGCAAATTGCAAATCGGCAAGCGAAGCCCTCTCGGTCGCGGACTTCCAAAGGTAGCCCAGCCCATCCAAAAGCTGTTCAAAAGGCCCCTTGGAATAGTGAAAGATGCGGCGTTCTGTTTTTGTGGGGTCGAGCATCTTGGCTTGGACAAGATCGTCGCGAATACGCTCGATTAAGGGCCTAAAGCCGTCATAGTCTAGAGTTGTTCGAAAAAGCATTACGGCAACGTCGGTGCCTGCATGGTTCTTGTGCAAGAGTGCCGGAATGTCATAGTTGATCACAAAGACATTGTCGTGAAGGCGTTTGACCAGTTGTCCTTCAATTTCCAAAATATCGTAGACAGGCACCCACAATTGAAACAGCTCTTCGGCGGACAAGCGCAACAACTGGAGTGCTTCGAACGCCCCTAAAATTTGCGCCTTCTCAAAAGGAATGCCGAAAAAACGTTCCAAAGCTGAACGCATTGAGGGAGTAAAGGCGGAACGGCCACGAGCAGCAAAATCGAGCCGAACAGCGTAATGGTGTTCAACAATACGGTGCTGTAAAATAAACTCACCCGGCAAGTTGGCTAGGTACGACAGCGTGAGCTTTTCTTTCCACTGAGGGTTTGAGAGCACCTTAAACAGAAGGCTTTCAGTCAAAATGCCATTAGATTCGGGCCTAAGGTAAACAACAATGTCTTGACCGGGGTGGTTGGCAGGGCACAAGGGAACAAGAATCTGGGGGGCGGCTTCGGCAGACATACAAGGCTCCACCTGTAGTTTCGCCCCCCTGATCGGTAATTACAAGAGTTCTTTTTTTCAGCTTTCTGAAGGAAGTCGGCGAATCGCCCCTTCGTCGGCGCTTTGTGCGAAGAGGGCGTAGGCCTGGAGGGCCCGACTCACTTTACGTTGCCGTTGACGAGGCTTCCACGCTTGAGCCCCTCGGGCTTCTTCTTCGGCACGACGTCGTTGAAGTTCATCGGCAGAAACTTTGACTTGAAGCAACCGTCTGGGAATCGAGATTTCGATCTGGTCACCGTCGCGAACCAAGGCAATGCCACCACCGGCTGCCGCTTCGGGACTAACGTGGCCAATCGAGAGTCCGCTGGTACCGCCCGAGAAACGCCCATCGGTCAACAGCGCACATTCTTTACCCAGGTGACGGCTTTTCAGGTAGCTGGTGGGGTACAGCATTTCTTGCATACCTGGTCCCCCCTTGGGCCCTTCGTACCGAATTACGACCACATCGCCGGCTTGGACTTTTCCTGAAAGAATGCCCTGAGTCGCATCTTCTTGGCTTTCAAAGACCACGGCTTTTCCGTTGAACTCAAAGATGCTTTTATCAACACCGGCGGTTTTAACGATCGAGCCACGTTCGGCAATGTTGCCAAAAAGAACGGCTAGGCCGCCGTCTGGGTAGTAGGCATGCTCTAACGACCGAATACACCCTTGAGCACGATCTAAGTCCAACTCTTTGAAACGAGCATTTTGACTGCCCATGACCAGGTTTCTTCGGCCACCGGGCGCCGCCGTGTAAAAGCTTTTGGCTTCGGCGGTGGCGCTTTCGGCACTGATGTCCCAAGAGCTGAGGGCTTCGGCCAGCGAGGGGCTATCGACACGAGCAACGCTGGTATCGAGCAAGCCACCCCGGGCTAGCTCACCTAAAATGCGCATAATGCCGCCCGCGCGGTGAACGTCTTCGATATGGTAGTCGGGGGAGTTTGGAGCGACCTTACAAATACAGGGCACACGCCGAGACAGAGCGTCGATGTCCTTCATGGAAAAATCTACTTCGCCTTCACGGGCAATCGCCAACAGGTGCAAGACCGTATTAGTACTTCCGCCCATGGCAATATCGAGGCTCATCGCGTTCATGAAGGCCGCTTTTGAGGCGATCCCTCGGGGTAATAGGCGTTCATTGCCAGTCTGATAGAATTCTAGGGCTAAATCGACAATGCGGTGCGCTGCTTTTTCGAACAAGGACAGCCGTTCTGCGTGGGTAGCGACAAGCGTGCCGTTCCCCGGAAGGGCCAGGCCTAACGCTTCGTTGAGGCAGTTCATGCTGTTGGCAGTGAACATCCCCGAGCAAGAGCCACAGGTAGGACAAGCATTGTTTTCGACGGCTTCGAGTGTAGCGTCATCCACAGCACTGTCAGCCGCCATAACCATGGCGTCAATGAGGTCATATTTTTTGTCGCCGACACGACCAGCTTCCATGGGGCCGCCCGACACAAAAATGGTGGGTATGTTGAGCCTAAGAGCGGCCATCAGCATACCGGGGGTAATCTTGTCACAGTTAGAAATGCAGATGAGCGCGTCAGCGCAGTGAGCGTTGACCATGTATTCAACGCTGTCGGCGATCAGGTCCCGGCTCGGAAGGCTGTACAGCATACCTTCATGGCCCATGGCAATTCCGTCGTCGATGGCGATGGTGTTAAACTCGGCGGCAAAGCAACCACGACTCTCGACGATCTTTTTCATTTTTTGGCCGATGTCGTGAAGGTGAGCGTGCCCAGGAACAAACTGGGTAAAGCTGTTGGCAATGGCAATGATGGGTTTGCCAAATTGCTCTTTTGTCATTCCGTTGGCTTGCCAAAGCGCCCGGGCTCCTGCCATCATACGGCCGAGCGTATTGGTCGAACTGCGTAAGGGGACTTTCATGGGGTAAATGTAACGCCTTTGTTGGCATTTGAGCAAGCTAAACAAACCCACCGTTCCTTCAGGGGAGGGCGGGCACTCCTGTTTCTTTTGCTACTAGGTTTTCCTCTAGCACCCCTTTTTAGTCTTTCAACGACTATTGCTGACGCTCTTTTTGGCCAGGGGTCAGCTCTTTTAGGAAGCCCCTATCGGTTGGGCGGCCGGCACGAAGACGGTTTAGACTGCAGTGGGTTAGTTTGGGCCGTGTATCATCGCCTCATCCCGAACTTACCCACCTCGGCTTGGGACCAGGCTCGTTGGGGTCACAAGGTTCCTCTGACCCAACTTCAGCCCGGTGACCTGATTTTTTTTGCGACAGAGCGTCGCGGGGAAGTCTCCCACGTGGCGCTTTACCTGGGGAACGATACACTTTTGCATGCGGTATCGGAGGGCTGGCCGCGCGGTGTGGTTCTCAGTAGCCTTTCGGAACATTACTGGAAAACCAGAGCGTTGTTTGCCCGTCGCTTGAGCTGGCCACCGGGAACAGTCTGGGAAACTCCGGGGAAAATCTACCGGGTACCCTATGTCAAAGGCTGGTATCAAGGGCCTCTTTTGGACGGACAGCCTGACGGAAAAGGCTTCATGTTTTTTCGTAATGGCGATACCTTTGTGGGCCGGTTCCGTCAGGGAAAGCCCGAAGGCTATGGAGTCTATCACTGGCGGGATGGGGCTTGGTATCAAGGTCAGTTTAAGGCGGGCGTCCGCACCGGTGAAGGCACCTATCAGCCTCGCCATGGAGCCCTTGTGCACGCGTTTTGGGTCGATGACCAGCCGCAAAAAGTCGAAGAGGCATCAATATCGTTGTGGCCCACTTCGCATCCTGTGGCTTCAAAGCCGAAAAAACTTTTGCCGGTGACGCAGTTTGTGACAACCTTTGTTCCAGAAGCCGTCTACCCACGCCGGTTACCGGGAACGGAATAGCTACCCCGGGCGAAATAGCTCAAGAACCGCCGGTTCTAAGGGCCCCGAGGCACCACGCCGGACGGTAATTCCGTGTGAACCTAAAATTCGAACAGCACCAGGGCCGATATGATTCGCGACCAGGTGAGTTACTCCCCGCTTAGCCAAGGCGGCCCCAATTCCGGGCCGACAAACACCGCCTGGCGTAACAAAATCCGACTCGCGGCAAAGTTTGCCGTTTTGCCACCGAAAAAGCGCAAATTGACGGCTTTGGGCGTAATGGTCTTCAATTTGTCCCTGATTCTCGGGGACGGCAACAATAAGCTCGTTTCGGTGCTCGACCACCAGGCTTGGGCTATGGTCGGCTTCAATACCCTCAACTCTCAAGACCTTGCCTTCAAGAATCGCTTGGGCGGCTTTTCGCCGGGCATTTTCAAGAACTCTGCCAAACGTTGGTCGCGAGACCCCCATCGAGCGGGCAGCGGCTTCGTGATACAGACCTTCTAAATCAGCCAAGCGCAGAGCCTCGGCTTCATCCGGACCTAAGACCACTTCTTCGAGACTACTCGCCGGAACTCCGGCCGGTTTAAAAACCCGTGAATGAATGGGGGCCGCTAAACGTCGTTCCTGAGGTGGACGCGACATGAGACCTCCTTTGACCGAACATGATTCTGAAATAGCCCCCGTGAGGGTTTCTGTCAAGCGGGAGGGGCAGGCTTCCCCCTCAGGGCCAAGCCTGCCGACCACGCTGTGGCCCAACAAATTTGCAAGCTAAAGCCCCCTGTGGGGCGGTCAAAATCTAACAAATCCCCAACGAGCGACAGTCCCTCAACTTTGAGACTTTTCATGGTACGAAAGTCGACTTCTTTCAAACTGACCCCTCCGGAGCTAACCACGGCTTTTGAGGCATCCAGAAGCCTACGAAACGTTAACGGAAACCCCTTGAGTAGGCGGGCAAGGCTCTGCCTCGCTTCTTTGGTAAGCTGCCGGCCCGGGACCTCAGGAAGCTCTGCCTGAATTAAAAGGCGCTGGACTAGCCGAGGGGGTAGCCAGGCACTGAGCAAACTCTTGAGCTGTCGATTGGGGTTTTCGGCAATTAACGCCACCAGCTGACGATCAACCTCACCCCCATCCCAGCGGGGAAAAAAATCAAGGCGTAGCACAAGTTCCCGACTTTGCGCTTGGGCTTCTCGATGCAAGGCCGCCAGCCGTGTGGCGGCGTTTAAAACCAAGGGGCCCGAAAGGCCTACATGAGTAAACAGTAAGCGACCTGTTTCGGCAAAAACACGCTGGTTGTGCCAGGCTTCGAGACGCACTGCGTCAAAACTTAAACCAGCCAAGTCCTGAACCCACTTTTCGGCAACGGCAAGAGGCACTAACGAAGGCTCGGGGAGCCGTACAGAATGCCCTGCCTCACGTAACCAACGATAACCGTCGCCGGTTGAGCCCGTCGCAGGGAGGGAGGTTCCCCCTGTGGCGAGGATAACATGGTCGGCAAACAAGGGACCCCGACGGGTTTGCACGCCGAGGCACCGACCCTTTTCGACAATTAACCCCGTCACTTCGGCATGGGTTCGAACAGACACACCCATTTCAGCCATAAAGCCTTCAAGGACACTTAAAACGGACCTGGCTTCGTTGCTGGCGGGAAAAGCTCGATTGCGGTCCTCGACTTTATAGGGCATGCCCCGTGAAGCAAAAAACTGTAAAGCATCCGAAGAAGAAAAACGGCTGAGCGGCGAAAGCAGGTACTGCCCTGCCGACCCGTAAAAGGCTACTAAACGGTGGTTATCAGGCTCGGCGTTGGTGAAATTGCACCTTCCACCGCCTGTTAAGAGCAACTTTTTACCTAAGCTGGGGTTCTTTTCTAAAAGGGTCACGTGGTTGCCTTCGGCCGCTTTGGCCGCCGCCAGCATCCCCGCAGGGCCTCCTCCCACCACCAAAATTTCCATAGGCGGAGAATACCAGAAGTTCAGCGTTGAAAAAAGGACTTCTTCGGTTTATCGTGTTAAGCATGAACCGCTTGTTGCTCGAAGAATCATTAAGCCGATGCGCGGCTGAAATGGACTGGCCCGTTGATACCGTAAGGGATGCCTGGAGCCGACTCACGGCAGCCGAAGAAAAACGTCGCTTAACGATGACGCCCGAGGTTGTGGCCGAACTCATGGGGTTTGATCAGAAAACAGCCTTACGGCTTTTGTTGACGGGTTTGAAGGTTGGCCTCTGGCAGGTGGAATGGCAGGTCTATCATCCTGTTTCTGGCTGGATCATTCATCGGGCCCCAAGCCTAGGGGAACTCACCAGTGAACAATTATATGACCCCTTTTCGAGGGAGAGTCTTGAACCAGATTTGGGGGTAAACATCCTCGTGGTTTTTCAACCGCATCGTCAGTGGGAAGACCCCTATGCTTCGGTTTGTGTCACGCAGACCTGGGCAACATACCGGTACAAAAACCTAGCTTGGCCCTTTTGGGACGATGCCCAAGAAGATTTGCCACCCCTTTCGTTCACCACGCTTTCGCCTTGGGAGCTAGGAAAGCTAGAGCTCACGGTACAACCGGGCGAAACCTATCGGGTGATTAGTTTAGAGACCAGGTCGCAACTGACCATTCGTGTTGACGGGGAACCCGCCTTGCCGGGTGAAAGCTTCATTTTAAAGATGATGAGCTACCGTGCCGTAAAAGCCCGAGAAAGTGGCGGACCACAGTCGGTTGATTTAACTTTAGCCTCAGAGGGCTTCACCATCAAAGAACTCGAGGCCGCACCCGGGCGCTTATTGCTCTGGATTGATAACCGTTCCGCCGTTGGGACCACCGTAGCGGTATGGAAAGCTCCTGTTTTGAAAGGTCCCCAACCCTTGGTTCAGGTATGGAATGCCCGCTCGGTGCTCAATGACACCTTGGCGCGACAGGTTTTGCTAGAAGGCCGCCTACCAGAAGGCAGTCGTCTCAGGGTGAGTGGGCAAGCCTTCGTCTTTTTAGCGATGGAAAATTCCGCCCCGTTGATGGAAGAACGCGGGGATCGTGAGTTTTATCGCTTTCTTGCCGAAGAAGTCAGTGCTTCAACGAAGCTATTTTCCAGCTTTGGTGGGTTTCTGTTTCATAAACAAATTGATACGCTATCGTTCTGCTTTCCCGACGCCTTAGCGGCCGTGAGGGCCGCCTTGGTTTGGAATCAGCGTCACTCCGAGGCGGCCCTTTGGAAGATCTCGGTGTTCGCCGGAAGTATTTTGCTGACTGGGGGACCGGGGATATCCTTTTTTGGCTACCCCATTAACTTAGGGCGTAAGTTGCTCGAGAAAATTCAAGGTCCAGCCTTGTGGACTTCGTTGGCGGCCTTTAGTTACCCCGGCGTTCCCGAGGCCTTTTTAGAGTCGGGGTACCGGTGCGAACAGCAGGCGATTAGCTTAAAGAACGCTGATCAACTGTCGTTAGTTTATGAGTGCCAACCCCCTGAACCCACAGCGCCCGATCAGCCTTAGACGGGGTAATGAAGATTGGCCTCAGTGGCGTGGTTCAAAACTTCCGTAAGGAATTTGCGCGCCTCCCACTGAGCCATTTCAAGATTGTGGTCTTGCCAATTTCCGCATTCAGCCGCTTGGGCACCGGGAACTTCCCCCTGAAAATTCAAAACCCACTGAAAAAATTCTTTTAACAACGGCAGAAGGTCCCGGCTGGAATGTTCCCCTGCGAAAAGTGCATAAAGACCGGTGCGGCACCCCATAGGTCCAAAGTAGACAGTTTTTGGCGCCCAAACCGGGTGTGAGCGCAAATAGGTGGCTCCCAGGTGTTCAAGGGTATGGAGGGCTGGTACATCCATTACCGGTTCACGATTGGGCTCCTTCATACGGATATCAAAGGTCGTTATGCTTTCACCGCCGAACTTGTCCAGTCGCGAGACATAGACGCCGCGCAAAAGACGTAGGTGATCAATTTGAAAGCTAGCGATTTTTTCCATGGGACAGCTCCTTAACTAACTGGCGAACGAGTTGTGCCGAGCGCTGGGAGGCGAGGGGTAAAAACTCGTCAAAGGTCATAGGGGATTCTTTTCCGGCAACATCAGAAATCGCACGGATGACAACAAAAGGTATATGAAAGAGGTGACAAACCTGGGCAATGGCGGCACCTTCCATTTCGACAGCCGCCATCTCGGGAAAGTTAGCCCTTAACTGGGCTATGTATTCCGGCTCATGGACAAAGGTGTCGCCGGAGCCGATTTGTCCAAGAACGGTTTGGACGGTCTGGGGCAACTCTCCCGAGTCGTGAAGAAGCTCAGCACAGCGGCTTGCCGCTTCTACTAAGTCTTTGTCACAGCTAAAGTGCGTGGGTAGGCCGGGAACTTGGCCTAGGGCATAGCCAAAGGCTGTAACGTTCATATCGTGCTGAAGAAGTGTTGTGGCGATGAGAATATCACCAAAGGTCAAAGCGGGAGCAAGGCCGCCGGCAGAACCCGTATTGATAATCACCTGCGGGGAGTATTTTTCGCTCAACAGGGAGCAAGCAGTAGCGGCGTTGACTTTTCCGATGCCGCACTGGACCAAAACTACCGGGGTTTTGGCCAGCTCGCCCGTCCAGAAGGTGAACTCACCCTTGGTCACGGGCAGAGGGTTTTCAAGCTCCTGCCGCAACAGTTTGACCTCTTCTTCCATGGCGCCGATGATTCCGATCATGCCGCCAGTATAGGGGTTCAAACCTGCTAACGCAACCGAAATTGGCGCCGCCCGGGGGGTGGGGCTGGAAAAAAGTAGAAATAATTGATAAAACCACTGATCGCATGAAATCATTTGCTATGTTTTGTCTGTATAGTTCGATATTGTCTCTGGGAGTCCTTGCCGGGTCCTGCGGCTTAGAGAGCGTGGGGGTCTATGTGGTGCCCGATGCCGCCCCCAATAACTCGTCGAGAATGGCGGCGACGGCCGATGAAGCCTTTCCTGCCAACTCCAACACTTCGTCAAAGATCGTGGGAAACTCCTTTGAGGTCACGGGGTATTTACCGTATTACCAGATTGCCAACGTCCAACCCTCTGTCGCACGCTACCTTACCGACCTCGTGTTCTTTAGCTTTGCCCCGACTCGTGACGCCGATTTTTCTCGCGACGTGATGACACCTTCGGAATTGGCTTTTCTTAAAGAAGTTAAACGTCGCTATGGAACCCGGATCCTTCTCGGTTTATCCGAGCACCGCTCCCAGGGGGCGCTGGCGTCTATTTGCGCACGGAAACCGCTTCGAGAAAAGCTTGCCGCCTCCTTGGCAGACTACCTTTTGAAAGAAGGCTTTGACGGCGTCGATATCGATTGGGAATATCCCCGCTCTTCTGAGAACGCCGAATTTGCGGCTCTGCTTCAACAAATTCATTCTGTTTTTGCCCCCCTCGGCCTCCGGTTAACGGTGGCGGTGAGCCCCTCACACCCACTTTCGCGCGCGGCCTACGCGGCAGTCGACCGGATTCATGTCATGGCCTATGACGATTGGGGTCGACATTCCACGTTGTCAGAAGCGGCAGACGATATTCGGGCGTTTGAAGAGCAGGGGGCTTCGGCCGCTAAACTTCAGCTAGGGGTGCCTTTTTATGGCCGAGGGTATCGTGAGGATGGCCCGTCCTGGAACGATGCCGTTAGCTACCGCACCTTGCAGGCACGTTACAGCCCTGGCCCGGGCGAAGATACCGTTTCGGGGTACTATTTTAATGGGATCGATACAGTTCGTGAAAAGGTGAGATTGGCTAAAGCCGAAGGCCTTGCCGGAGTGATGGTTTGGGAGATTGGTCAGGATACAACCGGACGAACCAGTTTGCTTCGAGCAATTTCGCAGACTAGGGCAACCTTCAACTAGCATTGACCACGGGGGGGCTATTGGTTTCTTCAGGGCGGAGCAGTCTTGCGAGACGCTCGAGCCCTTGTCGAAAGGCGCCTTGCTCTTTTAACAGACTAACGACCACCCAGGCTTCGTTGGGGGGAAAGTCATAGTAAAAGCCGGGGTGTAGAAACAAGTTCTCGTGCTCTAAGGCCCGAAGGACAAAGTCCTCGTCGTCAGGCGCTTCAAGCTGAAGTGGAACATAGATTCCGCCCAGTGAAAAACAGCCCTTCACTGGGAGCTTTGCCGCCCAATGACTCAGCCAAGCACGATTTTCATCGATGTGAGCCTGCCAGACTGCTTGAGAGGGTACGAGAGTTTCAAAGAGTCTTTCGGCTAAAATCTGGCTGAAAGACGTGGCAGTTAAATACAAATCATTAACAAACTCAAGGGCCTCGGCGAGGTCTTGTCGTCGGGGGGCGGGGCCCGTCAAGGCGATCCAAGATAACTTCCAATCCGGGCAGGCGAAACGTTTTGAGATGCCATTTAAGGTAAAGCCCGGCAGATCGTTGAAAAAAGCACCGGGACGCAGAAGTTTTTCTTTACCGCTAAAAAGATCAAAAACTTCATCGCTGATCCAGAGCGCTCCCGTCCGTTGGCAAAAAGTGCGTACAGCCTCAAGACTTTCGGCGTTTAAGCAAGAGCCGGTGGGATTGTTGGGGCTAATCAAAACTATCAGATTGGCATAGGGGATAGCCTCTAAAGAGTGGGGATCAATTTGCCAAGAACGAGAAAATTCGAGGTCGTAAAAAGCGGTTTGCCGTTCAGACGCCAGGTGTTCAAACAGGGGGTATCCTGGCCTTGGCAAAACTATCGTTCCCCCGGGTGGACAAAAGAGCTGAAACAAATGCTGATAACTTTCGGAAGTTCCCGCCGTTAAAAGGACATCCTCTGGCGAGAGATCAAACCCGAGCTCCTGGTAAAAACGACTTATCGTTTGACGAGTACTCAGGCGGCCCTTACTGTCAGGGGTGTAAAACGGCTGCTGTGAATACTCCTCAAAGGCTTGACGAATCACAGAAAAGGGCGGAATAAAGCCATTTTGGTGAAACCTTGAATCGGTGAGATCGAGAAAATCTGGATGGGTGCGTTTACGTGCAAGCGCCGCCTCGAGGGGAGGAACCTTCGACATCACTGCTCCGAATACGAGGTCGGAAGATCCGCTTCCATCACCGATGGGGCGGGGTGGTTGACGTTGCGGAAGTAGGAATACTGTTGACCAGAGTCATCGGTGACAATGTGGGGGTTGAGCGGGTCGAGGCGTGTTCTGTTGCCCAGTTGGTAGGCATAGACGACTTTCCCCGGCGGAAGCGGTAGCCTCAGGCTGTATTCTCCGGGGCGGCCCGGTTCCTCGCGCAAGAAATCTTGGTAAGGATCCCAATTGTTGAAGTTTCCCATCACAGCGATTCTTAGACCACTTTGTCCACGGTAGCGAAATTCAACCTCTCCGTAGGGCAACTGAACGGGGCTGGTCCACCGCGGTACTTCTTCGTCGCGGAGGACAACATACGAGAAATCGCCGTTGGGGTCGCTTCGATACTCCGCGTTACCCGGGTCGCGTATCCATAGGCCGTCGACGATAAGCCGATAATCAATTTCGTGGGGCGCGTTTGCCGGAAGGTCGTACACATAGAAAAAAACATTGTTCTGATTCTTTGAAAAAATATGACGCTGAGAAAAATGCTCGCTGGCAAAGGCCACCGCAACATACCGCGCACCGGGGTCGGCATCGTAGGTTAAAATGAGCTTTCGGTCAAAGATCCTTGGCGGTTGGGCGTGAGTCAAATGAATGATTTGAAAGTATAAGGTCATATCCAGGTCGGGCAGGGTCTGCGGGGCGGCCTGAAGGTTAAAAACAACAGAAAATCCCAGCACGAAGGCAAGGAAAGGCAATTTCATCAAACAAGTCCTTCTAGTATACTTGTCGTCAAACTTTTCGAAGGGTTTAGCACGGAAAAGGAACTTCGCCTCACCCCAGGTGAGATTTTTCCGATAAAAAGAACAGCATGCCAGCGATTGACGCAATTGAACAATTTAAATCTCAAATTCAGGCTCTCGCCGGCGAAAATGCGCTTAGGGCAGCGCAAGGTCTTCCGCCCGAAGAGATAGCTCCTCCTCAAGCCTTGGGCGAAAGTCTAGACGACTTGCTGGGAGGAATGCCCCTGGCTGATTCGGCTTCTTTTGATGGCAACTCTTTTGGTGGCGATGAAGCTGAGGTTTTGGAACCACTCGAGGAGCTGGAGCCCCCGCTTGACGACGGACTCTCTGAGCTTTTCGCCACGCCTTTGCCCGAAACTGGCTTCTCCGATATTGCGGATCTTGATGTCCTGTTGGGCCCTGCGAAAAACGGCACCCCTGACATTGAAGAACTCGTCGAACCTGAAGAACTCGTCGAACCTGAAGAACCGAGTGAACCGTCCCCTGAATCGTTGGCGTTGAGTAACCTCGATGCTCTTTTAGCCGAGGACGATTTTGGCGTTCCTGTGGAAGTTACAACCCCTCCACCTAAAGCCAGCGGTGGCATCGAAGATTTCGATGAAGCATCATTCGATGAGGCCTCGTTCGATCAAGGTAGCGCATCGGATGATTTTAACTTTGAAAACACGGACTTTTCAGAACTCTCGGGGTTTGCTGAAACCAAAGAAGAAGATGTCGAAGCGTTTGATGAAAAAGGCGAGGCGGATGAATTCCCCTTAGGGGATTTTGAAACTCAGTTCGGTATCACGGCCTTTGATCACTATGATAACGATGTCTTGAACCCGGCCACGTCAATTGATCTGGAAATTGAAGCAGCGCAAAAGAATCTTTCGCTGTCGGAAGAAGAGTTTGCTGCCTTACAACAGACCTTGGCTAGGCAACCGCTTGACCTCAAATTGGCCATTGAGGAGTTGATCGGAGAAAAAGAAGTAACGCTCGAAGACCTGACCAGGGTAGTTACCCTTCTAACGGGAGGGGCCTCGACCAGAGCCTTGGCCGTAGCCGTTGGTAAAATTCTCGGTCGAAAAATCTCGATACCTGCCGGCTATGAAAAAGGATCGGGCGAGGCTTTAGAGGCACAACGGGCTTCTCTTTGGTACAATATTAGGACGGTCACCGGACCGATCTTTCAAATTTCGTTAGTGGCGACGGTTGCCGCCGCTCTTTTAATTTTGTTGTTCTGGAATTTTTTATGGCGGCCGTTGCGCGCTGAAGACCTTTACAATCGCGGCCTGGCCGAGATCCGAGCCGACCACAGCCGCCAAGCGGATGAATTCTTTGATCAAGCCTATTATTATTGGCCTGCTCAGGATCGTTTTTTTCAATATGCGCGTGCTTTTGAAGATGTCGGCGACTATGCTCGTGCCCAACGAAAGTATTTGGAACTGCTTCAGCCCTCGATCAAACCCGAAGCGGATGCCGACCGTAAAGCCCTTGAAGACCGCTTTTCGTTGCTGTTTAAACCGTTACCCTCTGGCTTGGACGGGGCCGCTCTGGAACAAAAGCTCGCTGAAAAGCGTTTGGCAGCTCGTCAATTTTATGTGCTGGTCTTAAAACTTTTGGCCGAAGATCCCAATCATCCATCTTCTTATACAACGAAGCTTCGAGGTAGACTGATTTTTCTTAACCCCGACCGCAAGGGTTTGCTAGAATACTCCCGCTTTGAGACCTGGTACGGTGATGACGGCTTAGACCCTAACGCCCACTTTCGGCGTGCAAAGAACCTGCTTAAGCCCTTGTTTGCTCTGAACCCCTATGATAAAGAGGCACTTCTCCGTGAAGGCGACAATGCCATGATTTGGGCTCAAAAGCTCAATTCGAGGGAACATTATCGCGAAGCGGATCAGGCCTTTAGTGATTATCGCCAGAAATATGGAGAGGATTGGGTCATTTTATGGCGCTTTGTCCGATTGTTTATTCAGACTGACCAAGAGCCCCAACTTTTGCACTTTCGCGACCGTCTTCTTCAAGATCCCCATGCTCAATTTGATCCTGAGGGAGCCGCACAATTGGCTAAGTGGCTGATTAACCGTCATATTGCCCGCGACAGGGCGCAACAGAGGGTGGTTCCTCGTCAACGTACCATCGAAGAAGAATACCGCATCTCCTCGTATGATAACTGGCCCGCTGGACCCCAGCCTCAACCCGTGATCGTCGAACCTAGCCGTTCTACAGCCCAGAATTTGAGACAAGAGGAGTCAGGGAGTTCAAAACCTGTCAATTTACCCCCACCGCACCCCTACGCCCTTTCGAATGTTCCCTATCAACCGCATTATTTAAAGGGCGTTGACCAGATTTTGATTAAAGCGTTGGCTGTTAGAAAAAATCTGCCTGAAATTCATGAACAGCTGGCGCGTTACTATCGCTTGGTCTGGAACTTTAGTGAAGAAAAGAAGGCTCTAGCCGCCTCAGATGCCTATTTTCAACAGATGCCTGCACGCGAGCAACGGCGGTATGACCGCTGGGGTGGAGAAATTCAGGTTCTCGATCGGATTGGCGAAATTTTTGCTCAAGAAAATGAACCTTTGCAGGCGGAATCGTATTACGTCAACGCCTTACGTCGGTATCAGGAAGGGCTGTATCAAAAACTGCTTTCCCCAGAACTCTCTTATGCCAAAGTATATGCGGATTTGGCAGACCTCTATTACGCTCAGACACCTGGGACGAAAAACTCACCTGACCCCTCCATGAAAGGTGGCTGGGATCGTGCACTGGATTTGTATCAAAAGGCAGAGCAGATGGGGCTGACGACGTCGGAAATTACCTATCGCATCGGCGTCATTCATTATGAGAAAAAGAATTATCAACAGGCAGTCCTGAGCTTTTTGAAAATTGAGGAATCCCCGCAAGTCGAAGACAACGACAACCTTCTTTATGCGCTAGGCAATGCTCTGTTTCGAACCGGAAACTATGCCTTGGCTGACGGGTATTATCGCTCCTTGAAAGAGCGTTTAGAAATCAAACGGCATACGATTAGGAATTTAGACCTGAGAAAACGAAAGTCTCATCGGTATTTGATCCAACGCTTGGTTGAAGTCGAAAACAATCTCGCGGCGGCGATAGACCGTGGTCGACCCGGCCTAAGAGTTCGTACCGGGACTTTCGCCGATGCATTAAAGTATTTAACCGAAGCCCAAGCCACCGAGACCTCTTTAGGGCTTGATTTGTATGACAATCACCAAGAGTTGGACATCACCGAAATCGACGAGCAAGCCTTGCAAAAGATTCGCGCTCAAGAAGCCGAGATTGTTCGAAAAACACGACAGGTCGGCGGACTCATTGCCGCCAACCTGAAACTTTTATCGTTAGCTCAATCTGCAGCGCCTCAGGACCGTATCCGCTTGTCGCAGGCCCTCGAGATTTTTCCTCGTTTACCGTTAACGCTTAGTCAACAAACTCCTTGGTAAGGCTCGTTGCCAAAGGTTTCGGGGAAATCTATACTGAAACCTCACAGAAAGGAGAGTTGCATGAAGAAAAAGATTGCTGTTCTGCCCGGCGATGGAATTGGACCGGAAGTCATGGCGCAAGCACTGAGAATCCTCGAAGCTTTAGAAAAAAAGTATGGCATGACGATCGAAAAGCACCACGCGGATGTTGGTGGTATAGCGATTGACAACCATGGAAAAGCTCTACCGGAGTCGACAATTAAGACCTGTGAAGAGTCTGACGCGATTCTTTTTGGCTCGGTTGGGGGACCAAAATGGGAAAAATTACCGCCAGAACAACAACCTGAACGGGGAGCGCTTCTGCCCTTACGTAAGCATTTTCAATTGTTCGCCAACCTTCGACCGGCCATTGTCTTTCGCGGTTTGGCCTCTGCGTCACCGCTAAAAGCAGAAATCATAGGCGATGAGCTGGATGTTTTGGTAGTCAGAGAATTAACTGGTGGGTTGTATTTTGGCCAGCCCAAGTACCGTGAAGGCGATAAAGCGGTAGATACGATGGTGTATACAAAAGCCGAAATTGAACGAATTGCCCATGTCGCGTTTCAAGCCGCTCGTCAGAGGGGTAAAAAGCTTTGCTCGATTGACAAGGCCAATGTTCTTACCACCATGGTATTTTGGCGAGAAGTCGTCACCGAAGTGGGAAAGCAGTACCCGGATGTGCAACTGTCGCACATGTACGTTGACAATGCTGCGATGCAGTTGGTTCGCAACCCTCGGCAATTTGATGTTCTTTTGTGTGAAAATATGTTTGGCGATATTCTTTCTGACGAAGCCTCTATGATTGCAGGGTCTTTAGGAATGCTCCCCAGTGCCTCTTTGGCTCAAAGTCCGCAAGGCACTGCCGGGTCGTTTGGTTTGTTCGAGCCCTCGGGTGGATCAGCTCCTGATATTGCCGGTCAGGGAATTGCAAACCCGATCGCGCAGATCCTCTCGATGGGAATGATGTTTCAGTACGCTTTTGGAATGCCACAAGCCTACCAGGATGTCCATCAGGCCGTTTCTAAGGTTCTGAGCCAAGGTCATCGTACCCGCGACATTGCTACACCGGGCCAAAAGACAGTGGGAACCGCAGAAATGGGCGACCTGATCTTAAAGGCGCTTAGCTAACGTTTTCAGAGCTTTAGTTCTTGGAGCGGGGTCGGAGTTGCCACCAAGAGATGGTTGTCGTCCCGACTACCGCGACAAGACAGAAACTTGCCAAGAGCACGCCAGCTTCCCACAGTCCTGTTAAACTGATGATCTTGGCAGTAACCAGTTTGGCAAGCCAGGCGCTAGTCTCGACGACACCTTGGGTGCCAAAGGGAAGAATCACTACCAAAACCCACCAGATCCAAGGCATTTTTCCTTGGTGTGGGGCCTGAAAGCGCCAAGCCGCCCAAAAACCTACATAGCATAACACCAGAAACGCTAAGGGACTGATCAAACGGAAGAGGAATTCCGTCTGCCAGGGCAAAGGGGATTCTCCCATAAGAGCAAGGCCTTGCTCATCAGTCAGCAAATCGACGGTCTTCCAAGATTGCGGGATAGAATTTTGTGTCAGAAACACAATATCTGTGGCAGAGACTCCTAAAGGGTAGGGGGGAAGGCTTTGATCGCTGTGAAAGAGCCGGTTACCGGGAGTTTGGGTGAGGACTTCAGGGAACAACTCAGACGGCCGAGTCTTGTGCCATACGTTAAATACAATATTTTGCCCTATCCATTCCCCAAAGGGGGCTATCCAGTGCAGGAGGACCTTGCCGCTGGGGCTGTACCGAAGGACCTCAAAGTCTTTGACAAAGGCCCCCTGAGGAGTTTCTAAGAGCTTGCCGATGTGTACCAGTTCAATGGCATTCTCGTTGGGGGGAAAGGGGGGAGCCGGGTTACGGAAGCTGATATTGTCGTAGCCGGGGAGCATAAACAATAGCCTGAGGTCACGGGCAAAGTGAATCTTTCCTTGAAGCTTTGTTAGGCAAAGGGCTTCGTACCGCTCCACTTCTTTGTCGCGGGGGTCCTCTTTATGAAGCTCTTGGAACCCGTAAAAGGCCTCTATGTAGTTTTGAAACTGATAATCACCGAGACTTTTGCCTTTCCGAAAAAAATAGCTGGCTTTAAGGCGTTCATCAGCCGATAGGGTTTGATCTCGCATACCGCGCCAAGACAGGTCAATAAGGTTTTCCGCTTGTCGAAGTTGAGACGAAGAGATGGTAAGTCCTTGATTTTCTGCATTGGTCAACTGGATAAAGCATTCATAAGCCAAGTGATTGAGTTCAAAGTTATCTCGTGAATACAATGGCGCTTTAAGAAGTTGCTGAGCTCTTGATAAGAGCTCAGTTACAGACGCCGTATCCTCGGGCCGGGGGACGTCGGCACCCGGAAGTAAGCGTAGGTTGAAAAACTTCTCCATTTCAAGGTGCGAACGGACAATTTGATATTCAAAGTCATAATCAAAGGGCGATTGAGCCGAATAAAAGCGTTGATGTGGCCGAAGAGTAATGAGCCGTTGAAGGATTGTGGCTTCTTCTTCTGTTACCCGTTGCCGTTGCTGATGGTCTTGAGTTTGATTTTCGTGGTTTTTTAGCTCGGTAAAAGCGATTTCGAGAACCTTGGTTTGATGAATTTTATACGCTTCAGTCTGAAGATATTCTTCAACGAGAGGGTGAACCAGTAAAGTGATAACCGCTAAAACAGAGGCTCCTAAAATGCTGATCAAAGAAACGCTGGACAGGATTCGAGCGGGGCTGGCAAGGGGTGAGTCCGCCTCGGGGTTAAGAGCAAAAGTTAGCATCAAGGCACTGAGAAATAACCAAGAAAAAGCTTGAGACAAACCCTTAAGCAACACCACGCTAGAGGTTACCAGTGCGTCTTCTGGCAACGTCGGGAGTGGTTGGATGCCCCAAAGTGGAGCAGCGAAGGCCGCTATGAGGAGGTGTGCCACAAGCCAAAACAACCAGATTAGGGTTGAAAAGAAAAGAATTTTGAGAAAGCGAACAAAGGTTTTTGACATTTTAGTGGTCCTCGTTGGCCTGGCGTGAGAGAGCCATCGTTAAAAAGAAGAGACCGAGAACGGCCAAGGCAAGAACCAGAAGCCCGACGTTTTGGCCTAGGATAGAACTAGCGGGAAACCAGCGAGAAAGAATGCTGGGAACAGTTGAGAAGGAAAAAGCGGCTAAAGCGAGGTAAAAACGTGCAGCTAACAAAACAATAATCCATCGGACAAAGGCCCAACGTATGGTAAGAAAGAAGGGGGCGAGACCGAGAAATAAGCCGACGTAAAGGACGGCTAGAATCGTAAAAACCGCTGGGTCAGCTTTGTAGGAGGTTTTTAAGGTGCTGTACACCCAGAACAAATCGTTTTGCAACGAAGCAAGGACGCCTGGCTCCGTATAAAGACGAGCCTCGGCCGAGTTGGGGCGCCATTGACCGCTGCCTAAGGACCCGTCGTAGACAAACCGTTTGTTCCAAGGGTCGTATTGCACTTGATCGATAACCCGCATGGGAGGCTTTTCGGGTATCAGAACCACGTTTCTAAGGAACTGACCTTCGGCAAAAGGTTGCGGGGGAATGTACAACCTCTCGTTACCCTCAAGTTGCCAAAAGTGGATCGAAGTCGAAAGCCGCTCTGTTGGCGTGAGGGTTTGTGAGAGCAACAGGGGAAACGAAAAGAGTAAAAGAAGAGATGCCACCACGAGAACTGAAAAAAAAGACAAGCGGTAACTGTGGCGTTTTTTTCGCAGTAAGGCTAACGCCACACAAAGGGCACCAATTTCGGCCAACAGGAGGGCTTCAGTAGCCTGATGCGCAAAGGGGCTAAAGAGAATACCGGGGATATGAGGGACAAAAAAAACCGAGAACGCTAAAAAGGCCGAGAGAAGAACAACAAACGTTACAAGAAATTGAAAGGTAAGTCGGAAGGCGTCTTTCACAGGGGACAAGATAGCACGACCTTAGCCCCCCATCAAGGAAGGCGGTACCCTTGAAGGCGGTCTGCCGGTATCGGGTCCCCCTCAACCCAACCTAAACCGCGAAACTTTTTCCTTAGACGGGAAATTTGCATCGACAACGCTCGAGAGTGGCCCCTGTTGCGCGGCTCAGCTTGTTCCAGAAGTTGCCGGGAGACGGGCGAGCCGCGTCGAAGCAAAAGGGAACGAAGCAAAGATTCTTCATCGGAACTCAGGGGCGTCGTTTTTTCGCCTTGGCAAAGCTTTCCGTCTTTGAGGTAAAAATGCAAGCCATGACTTTCCCAACTCAGCTCAGAGCTTTGAAGCCGAGAAACACGCAACTCTAGCTCAGAAAGATCCCATGGTTCTTTGAGGTAGTCCCAAGCGCCACGAACCCAAGCCGTTCGCAAAAGATGTGCAGGCCCGTAGGGCATCCACAAAACCCCTTGTGTCATTAAGGAATATTGCGATCGTAGCAAGAGAAATTCCGAGACAGGAACTACGGCCAAATCCCACGGCCCGTCATGAAACGATGGGCCAATTTGAACCGTCAACCCGGGTATCTGTTGACCAGTTAAAAAATGCTGGACTAAGTCGCGGTCCGTAGTGGAAAGAAAAATGGTCAATTCAGTTTTTCTTGCGGGGTGGGGGCGGCAACTTCCTGAGTCTTCATCTTGGCTTTTAAATCTTCTAGAAGTAAATCGGCTCGGGTATCGCCTTTTTCTAGCTCTTTAAATTGTTTGTCTAAATCGCTCGTACCACTCAAATCTTCGAGTTCAGCCGCCGCACTAGCTTCAGCTTCCATTTGGTCTACCTTAACGGCCATACGATCGAAGGCCTCAAAGGCTGAATTGTTGGACATGTTGCTCATGGTCTCAGAAATCTTTTTCTGAGCCTCGGCACGCTTAGCGCGGGCTATGAGAATGTTCTTTTTTCGAGCCGCTTCATCAATTTTTTGTTGGAGTTGTCTTAACGAATCTTTTAGCTTTTCTACCGCTTGATGTTGCGCTTCAAATTGCTGTTTGAATTGGGACGCTAAATCTTCATATTCTTTTTGGCGTAATAACGCCTCTTTGGCCAAATCGTCTCGATTGCTTTTAACAGCCAAGATGGCTTTGCCTTCCCAATCTTTGGCTTGAGCGGCATTGTCCTGGTATTGTCTTTCGAGGCGTTTTTCATCGGCAATGGCCGTCGCAACAGCTTTTTTGTTTTCAATCAGCTGTTCATTCATGTCAATGATGGTTTGTTCTAGAATCCTCTGGGGATCTTCAGCCTTGCTGATCGCCGCGTTGATATTGGATTTAAAAACGCGTTTGAGGTTGTCCCAAATACCCATGAAGGTCTCCTTCGTTTACGAACTGAACTTTGAAAGAATCGTGTAATGTTGAATAAGTGTGAGGCCGATCTCATCAAACGCGGCTTGAATCTCGGGAAAGTCGAGAGTTTCCAAAAGGAAAGATTTGCATAAAATCAACGTCTCGCCTTCTACCGCATAGGAAACATACATGAGATCGCTGGCATTCATGCGCAGAACAGCTTCAAAAAATGCTTCGCGATTTTTTGCCGGAAGAGGCATAACGGTCAGCCTAAGGATGACAATGGGATCTTCCCAAACGACAGCGGTAGGCTGAAGACCGGTTTCCTCATCTTGAACAATCCACGAATTCTCGTTGATCGTCTGAACTGTAACCCCTAGCTGTTGGAAATACGCTTCCAACTTTTCTTTTCCCGTCATGCTAACTCCTAGCCGAGAAAGACTTGACCGGCGTTATCAATCGCCAAAATGGTCTTACATTCCGAACAGCGAAAACGGCCAGCCTTTGACGCTTTAAGGCGTTTAGAGCAAATCGGGCAGTTGAAAGTTTTCGGAAAAACACCATTTTCTGCAACATCGGCAGAGCCCTCTGCTTGGAAAAACTTCACAGCCTCTTCAAGGTTATCTTTAATGTTGAAAAATTGTGAGAAACCTAAAAGCTGGAAGACTTCATAAACCTTGGGTTGGATTTCTAAGAGGACAATGTCGCCACCCTTTGGCTTAACCGCCTTGAGAAAAGCGGTAAAGGATCCAATGCCTGTGCTAGAAACGTAATTTAGGCCCGAACATTGAAAAACAATTTTGTAGAAATTGGAATCAATGGCTTTTGAAACTCGTTTTTGAAAGAAATTGGAGTTGTACGTATCAATATAGCCGGTAAGAAATAAGACGAGACACCCCTCAACACCATCAACTTTTTGAAGTCGAATTTTGAGGCTGTCGTCTTTTTCATCGTCAAAACCAGGGACGATGTCATTGTTTGTACTCATATCAATCCTCTTGGAACGAGCAATTCAACTTTGCCGTTGAGGTGGCACGGATTCACCGTAATAATAGGCATGTCAAAACCCTTTGTCAAATCCGCTTCGCTCTTTATCCGTAGCTGAATTCTACACTTTACCAATAAGAATTCAACATCAATTTTCACTTTTTTGAGTTATTCTTGCGCTAAGTCAAAGTCTTTAGCCTCTAAACGGTCGCTATCACGCAGGAGAATAGCCCTTTCTAGGCAATTCCGTAATTCTCGGACGTTACCCGGCCAAGGGTGGGTTTGAAGCTTTTGCATTGCCCCAGGAGTTATCGACAGCGTTTTGCTGGGATCTAGCTGGCAAAGAAAATGAGAAACGAGGAGAGGCAGATCTTCTAAACGCTCACGCAAGGGAGGAAGCCGGACTTCGGCAACACGAATACGGTGGTAAAAATCCAGACGCATGGCTCCATTTTTGACGGCCTCGGCTAAATTGAGGTTGGTGGCGCACAAAAGACGAAAATTGCCGGCCTCGGTGGTCGAAGACCCGATACGATGAAAATCTTTCGTTTCTAAGATGCGCAAGAGCTTTGCTTGTTGTTCGCGCGGTAAGTCGCCTACCTCATCGAGAAAGAGTGTGCCGCCACTGGCCTGACTGATACACCCTTTGCGGTCAACGGCGTCAGTAAAAGCTCCTTTCACGTTTCCAAACAGTTCAGCTTCGGCAAGAGCTGCAGGGATGGCCGCACAGTTTACGGCTATAAACGGCCCGTCTCTCCAAGGAGACCATTGATGGATGGCCTTGGCCGCCAATTCCTTGCCGGTCCCATTCTCACCGGTCAGGAGGATTGAGGCTCGGGACCTGGCTAACTTACGCATTTGTGCCAAAGCGTTTCTCAGTGCCAGGCTGTTTCCCAAAAGAGGCATTTCGGATGAGAGATCGCCAAGACGACAGGCCGGCTGGCTGAGTAAGGCATCAATCTCGTCAGGTCTTCCTTCTAGGTCCGCTTCTTCAAGTCGTAAAAAAGGAATTTCGGGGAATTTTACGCTGGCCTCTGGACAGCAATGCTCTTGGTTGTGAATTTCGACAACAAGGTGGGGGCTGTAAGCAAGGATTGCGTCTTCCACTTCTGTCCAGGCCGAACAAGGAAATACTTCATAGTGCGCCGGTACAACTCCCTGGAATTTGTGAAGTAGAGCTCTTTGTGGACCTGTGACGAGAATACGGACCTTGGGTTTTTTCATACCCTCTCCCCTGTGCTTTTTTAATTAAAATAGCATATTCTGGGAGTTTCGCAAGAGTGAGTTTGGAAATATTTAACGACGTAATCGATAAACCAAGAGAATTATACCAAACCAAAGGTACGAGAAGGCTTTGAAGGCCCGGAACGGGTTACGGAGAAACTTCGACCATTGGGGCCCCCCTTGGCGAAAAGTCGTCGGCGAAGGTCGACGCTTTTTACCCGACATGATGCGGAAGGAATCGTCCGTGTAGAGAAAGAGCTTGGCCGGCAAGTTGGCTGTTTGCCGATATGCCCACTTGTCTTTTCCTGGAATTCCGGGGCCCACGAGGAGAAGTGTGGGGGTAGCTTTCTGGATCGCCTGAAGGATGGAGCCTTCGCTTTCGCGGGAAAAAAAGCCCGCATGTCGGCCTACAAGGTTGATCCCAGGAAAGGAAGCTCGCATATTGCCGGCAATTGTTTGAACCGCTTTATGGTCATCGCCGAGAACATAGAGCGATTTCCGCTTGGCTTCAAGAATTCCTAAAAAGCGGATCGTGAATGAAAAAGGTTCATACCGTGCTGGGTGCGGCAAGTGAAGAAAGCGGCAGGCGTTTTCTAAACTTTTAGAAACTGGCACTAAAAGCGCCGCTTTGTGAAGAAAACCTAAAAATTCGGGGTCATGACGGGCCTTCATGAGCTTGGCATAGGTCAAAAAAACAATAGGTCCTGCCTCCGCCTTATCAATCAATTCCGCAAGAATATCATCAACAGAGCCCTCGGGAATAATATCAAGAGGAACTGAAAGCAACAGGATGCGTTTTACATTTTTGAGGAGGGGGTGATCCATGTCGAACTCTCCAGGAGTAAAATTTTGACAGCTGCCAGGGCGGCCGTACTGGCGGTTTCCGCCCGGAAAACGGTAGGACCGAACCAAACGGGGTTCGCGCCTTGATTCATCAGGAAGTCCGTCTCGTGCTGAGAAAAACCTCCCTCGGGACCAATAAGGATGCCAATATGGGATGGTCGGCATGAAAGATAGCCGTGGAGACTTGCCTTGGCAAGGGGGGCTTGATGGAAGAAGAGTAGCGGACCACGCTTATCCCACTGACGAAGAACAACCTCTAACGTCTGCGCCGGGCGAACTTCCATTACAGGGTAAGACCCTGACTGCTGACAGGCCTCGCGAGCGAGAGTATTCCAGCGTTTCAAACGGGCTTCGGGCTGATCGTCCTGCCATTTAGCCACACAGTGCTCGGTTTGTAGGGGCTGAAAGACGGCTGTTCCCAATTCTGCGGCCTGGCGGACAACGTCATCCAACTTGCGCCCTTTCAGAAGCGCGGCCATGAGGTGTAGCCGGGGAAAGTCGGCGGGGGGCGCTACAAGGGGAGTCAGGCTTACCCACACACTGGTAGCATCCTTCGACAGAATCAAGGCTTGCATTTTTTGATCGTTGAGAACAGCCTCAAAAACCGAACCCAAGTCTAGCCGTCTCACCCGGACTAGGTAATGGAATCGTTCTCCTTCGAGACGGGCCGTAAGCTGAGCTCCCTCTCCCGAAGGGTAAAGTTCCTCGGGGGAGATGATAAAAACCTTCACTTGATCGGCAAAGGACCCGCGTTAAGGAGGCGGATCGCCTCCTTAAGGGTAATATCGTAATCAAGGTCAATGACCGGCGGTGCTTTATTTTCTATGCGGTCAACATCAAGGCGCAGTAACCGACGAAGCAGGCGGTCACCTAGGGTTGGTTCCTGGCCGTGAATCTTGACGGCAAAGGCGGCAATTTGTGTTTCGTCAGGCTTGCTATGGGCAAAGTTCCTCCAAAGTGGTTCGTCCGCCAACTTTTGAATCGCCTGAATTTGCTCGTCGGTCAGGGGTTTGTCTTCGAAGACCTCGTTTGGCTTGATGCCGATCTTGTCTATGTTTACCCCAGACGGTGTGTAGTACCTCGCCATTGTCAGTTTGAAACCAGTTCGGTCAAAGTGAATGACTTGCTGAACTGAGCCCTTCCCATAGGTGGTTCCCCCCAAGAGGAAAGCTCGCTTACGATCTTTCAAGGCTCCCGCAAGGATTTCAGCTGCAGAGGCGCTTCCCTTATTGACCAGGACAACAATGGGGATATCGGAAGGTATTGATTGGGTGTCGTCGGCGGTGTAGGTAAACGTCTCGCCGGGTACACGGGACTTGGTGCTGACAATCACGCCGCTCTTAAAGAACTCGCTGCCAACTTTGACCACAGCCTCAAGGAGTCCGCCAGGATTGTTTCGAAGGTCGATGATAAGCTTTTTGTAGCCCTTCTTTTTGAATTCTTCGATGGCTTTGTGAAAGTCTTCGGGGGTGTGGGCTGTAAATTGAATAATGCGAATGTAGGCAATATCGGGAGCGATCCAGGCCGTTTTGACACTAGGAACTTGAATGATGGCCCGGTGTAGGTCAAAAGTCAGAGTGGTGGCTTTACCTCGTAAAATCGTAAGAGTTACCTCAGACCCTGCCTTGCCTCGAAGCAGATCCAAGACCTTATTGAGTGACATGTTGTCAACGGCTTGGCCATTGATCTTGGTAATTTCGTCTCCCGCAAGGATTCCGGCTTTCCAGGCAGGAGTATCTTCAATTGGTGCAACAATTTCTACATATTTGTCCCGAGGGTTTCCGCTTTTTGCAGCCACCGAAGGGTCGGGCTTTTCCACATAGAGACCGATACCGCCAAACTCACCGGTAGTGGTATCGTCCAGGCTCATTAAATCGCTTTGCGAGAGGTAGAAGCTATAGGGATCGTTCAGGCTTTCAAACAAACCCTTCATGGCGCCTTCAAAGAGTTTGTGTTCGTCCACTTTATCAACATAATTGCGGTCAACAAAGGCCATTACTTGGGCGAACATCTGGGCGTAGTGTGATTCTTCGGGACTGATGCCAGCGACGGCGCTTTGACCGAAAACCGCGGGTCCAAGTGTAAAAAAGAGTATTAAGAAAAGGACAAGAGTCCCTGCTCCTACCAAAGAACGGCGCAACCAGAGCTTCTTTTTTTCCTGAGGTTCCATGCGCGCCAATATACTGAAAAGCCTTGACCGTGGATAGGTGCGGAATTAGAATTACGCGAGGACTCTCGGAGGTTCACGGTGCAAATTATTCCCATCGCCAGCGGAAAGGGGGGCGTCGGCAAATCGCTGGTCGCAGCAAACTTGGCGGTGGCCTTAGCCCAGTCGGGCAAACGAGTGGTGCTTGCCGATTTAGATTTGGGCGGCTCTAACCTCCATCTTATCCTAGGGTTGCGGGCCGTTCCTGTGGGAATCGGTACGTTTTTTAACTCGCCGCACATGGACTTTTCTCAGCTCATTATTGACACAGATGTCGAAAATCTTCGCTTTATCCCCGGTGATAACGAAATTCCGGGCATGGCAAACATGAAACCCGCCCATAAAAAAATCCTTGTGCAGAATCTTTTGAGCCTTTCCGAAACCGATTTTTTAATTTTAGACTTAGGGGCAGGCACCAGCGCTAATACCCTCGATTTCTTTTTACTGTCTAGCCACGGGATTCTCGTGGCAACACCGACTTTAACCTCGACACTCAATGCATATTTCTTTTTGAAGAACGCCATTTTCCGTGTGCTGGAGAACTCTTTTACCAAGGGGTCGTGGGCAAGGCGTCAGCTAGATAAATTGGTGGCTTCGGGGACCGGAGCGCAAAAGCTGTATGTGACAAGGTTTTTAGAAGAAGTCAAAAATAAAGACCCTGAAAGCTGGGAAATTTACCACCAAGCAACAGAAAATTTTCAACCGCGTTTTTTAATGAATATGCTCGAAGATCCCAAAGATGTGGCTAAAGCGGCAAAGGTCCGTCGCTCCTGTCGGGAGTATTTAGGGGTGGATCTTGAGCATCTGGGAGTTATTTACCGTGATGATTTACAAGACATTGCTTTAGCCTCGCGACTCCCTATCCTCTTATACAAGCCACAGTCGGTACTGTCACAAGCCATTTATAGGGTCGCTGACAAGATAACACAGTTTGAACGCGTTGACTCGGGCCCCTTGGCGGTGGAGGCCTTAGAAGAATCGTATCAGCTCGCCGCGCTTGAGGCCGAAGTCGATTTTGGAGCGAAACTCAATTATCTTGAAGATCTGCTCAATACGGGAGCTTTGACGATGGGGGATCTCGTAGAAACCGTGAAAACTCAACAATGGGAAATCCAACAGCTGAAAAAAGAAAATAACTTGCTGAAGTCAAAGATCGTTAAAGCGATTCAATCGGGCTGTCAGCTTTGAAAGGTTAAGCAGTCTTACCATGGCGCCAGGCTTTCGCTTTCGTGGAGTTCTTACTGCTGTCGTTGATCCGATAACCCTGCAGGCGACATTACACCTGAAAAAGGGCGGTGATCTGGAGTACGATGCGTCCGCAGTGCTCAAAGTTTTGCATGACGCGGGAATCCGCGAAGGTTTTGAGCCAGAAGCGGTCTTGGATAGCCTTCGCAAGTTCTCGTTGACGAAAGAAACAGAAAAACGAGTAGCAGTCGCACAAGGTCAACTTCCGCAGCCTCCTGTGCCCGAGACGCTGACTTGGTCCGAGGAGTTGCTTTTACCCGAGGAACTAAAATCGTTGGTGCGCGAGGTTCTTAAAAGGTCCGGTCCGCCCGTAGTCTATTCTTCGGCTAAAGAAAAGGCATTGGTGGATCCGCAACCTAAAATTTTGGCTTTTGTCGAAAAAGGATCTGTGGTCGCCACCGTTAAACCTGCGCAAGCGGGCAAACCAGGTCGAGATCTAGCAGGTCAAATTGTCCCTCCGCCGTCACTCAAAATAGAAGAGTTTTACTGGGGACAGTCCCTTATGAGAAAACGCTCAGAAGTTGTTGCCGAGGCTTCGGGCTTTTTA
This sequence comes from bacterium, assembly GCA_021782055.1. The sequence goes on along the minus strand of JAJXVP010000007.1, from coordinate 13,073 downwards.
CGGGTAGGGAAAAACTGGGCCGAGCTGTTACCATTCTCGCCACATAGGTGGGAAATCTCTTATTCCGAGGATAAAACAGGGGTTCGGCTCGCCTTTTTTCCCGGTGACCCCGTAGCGCTTGAAGTGACCGCAGAGCGGATTTTTGCCGAACTGGCGTCAGATTACCCTCGAGAGCGTTTGATCGACGTGGCGTTTTTGGACCGCTGGCTAGCTGAGGCTGTGCAGACAAAGGAAAGCTTTGACAGGTCGTTGAACAAAGACCGAGACGGCAGTTTTTTTATCGAGGTGTCACCAAATCGGGTTACAGCCTTGTTAAGGTTAGAAAAGCCCTTAGGTAATGGCAGGCCCCTCTCGCTCAAAGATTTAGGCTTGGCACTGCGTCAAGCGGGTTTTAAAGGGTTTTCGTTCGATTCGGTCAAAACCGCAGTCAATGAATTTATGGCTGGGCCTCTTACCGAACTGCCGGGACTTCTTTTGGCTGAGGGCAAAGCGCCAACCCGTGGCGCCGAACGACAGCTAGCTTTTAAAGTTGAGTTTCTTTCTGCTGAAGAGGCTTCGCCCCTTTTTAAAACCCTGGGACTAGACGCTGCTGGCCTTTCTTTGGCTATTGTCCAACAGCAACAAGCGGTGGCTCTCTTTGAAACGCCAGCGGGTCAGGAGGGGCAACCCGGAGTGGATGTTTATGGGGAACGTATCCCCCCCATCCCCGGCAATGATCCGACGGTGGAACTCCTGGCGGGGTTGCAACGTTCAGGGGATGCTCTTGAGGCTGTGAAGGACGGTTTGTTGGTGGTGGAACAAGGCTCACTTGTGACTCGACTACACATCCGCGAGCACCGAGATGGTCGAGTGATGGTGACCAGAGCGCCCGACAACCTAGAGGCGTTTTTGAGTTTAACCCCACCGCAGGCGACCGGGCGCCCGCTCACCCGCGAGGCGATTAACCAAGCCTTGACGACACAGCAAGTGACTTACGGTTTAGACGAAAAGGCGCTCCAACACGCTTTTGAACTGGCCATGGCAGGTCAGACTGTCACAAATGTTACTATTGCCCGTGGGCGCCCCGCTAGCACAGATATCGAACGCCGATTAAAATTTTTAGTTCCGGTACGCAAAGATTCTCACCAACGGCTCATTGCCTCCGTGCAAGCCGGTGAAGAAGTCGCGGAGTATCACCTCCCTGACAGCGATCAACCTGACGGGGTTGATGTTTTGGGCAATGTGATACCGGTAATGGGCGATGCCCTCACCTTGAAGTTATCCGAGCATCTTAAGGTTGAAGAAAAAGAGCTGGGGATACAAAAGATTGTCGCCGAAAAAAGCGGAGAGCTAAGCCTAGACCCGCCGCTTTTGTCGCTACGCCATCAAATCCAAATCAAAAACGTCGATGGCCGAACCGGAAGTGTGAAATTTCCTGGCGAAGTTTTAGTCGAAGGCGGTGTGGATCAGGGCCTGTTTGTGATGGCCGGAGCCATCAAAGTTAAAGGACAAGTCGTCGGCGCTTTACTCTCCTCAGACTCGAACATTCAAGCCGCTGGTGTCAAAGGTGAAGGAAAGGCGCTGTTACGAGCCAAGCAGCACATCGCCGTTGGCTTTGCCGAAAAAACCACCTTTTTTGCGGTGGGAGATTTGCATGTTCACAAATCACTTTTGTTTTGCCGTGTCATGTGCAATGGCAAGATCTGGCAAAAAACTCCAGGAGGAACCTTGGTGGGGGGCCTCATCAAGGTAAAAAGCGGCTTAGTGACCAATAATCTCGGAACCCCGACGGGAGTTCCCACGACGGTTTCATTTGGTCAGGATTACTTAGTGGAGGCGCAAATCACGGCAGAAGTCAAAGAAACTGACAAGTTGCGCGAATCGATCGTGAAGTTGGACCACCTGATGACCACTCTGACGTCCCCGGCCGATAAAGACAAATTGGCTCAGGCTCGTAAGAATAAAGTGCTGATGTTGAAACTACTTGAAAAGCGCAATATGAAACTTATTAATCTGCGTGACAAGTTTGATTTGCACTGTCCTAGTGAAATTATCATTCACGAAACGCTTTATCCTGGTGTATCCATTGAATCCCATGGGCGTTTATACGAAGTCAAAGAAAAAAAGACCTGCGTCAAGATTGTGTTTAACGAAAATACGGGGCATATTGAGGATCGCCCCCTTGATCCCGAGATGACGACCTAGTCTGTCATCAGTATAATTTTAACGGAGACGACATGCCGCTATACCTCACGTATCCTTCTTGGATTCATCCCGAAATCATTCCTGGATTTTTTCCTCGTTGGTATGGGCTGATGTATATCATCGCCTTTGCTATTACCTACTGGCTATTCAATTGGCAAGTAAAAAAAAGCGGCCAAGTGGTGGCCAAAGATACCGTAGCAAACTTCTTTTTTGCTGGACTTGCCGGGTTGATTATTGGGGCGCGATTATTTGCCACCCTTCTCTATGACCGTTCGGGAATCTACTGGAGCCAACCGTGGCTGATCTTCTGGCCGTTTAGTCCCGACGGAAAGTTTACCGGTTTTGTGGGGATGTCTTATCACGGTGCCTTATTGGGCATTGGCGTGGGAATGGCCCTTTACGCCCGTTACAAGAAAATCAGCTTTTTAAACTGGGGAGACATGCTGGCCGTATCCTTCCCGCTCGGCTACACCTTTGGGCGGTTAGGCAACTTCATAAACGGCGAGCTGTGGGGCCGCGTAACCACCGTTCCGTGGGGAATGATTTTTCCGCATGCCACACCCGTTCCCGTCAGTGAACCGTGGGTAAAAAGCGTTATGCAACAGACTGGCGTCACGGACGTGATTCACACCAGCTTGGGTGATATGGTGAACTTACCACGCCATCCCTCGCAGTTGTATGAGGCGATGGGCGAAGGTATCCTTTTATGGTTGATTTTGTGGTTTATCGTGCGACCGAGAATCCCTTTTCGGGGTTTTGCGATAGGCGTGTACCTGATTGGTTACGGCGTGGTGCGGTTTATTCTCGAATATTTCCGAACACCTGACCAAGGTTTAGACTTTCCCATTATGTTTGATCCTGTTCGTGATACTAGTCAAATCCACATTTACCTGTTGAACTTTACCACTGGTCAGATCCTTTGTGCGATCGAGGTTGTCGTGGGGATCCTCTGTCTTATCATATTTTCGAAGCTGGATAAGCGGCGCAAAGCTCAAGAAAAGGCGCAAGAAGCGTCTAAGAAATCCCGCTCGCGGTAACCGAGTCTGCAGAAATCCCTCGGGGACGATCGGGGTGGATGTCATACGTCCACCCCGCATCAAAAATATTCAAAAAGTCATTGAGAGGTCGTGTTGTTACCGTTAAAGAGTAAAATTTTGTCCCCTGCTCTTGTTGTCGCCGCAGGGCGGTCCTGAGATTCGTTGGGATTTTGGGGGTGGCAAAATCCGAAAGAACAAGGACATCGGCATCGTGAAAACGGCCGTCAGCCAAAAACTTGAGAGCCTCACGAAGGGCCGGAGTGAGGTCCGTGCCACCATGAAACGAAAACCGTAAAAAGGCCAAGAACGGAGAAAGGTTGTGCTTGAGGTCGGTTATGTCTAGCACCCGAACGTCCGACGAAAAATTGATCAGGAGGCAAGGGCGCCCCTCTTGCCAGGCGATACGTGCTAAGGCTAAAACTGCCGCCTTTGCCACTTTTTCTGGCTCACCACGCATCGATCCTGAGGTGTCTAAAACAGCGATTATTGGCCCGCGTTCATTGCGGTTGAGGGTATTCTGTTGATCCGCGACGAGCTTGGGGGGCGCGGCGGGGGTAAAATAGTCCCAAACAAGTAACCGGCTCTCGGCTTCTTTAACAAAGAAAACCTCGGCGGTTTCTTTCGAGGCTAACAGACTCAGCTCCGAACTCACCGCGTCGCTCCAGGCACGACCCCATGTGATGCCCCGAATTTCTCCTTTGCCTGGTTCTGTCTCGCGGCCAGGCAACGGAGGTGAAGACTGTCGGGACCGCCAATCCCTACCAATAAGTTCGGCGATCCGCGTAAGGGCTGGGTCTTGGGCGAGTTGACGGGCACAAAGTTCCAGGGGCTCCCAATCTTGTTCATCACCTATACTGTCTTCGAGGTCCCAGCCGAAATCCTTGTCGGTCAACAGCGCGCGCAGGGCTTTTTCTGCATCGGAAGCGCGGCTCAAGCGGGTCATAAGCCGTGAATGAAACGGAGGGAGCTCTTGGCTTAACTGCCGTTCGTGGTGGTGCGCTTGACGCCTCGACTGAGCCTGGCGCCATAAGGTCAGCAACCTGGAGGTTCGGGCGGCTTCGTCTCCGGCCTGGGTAAAAAAAAGCCAGTTTTCTTCGCCGGGGTAGACTTCAGTTAAAAACCGTGTCAGCTCCTCACGAAGAGAATAATCGCCTTGTTCCCAGTGTGCCCACAGGTGTTGTTCTTGACGCTCAAGGGGGCCGGGGGAGGGAGGCTGGAGCCAGCGTCGATACGCCTCGACAGCTTTGGGGGCCCAACGGGATAAAAATTCGGCAGGAAAAGGGGTTTGAGATTCTCGTAAGTTTACCCAGCGATAAAGGTATTCCTCGCTAGGAAGCGCCCTCTGAAGGGCCGCCGCAAGCTCAGCCAAGGTTCGGCTTCCTCGACTCCTGCAATTCCTGCAGAGCAGTTTCGGCCTCTTGAAGGCGTCCAGCAACGCGGTCGAGCGAAGCGCGGCAGGCTTCGCGTTGGGCTTGGTCGGCAAAGAGGTGGCGTTCGCCGTCAGCGACTTTCGCTCGCGTTAAGGTATCCACCCTTTCGCGGGCCGTCTTGAGCTGTTGAATCTCGCGGCTGACGGTATCAGCCCAGGCTTTCATAGCTTTGGGCTCAGGAGACGTTTCTTTCCACACCGTGACCGCTTCAGAAACACTCTCTAAGGCATACAAAACCCCGTCGAGCACGATTTCAGCCGGGCCATCGCCCCGTTGAACCGAAACCCTGCGGCTTTCGGCGTAGCTCCCCAGGGGGCGAAAGAAAAATAATTCCCCTTCGGCTTCTTCTTGAACCGTCCATAAGTCATAATCTCGAGCCCAAACACGGGCACTTAAAGAGCCGGGGTACCCTTTGACCGCGTAATACTCTCCGTCATATAAAACCGGCCTTGGTTGTAAAACCGTCTCTTCACGTTTTGTCAGGGCCTTTAAGGCTTCGGTAGCTTTTACTGGTGCCTCTAAGAGAATGGTCACCTCGGCAGGGGCTTCCCAGCCAAAATCGTCAAGAACCTCAAGAAGCCTCTGTTGTACTGTGTCGCGTTCAGAGGGTGTGTGCCAGAGCACATGTTTCAACACCGCTAAGTCCAGGGGGTCGACTTCGACCCGGTCGTGTAAAAATGCAGAGGCTTTCAGAAGCCGTAGAGCTTTGCGCCACCTTCGGTCAGAAATGTAAGCCGGGGCTAGGTTGTCGCGCAGAACATCGAACGCCTCGGGAATAAAGGCAGGAACGCGCACCTCGGCCACAGAATCTTGGATGTTTTGCCAGTCAGTTTCATCAAACGCATCAGAAACCTCAAGGGGTGGGGAACTCTCTCTACGGGCGAGCATGCTTTGAAACGACACGCCCGAAGCCACAGGAGTCAGTTCGAGGCGCAGTAAGAACCGGTCCCAAAAGGCTTCGGAGTTTTCTTCGCCGTCAGGCGCGGTGTTCGAGGCCCCGATGAGAAGCTTCAGCGGAACCCGTCGTTCCTCAGAGCCATTGCGGAAGAGCTTTTCGTTGAGGATAGCTAAAAGAGTATTTTGAATCGGTGGACCGGCACGCCACAGCTCATCTAAAAACACCACGTCAGCTTCTGGTAAGTAACCCTCGGTTTTTCGGACAAAAACATCGTGATCGCGCAAGCCTGAGAGGGAAAGTGGGCCAAATAGGTCCTCGGGTGTCGAAAAACGGCCCATCAAGTATTCAAACGAGCGACCATTCCGGAACAGCGTTTTAAAACGGCGAGCCAAGAGGCTCTTGGCGACCCCGGGTGGGCCCAGCAAAAAGAGGCTTTCGCCAGCGCATAGGGCCAAGAGACCCAAAGACGCTGCATCTTGACGTTCACTGAGATCATGGGTGAGTGCCTCTATGAGGCGAAGGGCGCGATCATACATTTTGCCATTGTGGAGGTTGACGTCAGTTTTCACAAGTGGTGAAGTTTCCTTTGCGTTCCCTCGTAAAACGTCATAAAATAAAAGAACAGGTTCATGATGAAAAATAGCGTTACTGATTCAGACGCCCTAGTCTTTGCCGAGGAAACCCTTGCCGCAGCTATTGAAAAGCCGGGTTGGCATGTCCTGATTGTCGATGATGAAGAGGGTGTGCATACCATGACCGAACTTGTGCTAAGCACATTTACGTTCGATGATATGTCCATAATTTTTCATCATGCCTATTCAGGTGCTGAAGCCAAGCGGGTTCTTACCCAGTTAAACGATACCCTCGCGATTGTACTATTAGATGTTGTGATGGAAACTCCTGAGAGCGGTTTAGAGGTGGTTCGGTATTTGCGGGGGGATTTGCAAAACAAGACAGCCCGCATCATTTTGCGGACAGGTCAGCCCGGTGCGGCTCCCGAAGAAACCATCATTACCAACTACGACATCAATGACTACAAAGAAAAAAGCGAACTGACCCGGCAAAAACTCTTTACCAGCATAACGACTGCTCTGCGTTCGTACCGGGATATCATGTCCATTTTGAAGAGCCGTGAAGAACTTCACAAAATCATTCACGCCTCGACAACGATCTTTAAATTGCAGTCGTTGCGGGAGTTTTGTCAGGCCGTGCTCCAGCAGCTTTCTTATCTTTTACATATTGAGAGTCCAGCGATCTACGTGCAAGCCGACGGCTTCGCCGCGACAGCCCGCAACGAGGGCTTTGTCATTTTGGCGGCTACCGGTCAGTACGCCCAGCTTTTAGACAAACCCATCGTTGAGGCACTCCCTGTAGACCTCTTTGATGAAATCCAAGAAACCCTCAAGCAACGAAAAAGTCAGTATCGGCAACGGTGGTACATTGGCTATTTCGAGACGGACACCGGTGTCAAAAACTTGATCTGCATTGAAAGTCGTCACCCCATTGATGCCATGACGTTGGACCTCATTCAGATTTTTAACGTCGATGTGGGGATTGCCTTTAATAACCTCTACTTAAATAAAGAAGTTGTCGACACCCAAAAAGAGTTGATCTTTCGTTTGGGCGAAATCGTCGAAAACCGGTCGCAAGAAACAAGCTTTCATGTCCGCCGGGTTGCGGATTTTACACAGGCTTTGGCTTTGCGTGCAGGCTACACTCGGGATGAAGCCGACGCCCTTCGCCTAGCGGCGGCTATGCATGACATTGGCAAACTGGGCATTCCCGATAGCATCTTGATTAAACCCGAACCGTTGACGCCCGAAGAGTACGCGATCATGAAAACTCATACGACCATCGGTCATACGTTGTTGTCGTCGAGTGAACGGCCAATCTTTCACCTGGCCGCTGATGTGGCCTGGTGTCATCATGAGCGCTGGGACGGTAACGGCTACCCTCGCGGGCTCAAAGGGGATCAAATTCCTTTCAGTGCCCGGCTAACGAGCATTTGTGATGTTTTTGATGCGCTTTCGACACCAAGGGTGTACCGGTCCGCATGGGGTTCACAACAAGTCTTGGAGTATATCCGTAATGAGGCGGGCAAGGCGTTTGACCCGGCGCTGATAGAGTTGTTTTTTTCGGTTTACCCGCAATTAGAAGAAATTCGTAAGGCCTTTTCGCCGGGGGCGCGATGAAGCCGTTGACGCTCGGCTTGTTTGTAGGCTCGCCGGACGACCCCTATATGCGGCGGGTTATTGACGGTGTTGTTGAGGTTACTGCCCCCGGGGGCCACAAAGTTGTTTGCTTCGCTTCGACAGAAATTCGTGTCAAACCTGAACAACGTAGTTTTCAGGCTGCCGTCTTTGACCTTGTCGATAAAAACGGTCTTGATGGTATTATCATCAGCGGATCCCTGAGCCACGGGGTTAACGCCGACGAATTTGCCGCTTTTTGTCGACAGTTCAGCCCACTTCCCGTGGTGACGACTTCGGTAAAAGTAGAAGGAATCCCTGGTGTCTTTACGGATAGTGAGGAGGGCTTGCGTCAGATTGTTCAGCACCTTATTACGGCGCATGGTTTTCGTCGTTTAGGTTTTTTGGGCGGGCCGCCCGGACAGCAAGAAGCCGAAGCCCGCAAGGCCGCCTTTTGTGCCGAGTTGCGTCGTAACGGGTGTGAAGTCGAGGAATCTCTTTTTGAATACGGGGACTTTACCTATAGCTCGGGAGTTGCCGCCGCACGCCGTCTTTCGGCAGTTTGGGATCGGTGGGAAGGTCTAGTCTGTGCCAACGATCTGATGGCCCTGGGGGCCAAGCAAGTCTTAGCTGAGCAAGGAAAAAAAGTCCCCGAGGATTTTATCCTGACCGGCTTTGACGACTTTCAACCGTCGGAACTGACAACGGTGAGCCAACCTGTAGCGGCACAGTCTCATGCGGCCGCTGAACTTTTGTTAAAGCTCTGCGCCCATGAAACGGTTCCACAATACACGAATATCAACCCCCAACTGGTGATTCGTACTAGTTGTTCCTGCCGGGCAGAAATTAGGCAAAACCATCTGGTCAAGAGTCTTGAAGACTCAAAGTTTGAACAAGCCCTTCAAGCCTGGTTGGATGAACGGCTGGGCCAAGGATCGGCCGAGGAGGGACCCAGGTTTTTGCGTGATTTGGAAGCCTCGGTGATGGGTGAGGCGAACACCGAGGAATTGAGCTTGAATATGGCGAGGCTCCTCCGCCTTCAACAAAAGCTTGCTAAGTCTGACCCTGAGCGTCACAACAAAACCTCAGATATTTTGGGGCGGGCCTATTTTCTTTTAGCTGAGGCGGCTAACGGGCATTTATCCCGCCAAGCTTTTGATGCTGACCTCAGGGCCCAGCGAGTTCGTCAGATCAACGAAACGTTGCTGAGCGCTCAAAATTTAGACGAAATCGCCGAAACCATGGCAAAGATTCTTCCCAATATTGGGTTTGACAGCTGTTGGCTCTCCTTGTGGGAAAACCCTCGGCACTTGAAAGGGCCAGCTAGGCTTCTTTTAGAATGGACAAAAGGGGGGCGTTCGGTTCTGCCCGAAGAGGGGGTGGAGTTCCCAGCGAGCAAGCTGATTCCCGGCGGTACAGCCCGTGTAAAAGACCGCCTGCTATTTGTCGAGGTACTCTATTCACGCGAGCCGCAAGGCTTTGTTGTATTTTCGGCCAATTCTGCGGGTAGCCTTTTGCTTGATGCGGTGCGATCGCAAATCAGTGCGGCGATTGAACGGGTACGCCTTTGGGAAGAACGCATGCAAACCGAAACCCAAATGATACAATCTGAAAAGATGGCGGCCTTGGGGTCGTTGGTGGCAGGTGTAGCACACGAAATCAATACACCGGTCGGCATTGGGGTGACTACAGCTAGTGATTTGCATCAGCATACCAGGGATGTTTTGAAGGCCTTTGAGAACAACCAGCTGACCAAATCCCAGTTTCATCAATATTTGTCCCTAATCGAAGAAGAGTCGCGATTAATCGAGGTCAACTTGCTCAAAGCGGGTGATTTGATCCGTAGCTTTAAGAAAATCGCCGTGGACCAATCGCATGAGGAAGCTCGTCATTTTGAGTTGGGGCCTTATCTCAAAGATATTGTTTTGAGCTTGCATTCGCAATGGAAGGTGGGTGGGCACCGCTGTGAGGTTGAGTGTCCGGAGGGTCTAGCGTTAAAAGGCCCACCGGGAACTTTAGCGCAGATCTTGGGCAACCTGATCAGTAACGCAGTTTTTCATGGCTTTGAGGGCCGAAACGGTGGTCTGATTAAGATTATGGCGTGGGAAACCCCACACGGTCTGCGGCTGGAGTTCAGTGATAATGGACAGGGAATTTCCGCCGAATACCTGGACCGCATCTTTGAGCCCTTTTTTACTACGAAGTTTGGAAGTGGTGGCAGCGGTCTGGGGTTGCATATTGTCTATAATTTGATGACGCAAATTTGGAAAGGTACAATATCGTGTGTCAGCGCTCCCGGGCTGGGAACGAAGTTCGTCTTGGACTTTCCCTCCCAGGATCTGTCCGAAGAACCCCTCGAAAAGCTGGCCGAAACCCAAAAAATACCGTAGATTCGGGCAGAGGTAGCGCATGGACATTCCCCCCATTATCGATTTTGACCCCGAAGAAGGTTATGTTTTTCCTGAAAAAATTGTTCCCCGCTTGTCTTCTCGGGCATTTATGGCTGAAATTCGAGCCTTTGCGGTGCCACCAGGACAGGTGGCGATGTGGCATTTGGGCAATAATGGCTGGATCCTGAAAGATTCCCGTGGAGTTTTAACGGCCATTGACCCTTATTTAACAGACTTCTGTGCGTCAAAGCGAACGGGAGTAGCCACGGTAAAGAGCCGAATTTTGCCCGTCTTTATCGAGCCTGAAGATTTTGACGCAGATGTCATCGTCATAACGCACAGCCACTGCGACCATTGTGATCCCTGGACCCTGGAACGCTTGGCCTGCCGCACGACAGCGGTGTTTCTTGCACCCTGGCAGGCGTATGAGGTTTTGGGCACCTGTGGGGTTCCTGATTCCCAACGAATTTTGATGCATCCCCGCCAAACGGTCACCGTTCGGGGCGTTGAAGTGATGGGAGCGTTCGCTGAACCGACAGATGCCACCGATTTGAATCACATGGGGTTTGTCTTTCGCTTTGCCGGGAACCGTGTCTATTATAATAGCGGCGACACCGCCAAGAGTGAATTGCTTGGGCATGTCAAAGAATGGGCCCCCGAGTGGATGTCGATCTGTATCAATGGAGGCTATCACAACTTGTCAGCCTGGGAGGCTGCCGAAATCTGCGCCCTGATTCAACCCAAGATTGCCATTCCCGCCCACTACGACACCATGCCCCATAACCTCCAGCCGCCCCACATGTTCCGTAAGTCGCTTTATGAAAAAGCGAGAAATGTGGCCTACCTTCGGCTGGAGTATTTTCGCGCGTACCTCTTTTAGGGCTGGTTACTCGACTTTGATTCGCCGAATGCGGGCTCCCAGTTGAGCCAAGCGTTCGGCGATATTTTCGTACCCACGTTCAATTTGATACACGTTTTGGATGCTACTACTCCCCTCGGCGCATAGGGCGGCAATGACTAAGGCCATTCCGGCACGCACATCGGGCGACACCATATCGTTTCCTGTCAGCCTGGTAGGGCCCGAAACCACGGCGCGGTGAGGGTCACAAAGAATGATCCTTGCCCCCATCGAAATGAGCTTATCTACCCAGAACATTCGCGATTCAAACATTTTTTCATGGATGAGCGTCGTTCCCTCGGTCTGGGTGGCGACCACCGTCATAATCGACAAGATGTCCGGCGGAAAGCCTGGCCAGGGGGAATCATCAATTTTGGGGATCTGGCCACCTAAATCCGGCACGACTTTCATGGGTTGACCGGCAGGGACCCGGATGGTTGTGCCCTCGGTCTCCCAGTGAACACCGAGTTTGCCATAGCCCAGTTTAACCATACGCAAGTGCTGGGGGGCTGCGTCTTCAATTTCCAATTCACTTCGGGTGGCGGCGGCCAGTCCAATTAGGGACCCGACTTCCATAAAGTCGGTTCCAATGCGAAACTCAGTGCCGTGCAAGCGGGGCACCCCGTCGATGGTCAAAATGTTGGACCCAATCCCACGTATCTGAGCGCCCATGCTGTTGAGCAGATTGCAAAGGTCTTGAACGTGAGGTTCACTCGCGGCGTTTTGAATGATTGTTTGCCCGTGCGCCAGCACCGCCGCCATTACGGCATTTTCGGTGCCGGTAACCGAAGCTTCATCTAGAAAAAGGTCTTGGCCCACCAATTTATTGGCGGTCAGGGTATAAACCGTATCAACTTCGAACCGGGCGCCTAGCTCAGCTAGGGCTAAAAAGTGGGTATCGAGACGTCGTCGACCAATCACATCGCCGCCGGGAGGCGGAAGGATGACCTTGCCCACACGGGCCAACAAGGGGCCGGCAAACAAAATGGAGGCGCGTACTTTTTTTGCGGCTTCAACGGGAATCTCATGGGTGACGATGTTGTTCATCGTCACTTCAAAAACATTGGTTTCGACATGTTTTACGGTTCCTCCGAGCTGGCGGAGGATATCAAACATCACCAAGATGTCTTCGATTTCAGGGACGTTGGTGAGTCGGACCGTCTCGTCTGTTAATAAACAGGCGGCGACACAGGGAAGAGCAGCATTTTTATTGCCATTGGCACGGATGCGACCGCGCAGGGGGTAGCCGCCTTCGATGAGGTATTTGTGCATGAGCGGATTATCCAGAACGTTTTTGGCGCTGTCAACTGTGGGACTTCTTGTTTCGCTTTTGTTCGTACAACAAGGCGTCGGCTTGCTCTAAAAGATTTTGTACAGTGGCGTTTTGGTTGTGATGGAAGGCTACGGCACCCAAGGTGATGGAGAGTTGGTAGGGTTTACCCGATGAGGCATTAAACTCGTGAACTAATTCTTGAAGTCTCTCCTTGAGCGTTTCTAAAACCGGAAGGGTTGCGTCGACGGTAAAAGCGACGAACTCATCCCCGCCCAGGCGGGCTAAAAGGTCGTTGTTGCGGAACGCCTTAGTCAGCAGTTGCGCCATCGTGCGAATAGCCTCATCACCTTCTTCATGGCCCCAACTATCATTGATTGCTTTTAAGCCATCCATATCGGCGAACACAATCAGCCCGCCCTTGTTCATCCGGCGCGCCAAGTACATCCCCTGCTGGGCCAAGTTGAGGAAGCCACGGCGGTTGTACAAGCCTGTGAGGTCATCAGTCTGCGACAAGGTATCAAGTTTTCGGTTATAAGCTTCGAGGTCGGCCATGGTTTCATACAGTTTACGTTCCAAGACTCGATGGAGTTCAATTAAACGGGCAAGTTTGAGGGCGGAACTGAGTTCCATGGCCAACGTTTTGAGCAAGTAACTGTCAGAAAGGCTGGTTTCGCATAACAGTAAGCCCTGTTGGGCGTCCGCAAAAAAAAGCGGGAGCATAAAAACGGTCTTTGCTCGACTGGGTTCTAACGCGTCCTTAAGGAGTTCAGAAGA
>JAJXVP010000104.1 GCA_021782055.1 bacterium | reverse complement strand
ATCGCCTTGGCTGGGCTTCTGGTACTTCTTCCTCTGGGTGGGCTCATTGGCCTTGTTCTTTCACACCAAGCCCAACAAGCCCCAGACATTCCCCTGGTGAAACTAGCGGTTTTAGAGCAATGGGTTCGTACACATCTCAAGATCAATTCTCAACTACAAATTCAGATCCTACCCCATGCAAAAACTCCCTTGTTTAACTTTGCCATAACAAATAACCGTGGCCAAGTCGTAGCCTCAACACTTTCACCGGTGCTCCTGGGTCAAGGCGACTCGCCTCCAGAGAGGGCCGTGTTGCCGTTGACCCAAGAAGGAAAGGTAGCTGGGCAAATCGTGGTAGATTTTCGAGACCTCGATTCACAGCCAGCCCCCTTGTTTGAGCTTACCTCAGACCTTGCGTTTCAAGTTTTGTTGATTGTCTTGGTGTCTTCGTTCATCGTGGCCTGGTGGCTTCGTCGGTTAACGAAAAGTTTGCATCAGTTAGGGCGTCTGACCCATTTGATGGAGGTCTCTCTAGCGAATCCCCTTCCCTGGCAAAGCCTAAAAACAGCAGAACTCCGTGACGTGGCAAAAAGTATTGAGAATCTGCGGTCTGTTCTTAACGAAGAAGGGTTACAACGCTACAGGTTTTTATCGGCTCTCACTCACGACTTAAAAACTCCCCTGACCTCTCTGAAAGGCTACGTCGAAGCGCTACGCGACGGGTTAGGATCGCCCGAAGAACGAAAACGTTGGCTAGCAGTGCTCGAGGACAAGGCGACCCAGCTCGAAGTTCGTCTTCTAGCTTTGTTTCAGTTTGCCCGCCGAGAAACTAAACCTTGGTCGCTTACCAGGCAACAAATCGACCTGTGTGCCTTTTTAAACCAGGTTGCCGAGGTTTTTGCTTTGGACGCGAAAGCCTGGGGAAAAATTTGGCTTTGGCAAAACGAGCTTAACCCTGGTGACAGATCGCAACCAGTCCTGGTGAGTTTTGATCCAGTAATGACCACACGAGCTCTAGAAAATCTTGTGCAAAACGCTTTTCGTTACAGCGGACCTCAAGGTCGAGTTCGCTTAAAGGCTTGGCAAACTCACGAGGGTGTCTTTGTTGAAGTTCATGACACGGGCCCAGGAATTCCCGAAGAAGAGCAAAAGAATCTCTTTGAACCTTTCGCACGAGGTAACCGAGGTGGTGAAGGCCTAGGCCTGGGCTTGTACATTACTAAAGCGATCTTGACCGCTCAAGGCTGGGAACTTTTTCTCGATAGCAGTAAGGGGACCTCATTTATCATCAAGATCGCTTCCACCGCCCTTCTGTGAGAAAAACGCTATACCTTTTTTTCCACTTTTCTTGACCCGATACATGGCTGAATCCGCTTGTCGCCAAAGTTCCTCTGCCTGGTCGGCGTCTTCGGGGTAGAGGGCAATTCCAATCGACGCACCCACATAACCGATCCACTGTTCTCCTGGAATCGGCAAAAGAATCTGTTCAAGAATTTTTTCTGCAACAAGCTTTGAGGCCTCACGAGCAACAAGGTTAGGCAGAATAACCAAAAACTCGTCACCGCCAATGCGCGCCGCTGTGTCCGATTCTCGCAAGACCGCACTCAACCTAGAGGCGACCGTTTTTAACACCAGATCGCCGGCTTCGTGCCCCCAAGTATCGTTGACCCCCTTAAAGCCATCAAGGTCAATAAACAGTAAAGCTACTTTTTCTTGTCGACGTTTTGCCTGGACCAACGCCGTGGCTAGACGGTCATTTGCCAAACGTAACGTGGGCAGATCGGTTAAGGTATCGTGAGTGGCTAGATGCTGTATGGTTTTTTGAGCGGCACGTCGTTCGGTAATATCAATAAAGGTCACCACTGCGCCTTGAACGCCCTCTTCGTTGACTTGGGGGTAGGCCCAATATTCAACGGGAAAAACGGACCCATCGGCTTTCCATAACCATTCGTCATCGGTGTGTACCGGAATACCAGACCGGTAGCTGGAGTGGATTCGGCATTCGTCAAGAGAGATGGGAGTTCCGTCCGGTCGTGAGTGATGCACCAAAAAATGCATCGATTGACCAATTAATAACTGCGGATCTTCCCAGCCCAACATTCTCGCGCAGGCGGGGTTTGCAAAGGTGCAGATTCCCTCAAGGTCAATACCGTAGATGGCTTCGCCTGTCGAATTCAGCAAAAGTCGGACACGTTCTTCGCTGGTCCGCAAAGCTTCTTCTAAAAGGCGTTGTTCGGTGGTATCCCAATATAAGCCGGTGAGTTGCCGGACTTGTGCTTGGTCCCTCTCAACCCGCGCCGCCGATCGAACGTACGCCACTCCGCTTGAGCGCAACACCCGAAACTGCGTATCAAACTCGGCTTCGCCTTTCATAACCCTGTCAACCAATTCAAGAACATGGCTAAGATCCTCGGGGTGAAGTCGGCTTTTCCAAATTTCGGGCGTGGGAATAACAGCTTTGGGAACATCAAAAAGTTCGTACATACGGGCATTCCACGTCAAATGGTGCGTCTGCGCCTCCCAGGTCCAAATACCCAGCTTACCCGCTTCGGTGGCTAGCTCCATTCGGGTAAAGACCTGATTCAGTTCGGTTTCCAGCACCGCTTTTTGCTGCATTTCTGCCTCAAGCGCCCTTCGCGAGGCCAAAACCTTTTGAGTGGCCCTGCGGCTTCGAAAATAGAACACCAGAACAAGTGCTAAAGCGACCGAAATTACACCCCCAAAACCTTGCACCGCAATGGGGAGCAAAGAGGGCTCGACGGCCCCAGGTTTTTCAACCACTTTCACGGTCAGAGTTTGCCCAAGCACTCTTATTGAGCTCTCGGCAAAAAGATTGTTCGTCGATGGCTCATGATAAACTGCTGTATGATCAAAGACGACCGAGACTTGATACGTCGAAAACGGAGAATCGTTCGAAGCCACACGAAACACCTTATCCAGCCATTCCTGAATGCGAAAAACTGCCAAGAGATACCGTTCTTGAGGGTAGCCAACCAAAGGGATGAACAACAAGAAGCCTTTACCTCCCTGAACGAGGTTCACGGGGGCCGTTGCCTGAGGTAACCCCGTTGCCCAGGCCTTCAGCATGGCCTGCTTACGGTTGGGTTCAAACCCCAAATTCAAATGGACAGCTTGCTCATTACCGTGCAGGGGATATACCCAGGCAACATGGTGGGTGGCGTCAACGCCTTCGATGGCTTGATACCCAGGAACATCTTCAAGATACCGACGAACATCATGCAAAAGCTCGGGGGGTTCAAGCGAGCTTTGACGCCGCCACGAAGCGGCCAGGCGTTCTAAGGCTCCAACCCTGTTGTCAAGGTCCGTATCAATTTGCGCTACTAAATACCGACTTTCGGCAGTTAACCTTGCCTGACGCTGAGTGGCTTCTTGGTCATGGACTTTGGAACTCATCACGAGAAAAGCCGAAAAGACAATTAGCATCGTGATCCAGGGCAGAAACTTCGACAGCATACTACAATTGTGAAACGAAAACCTTGAAAAATCCAATAGACCATTGGCAACCAACGCCGAGATAGTTACAGTGTTGTCATGAAGGACTGGAGCGCCTACCTCAATCAACTGCCCATTATGCCCGAAGTTGCCGCCAAAGTCCTCAAGCTGGCAGACTCTCGCCTAATGTCGTTTACCAGTCTCGAAGAAACAATTCTGCAGGACCCAGGAATCACGGCCCGCATCCTCAAGATTGCTAATTCCGCCCAATTCGCCCGTCAACATCAGATCTCACAAGTACGAACAGCGATCACCCTCTTAGGCCTCAATACGATTAAAAACCTTGTGATTCTCTTGGCGGGTTCCGGCTTGTTTGGCAAAGCGCCCCCCACACCTTTCTATCGTCATTATTGGTCACACTCGTTGTTTACGGCCTTTACCGCACGCGATTTATGCCTTTTTTTGGGGTATCGGGATCACGCCGACAGTGCCTTTGTCGGTGGTTTACTTCATGATATTGGACAAATTCCCCTGTACCTTTCAGACCCCACGGGTTACCGGCAACTGGTGGAGACGGCTGTAACCAAACTCACCCGACTCTCGTACGAAGAAGATTCCGCTTTGAACGTCAATCACCACGAGGTTGGCGCCAAGGTGTTGCAAAGCTGGGGCTTTCCTCAGTTTCTTATTGATACGGCCCTCGAACATGGAAACCCCCAAATTACTTCTCAACACAAATTGATCATTAGCGCGCTTACCATGGCTGACTTTTTAAATTCGCAACGCTACCAAAAAAATCCTCAAGATTTTTCTTCGATGGCAACACATTTTGGATTTCTCGGCTTAAATCCTGCGCGACTAACAACCTTTCATAAGGCGCAAGAAGAACGGCTCCTTGAGGACCGTCTCTATCAAGAATGTCGCGTCATGCTCAAGTTGACCTAGAAGCACTGTAACAAAAACCCTCTATCGTCCGACAGCTTTAAGAAAGATACTTCGTTCCATGGATGTCACCCCACGCTCCAGACTTATCAACGCTGTCAGACAGGACAGGGTTACCGCCGTCAGAAAGCCAAGCCCTGGAAAGATTCCTGGAAATGCCACACCCAAGAGAGCACCAACGCCCTGGAAAACAAAAAACACCCCCGCGCTCAAAGCAGCTTGCCGATAGAACTCTAAATAGTATTGATAGTTCAAAAGCGTCATCAAAAGAAGAAGGAACCAGGCTCCGGCCACCGCCGAGGTAACCGCCAAGGCATTGAGCCCAGGTATAGCCCAAAATAACGCCAAAAAAGCTAAAGCCGCCAGAGTTTGCACAAGCATTTGGTTGATCAACTCTCGATTCATCACCCGAATAAGATGAAATCGTTCTTGCCGTATGCGAACATACGGTTTGCCAGAGACACTCTGCAAAAATTTTCGCAAAGCCGTGTAATAGGTTGTTTCTGAAAAAATCAAAAAATAAATTAGCCCTGGAATCAGCGACAAACCTGCTAAGTAGACCGGAAAATCCCAAAAATCCCAAATACGTAAGAGTGTCCCTTCAACAGGGCTGCCGCGTGAAAACCAAAAGACAAATTTGTCGACCCATTGTCCTGCATAAAAAAAGAACCCGGAAAGAGCCAGCGCGCCATATTGCCGAAGCAATCGCCCAACAGGACGAAACATACCCGGTTGACCGTGTGGAGGAAAATCTTTCAGAACCAAGACACTTAAACCCACCAGAATAACGAAGTGGCCAACGGCAAAACCCAAAATCGCACCAGAAGGTCCGGCTTGATGAGCTCCAAGGAGGGTCAGTCCCAACGCCACGACCATACCGCCGAGGTAAACAACGAGGATAGCCAAAAATCGCCTAACAAGAGAAACGAAGAGCATCACCACCCACAGGGCGTTTACTGCGGCAAACAATAAGGAGGCCGAAACCGACAGGGCCAGATTGGGAGCGCCCCAAACCGGCACCAGGGTCGTTACCGCAAAGGCCGCAAAACCAAACAAAAAAAATACACCCAGGCTTACGACGATCAGCCAAACCGAGGCCTCTTTTTCTCGCTTTTCCCAGATCAAATCTGACACCAAACGGGTAAACAAGTACTGCACCGGACTTCCTAAAGCCAAAGAAAGCGCATAAGAGTAGGTGACAACCGCTTGAAACACAGGCGCATGAGGAACTTGAAGGACGCCTAAGCCACTGTGTATGGCAAAGATGGTCAGCACCGTAACCAACCAAGGTCCGGCAACTAAAAGGGCACCCGAAAAGACTGCCTGCAAGGAACTTGCTAAATCAGAGCGAGCGACGACCCGACGCAGTTCAAACCCAATACCGGCCATTAGTCTCCCCTCACAAACCGGTAAAGTTGACGATACTTATCTAAAAGATCGGAGCGATGATACAACCGACGAACCTTTTCAGCGTTTCGCTGATTGATCATATTCATCTCTTCGGGGTGGTTTAACACAAATCGTAGGGCCGAAGCAACTTGGCTGGGGTCCTTGGAAGAAGCCAAAAACCTTTCATCGTAGTCTAGCATTTCGGGAACATTGCCAACCTTCGTGCTGACACAGGGGATGCCTGCGGCCCAGGCCTCAAGGATCACCAAAGGCTGAGCTTCACGAACACTGGTTAAAACTACCACATCTAAAAACGCATAAAAGTCGAGAACATTTTGCCGGCCCGTAAATTGGAGCCTATCGCCAAGAGAAAGGCTTTCAACTAAGGCTAAACAATCTTGATAATATTCGGGGTCTTCATCAGTGGGGCCGATCGCATAAAAGGTTATATCTGGCATTTCTTCGGCAATAATTTTGGCCGCAGCAATAAAGGTTTTAACATCTTTTATGGGAACGATTCTTCCGACCAAACCAACATGACGTCCCGGACGAGGTTGACGTTTGACTGAAGAAAACCGCTCCACGTCAATTCCATTGGGAATAACAAAGCTTCGATCTTTGGAAGCCCCTAGTTCCAGCTGTTTCAGTCGGTTCTCTTCAAACAAAGCGGTAACGGCGTCCGCACTCCGGTAGCACAAAGTACTCACGCTTGAATAGAACTTGATCCACATATCTCTCTGGTAGCCGTGAACATAAGCCGCTTTACGGATTTCGATTTCTCGTTCTTTATGATACAAGCCGTGTTCCGTCAAAACAAAAGGCTTTTGACGCCTGACTTGAGCAGCCAAGGCGGCCACTCCTGCAAAGCCTGTCGAAACGGCATGGTATAGGTCGGCTTCGGGGGGAACTGCCGCCAGGACCCGAAACAACAACTCGTGTGACGACTGCCACGCCCAATAATAGTCCGAGAACGGATAAATGGGGTTTCGTTCTTGACTGGTTCGGACCAAAAAATCCCAGAAGACTTTTTGATCAACGGCTTCACGGTGCAAGGAAACCCCTTCAGGAAGAAGCGAAAAAAGTCGAGACATCTCGGGTGACTCGCCTTGAAAGAATTGGCGATGAAGACGAAGAATTTCGGCGGGAAGCTGCCTAGCTTTTTCTTTGCTCACGGAATCTGTCGGTGCCTTTTGGGTTATGACGATGTCGCGATGTTCCACGACATTGGGGGGCAAGTTATAGCGAAGTGGTTGGTCGGCGGTAGGCGAAATGGTCAGGAGGGCAAACTCTATGTCCGATAAGCCTTCTAAAATATCTTGCACCCACGCGCTGACTCCGCCTGTAATATAAGGGTAAGAGCCTTCGATCACTAAACAAACCCTCAATTTACGCGACACCGGGGTCCTCCCCTAACCAAAACCTGTAGGCTTTTTGAAGTTCGGAATTGCTGCCATGGTCCTGCAAAAACGCTAAAATCGTCATGACTTCTAGGTAGTCACGTTGGGCGAATTTCACTTTTGCTAACCAAAAGTACACTTCGCTGTCTTGCGGCGTCTCGAGCAAGAACTCTCGTAGCGACCTTTCGGCTTCTTCTAAAAGCCCCGCTTCTAAATGCAGGGGAACCCAAAGAGCAAGGTCTTGCTTTTGCTGTCCCACAAGGGCCCAAAGGTTTTGCAAGGTGCCAATCGCTTCGGCCAAATAAAATCTTTTTAACGCGGGTCGAGTTTCGTAAATCAGAGCCAGTTCCAGTTGGGCCTGTGCCAAAGGCCTGGCAGAGGTTGACGGCTCGCCTTTCTTGAGTTTTTGAATACTTTGAACGTAGCGAACTTCAAGGGCGTTCAAACTCTCGGCACCGAAAAGAGCCAGCTCTTTGTCAGGATTGCGGGTGAGTCGTTCACAGACTTGAGCTAAACGCAACGTCACCTCAAAGGGTAGATCCTGTTTTGCCAACAGACGGTCTAGCTCCATCAATTCATAAGGTTCTTCAAATAACGAGCGAACGTTTACCCCTTTCGTAATAAAAGCCGCTTCGGGGAGAAACCCACCCTCGATCCCTTTTAAAGCCGCTTTTTGTGTTCGCGCCATGACAAGGTAGCGGGAATCTAGCAGTTGAAGATACTCTTTCGAATAACTCATGCGGGCCTCTGAAATTCCAGCAAATTTTCTGCCTCGCGCATCAGTTGCTCTGGTGAGACCGGTCCCGTTGCCGATCCAAAGCCGACAATGACCTCGAGGGGCACAACCTCCCCCTCAAGGGACAACTCGGCCTCTTGAATCAAGGTAAGAAGCCGAAGACAAAAAAACGAAACCCCGTCTTGATCTAAGCCGGGAACTAAAAGCGCAAGCTGATTTTCCTCTTTGTAATGGAAAACCTTGACTTTCATCTCTAAAGCGTCTTCCCACTTTTCTCGCATGACCAAGAACAGTTTTTTTAACTTTTCGCGTCCCCAGCGTTGTGCCAAAACCTCGAAGTTAACAATTTCGAGCACAATGAGGGCAAGCGAAGAGGTTCTCAAGTCTTTGGTGGCTGTGGAGTCAAGGTTTTTAACAAGCTGAGTGACGAGGGGGAGCTGAGTTACTTGATCCACCTCTTGCCCTTGGTACAGGCGTTCATATTCCAAAATATCCGAAAGGTAGGGTTCGACCAGGCTGATGATGATTTCTAGAATACTTTCGGTGTAGTACGAGTAGCGTTCAAAAGGTAACCGTTCGATAACAATAAGGCCCCAGACGTTGCCGTGAGCATGGAGGGGGTAAATCATCAAAAAATCCATCGTGGCCAATCCCGTAAACTCTTGGTCATGAAGAAGCATTCGCAGCGAAAAAGGCCTTCCATTACGAAACACATACCCCGCGATGGTTTGATCCATATCCAAGCCTTCAGGGGGAATTGCTGAGACACGTTCCCCCCGCACAGCCACAGGCAAAAGTTTTCCCGTCTCTTTTTGATACGTCCAGATTGACCCCGCGCTCATTTCTGTAAAAACCGCTAGCATTTCTAGGATACCTTCGAGGGCTTGGGGTAAATTGAAGGTGGCTAATTTTTTTAAGTTGCCCCGCAAAAGGGTAATCGAATCGGTCTGAGCCACTAAACGCTCTTCTAAAACCCGGTTCACCCGTTCCAGCGAATCGGCTTTTCGTTTGAGGCGCGAACTTTGTTTGACTTGCCTTTTTAAACGGCCTAATAAAGACGATCGCTGATTTTTTAGTTGGATATGAAAAAAGAGTTCTGAGACAAACAAAAAGGCTAAAGGGATTCCCGAGACACGAAAGACGT
>JAJXVP010000103.1 GCA_021782055.1 bacterium | reverse complement strand
GCTTCGAACGAACGAAGTTTTCCTTAGCCATCAAGTCCTCCTTGGCTTATTTTGCAATAAGTTTAACAACCCTTAGGTTTCGAACTAAGATATCCCCTCGGAAGAGAGGAAAGTTTTCCACCGGAAGAGCGCAAGAAGGCTCGGCATTTGGACGTGAGTACAATTACCAATGGCTTTTACAGCCCGGGCCCACTACCTTAATTCACTTACCAGAAAAACCGGCAGTTTGAACGAAGAAAGGAATCCGCCAAAGAACGCTACCTTCCAGCAGAGGTGCAGAAAATCTGCACATGCCCCGAAGGGTCAAAACTGTCGGTTAGATTAACAGGAAGATCTCCCCCTGTCAACCTATACCTACAAAAATCCTATCAATCTCAAAAACTTTTCAATCTACCACTTGTAATGACTAAAGGCCTTGTTAGCCTCGGCCATGCGGTGGGTATCCTCTTTTTTCTTGAAAGCAGTACCAGTATTATTGAACGCATCCAACAATTCCGCAGCCAATTTCTCGGACATCGACTTACCACTTCGACTTCGGCTGGCATTAATTACCCAGCGATGAGCCAAAGCTTCGCGACGAGATTCCCGAATTTCAACAGGAACCTGATAAGTCGAGCCACCAACGCGGCGAGACTTAACTTCTACAACAGGCTTAACGTTATCTAAAGCCTTTAAAAACACCTCTAAGGGATCTTTTTCCAGCTTTTGCTGAATCAAACCAAAGGCGCTTTCCAAAATTTTCTGCGAAGTCATCAACTTTCCGCACTGCATCATGCGGCGGACAAATTTGGCCACCACGAGCGAATTATGCAGAGGATCCGGCAAAAGGGATCGGTTAGCATCATAGCTTTTTCGAGGCATAGTTTACTCCTTCCCTTAAGCCTTAGGCCGCTTGGCACCATATTTCGATCGCCCCTGCATACGCTTGGCGACACCCAGAGCATCTTTCGCACCCCGGATAATGTGGTAACGAACACCAGGAAGGTCCTTTACACGACCACCCCGGATAACAACGACCGAGTGTTCCTGAAGATTGTGTCCAATCCCCGGAATGTACGCTGTAACTTCGATGCCATTTGACAAACGAACACGGGCAACCTTACGAAGGGCAGAGTTAGGTTTTTTAGGAGTAACTGTCATAACACGAGTACAAACCCCGCGTTTTTGAGGACAGGACTGCAAGGCAGGAGACTTGGTCTTTGACAAAACCTTGTCTCGTCCTGAACGAATCAACTGATTAATGGTAGGCATTAAGCTCTCCACAAACGACCTTTCGGTCAATTTCCCCGAGGACTCCCACCTTTTAACAAAAGGTCAGCATGGGGGACCCGGAAAAGTAATCCAGATTAGCACAAAGGTTAGGAGTGCTCAAGGCCCCCCTAACCCTTCTCAGCAAGACAATTCTAAATCCTGTTCCGACTATTCTTCTTCTTCGGCTTCTTCTTCCATCATGGCCATAGCCTTGCGGTTTTCCTCAAGAGCAGCCAGTTCTTTTTCACGACGCCGAGCTTCGAGAATTTCGGCAATGTGAGCATCCAGATCCTCGCGATTCTGGTCATAAAGGCGAAGATTTTTGTACTTCTTCATCCCCGTTCCCGCAGGAATCAGGTGGCCAATAATGACGTTTTCTTTCAAGCCACGAAGCTCATCGATCTTGCCCGCAATCGCCGCGTTGGTAAGAACTTTTGTTGTCTCTTGGAACGACGCCGCCGAAATAAAGGACTCGATCGTAACAGCGGCGCGCGTAATGCCCAACAGCAACGGACGACCCACTGCGGCTTGGCCACCTTCACGGACAATACGCTCGTTTTCACGATGGAAGTTGTACTTATCGACAGACTGACCAAAAATAAATTTGGTATCGCCGACTTCCATGATTTCGACTTTTCGCATCATCTGACGAATGATGGTGCCAATGTGCTTATCATCGATTTTTACACCTTGCAGGCGATAAATCGCTTGAACCTCATTAACCAAGAAGGCCTGAAGGGCATTTTCACCAAGCACTTCGAGCACGTCGTGAGGATCGACAGTACCTTCGCACAAGGGCTCACCCGCTTCGACAGGGTCACCGTCGCGGATCAGCAAAAGCTTACCCACGGGCACCTTGTGTTGATGAGTGCTACCGTACGGATCTTCGACTTCAATCAAGCGTTTACCTTTTGAAATCGCTTTCAAATGGGCAGTACCGCTAATCTTGGCCAAAACCGCGCCATTTTTCGGGCGACGAGCTTCAAAGAGCTCTTGGACACGGGGCAGACCACCGGTAATATCCTGGGTCTTGCCCGATTCCTTGAGCAATTTGGCCAAGATTGTCCCCGGCTTCACCTTAGCGCCCTCGTCAATTGACAGGTACGCGCCACCAGGAAGAACATACTTGGCAAGAATATTCGCCTCATTCTTGGGGTCCGGGTCCGCTTCATTCAAGATCAAGATCGCGGGGTCAAGTTCTTCTAAGGCGTAGTCGGTGATCTTCTTTTCGATGTTTCCTGTATCAGGGTTTACTTCTTCCCGTAGCGTGGTCCCCAGGTTGATGTCCCGGAATTTCACCACACCTTGAGCCTCAGCGATGATGGGTTCAGCGAACTGATCGAAGGTCGCCAGCGTTTCATTAGCACCAACCACATCACCCGCTTTAACGAACAGCATTGAGCCGTTACGGATCTCAACCTTCATGTCCTGAGAAACCAAATACAGGTGGTTATCCTTTAGGTGCACAAAAGCGATGTGCCGGGCAGTAATCGTTTGACCCTTACGTTCGACCAATGGAACACCATCAATGACCTTTTGACCTTCTTGCACCACAACCTTATCGCCTGGGGCCACTTCAATGGTCTCAAAAATCTTGGCCACAACCAAAACGCCCTTACGGGTAAACAGCAAGTTACCGTCGCGCTGGGGAACTGAGCTTCCTTTCACTTCTTTGATAATGACAGGGTACTTGAGGACCGTTTTGTTTTCTTCGGCACCCTTGGTTGCAACACCACCAATGTGGAAGGTACGCATCGTAAGCTGTGTACCAGGCTGACCAATGGACTGTGCCGCGATAATTCCGACCGCTTCACCAATATTGACCGTACGATTGGTGGCCAGGTTGCGTCCGTAACACTTGCGGCAGACCCCATGCTTTGCTTCGCAGGTTAAAACCGAGCGAACACGAACGGTTTCAATACCCAACTCTTCAATCAAAGCAGCTTTTTCGTTCGAGACCTCTTCATTGACATCAACAAGAATCTCACCCGTAATGGGGTGCTTTACTCGTTCTAGTGTAAAGCGTCCTGAAATGCGTTCGGACAAGGATTCGCGAATCTCTTCGCCGTCCTTAATCGCAGACACATCGATACCGTTGATGGTACCACAATCCTCGTCGTTAACTACCACGTCCTGGGCAATATCAACCAACCGACGGGTCAAGTAACCAGCGTCAGCAGTTTTTAAAGCCGTATCAGCGAGACCTTTACGCGCACCGTTGGTTGAAATAAAGAACTCAATGACCGAAAGTCCTTCTTTGAAGTTCGAGCGGATGGGCAATTCAATAATATCGCCTGACGGTTTGGCCATAAGACCACGCATACCCGCCAGCTGGCGAATCTGATTCTTCGAACCTCGAGCACCCGAGTCGGCCATCATGTAGATCGAGTTGAACCCATCTTTATCTTGCTTAAGGGTTTTCATCATGATATCGGTCAACTCGTCGTTGGTTTTTGACCAGGTATCAACCACCTTGTTGTACCGTTCTTCACCCGTAATAACACCGTCGAGGTATTGGCGTTGAATCTTTGCCACTTCTTCATTAGCAGACTTCATCAACGTCGTTTTTTCTTTAGGAACAACAACGTCTGCCAAACCAATCGAAGCGCCAAAAATGGTCGCATAACGGAACCCGAGGCTCTTGATGCTATCCAGCATTTTTACCGTCAAATAGGGGCCGTGCTTGCTATAAACCCGGGCAATAAAGGCCTTAATCTGCTTATCGCCCATCGCCTCGTTCACAAACTCGATTTCTTCGGGTAACTCATCGTTGAGAATCAAACGACCAGCCGTTGTCTCGAAGTAATCGGCACCCATTTTGCGGTGGCGGCACTTGATGGGGGCTTGGTAATGTAAGGCTCCCACCTCTACAGCCATTTGAACTTCTTCAAGGCTGGAGTACAGCTTTCCACTACCCTTGGCGCCAGGCATCGCCCGCGTCAGGTAGTTAATTCCCAAGACCATATCCTGTGAGGGGAAAACAATGGGATTGCCATTAGCAGGGTCCAGCAAGTTATTCGGAGCCAACATGAGCGTCCAGCATTCAATCTGGGCGGCTTGAGTCAACGGAACGTGGACGGCCATCTGGTCACCATCAAAGTCAGCGTTGTAAGCATGGCACACGAGAGGATGCAACTTAATCGCTTTTCCTTCGACTAAAACCGGCTCAAAGGCCTGAATACCCAGGCGGTGCAACGTCGGTGCACGGTTCAGCAAGACAGGGTGTTCTTTGACCACATCATCGAGAATCGCCCACACTTCTTCGGTTTCCTGCTCAACTAAGGTTTTGGCCTTTTTGATGTTGTAAACGACGTCTTTTTCGACCAGCTTTTTCATAATGAAGGGCTTGTAGAGTTCCAAAGCCATCTTAGCGGGCAACCCGCACTGGTGCAGTTTTAACTCAGGACCAACCACGATAACGGAACGACCTGAATAGTCGACGCGCTTTCCTAACAGGTTTTGCCTAAAGCGCCCCTGCTTACCTTTGAGCAAGTCCGAGAGGGACTTCAAAGGACGGTTTGCGGCGCCCTTGACCACCTTTTTCTTCTTGTTGTTTTCAAACAAGGCATCGACCGCTTCTTGAAGCATTCGCTTTTCATTGCGGATAATGATGTCGGGGGCGTTGAGGGCGATAAGTTTCTTCAATCGGTTGTTACGGTTGATCACCCGACGGTACAGATCATTGAGGTCGGAGGTCGCGAAACGTCCGCCATCCAACTGAACCATGGGCCTAAGATCCGGGGGAATGACAGGAATAACATCCATGATCATCCAGCTTGGCTTATTGCCCGAATCTCGGAAGTTCTCGACAATCTCGATTCGTTTCAGCAAGCGCTTATCAACCTTGCTACCCTTTTCGATCATCTTTTGGCGTAGCGTTGTCGACAGCTGATCAAGATTAACATTGTCAAGCATAGTCCGGATTGCTTCGGCACCGATGCCCGCTGTAAAGGTCATCCCATACCGATCTTGCGCCTCCATGTACTCCTCTTCGGTGAGGAGCTGGCCCTTTTTGAGGTCGGTATTTTCGCCAGGGTCAGTAACAATGTACTTTTCGTAGTATAAAATCGATCTAAGGGCTGCGTTGGGAAGATCTAAAAGGAGGCCCATCCTGCTGGGGACGGCACGAAAGTACCAGGTGTGCGAAACAGGGCTAGCCAGCTCAATATGCCCCATGCGTTCTCGGCGAACCTTAAAATGGGTAACTTCAACGCCACACCGGTCACAAATCACACCCTTGTAGCGAATAGACTTAAACTTTCCGCAGTAACATTCCCATTCCTTGGTGGTTCCAAAGATTTTTTCGCAGAATAAACCTTCTTTTTCCGGGCGCAAGGTCCGGTAGTTGATGGTTTCAGGTTTTTTGACTTCTCCGTACGACCAAGCGCGGATCTGCTCGGGAGAGGCCAACTTTATTAGAATACTGTCAAATTCTTGAATATCTCGCATGTCCTATTCTCCTCGAACCCTCTAGAAACTATTGCCCTGTTTAGCAATGAGTTCCTCATCCTTTTCCGTCAGAGGGATCTGACGTTCTTTGGCATCAAAAATCGACATATCTAGAGCCAAGCCACGCAACTCCTGAACCAAAACGTTGAACGACTCGGGAATACCTGCAGCACTCGTGGCTTCGCCCTTCACAATGGCCTCGTAAATTTTGGCACGACCAGTCATATCGTCCGATTTAATCGTCAAAAGTTCTTGCAGGGTATTGGCGGCACCGTAGGCTTCCAAAGCCCAGACTTCCATTTCACCCAAACGCTGACCACCGAACTGAGCCTTACCGCCCAGGGGTTGTTGAGTAACCAACGAGTACGGACCCGTGGAACGTGCGTGCATCTTGTCATCAACCAGATGGTGAAGCTTTAAGACGTACATAACGCCAACCATGACGGGGTTAACAAAAGGAACACCGGTACGCCCGTCGATAAGGGTTGTTTTGCTGGTATGAGAAAAGCCTGCCGATTCAAGCTTACCCTCGATCATCTCTGCACTAGCCGATTGAAAGACTGGTGTGGAGTAGTTCTCGCCTAAAAGGTAGCCAGCCATGCCCAATTCGGATTCCAGAATTTGTCCCAGGTTCATACGAGAAGGAACACCAAGGGGGTTCAAACATACATCTAAGGGTGTTCCGTCTTCCATAAAGGGCATATCTTCGACCGGCAGAACGCGGGCGACAACACCCTTGTTTCCGTGGCGACCTGCCATCTTGTCGCCTTCACGTAGCTTGCGCTTTTTGGCAACCAACACTTTGACCACTTCGTCAACACCGGGTGCCAAATCGTCACCTTCGGTACGGCGCAGGCGTTGAATATCAATCACCGTGCCTTCGATGCCGTGCGGCAACCTTAAGGAGGAATCCTTAACGTCTTTTGCCTTTTCACCAAAAATCGAGTTTAACAATTTGTATTCGGGTGTTGTTTCAGTTTCAGACTTTGGCGTTACCTTACCCACCAGAATCGACCCTGCCTTCACCTTGGCACCAATACGGACAACGCCCTCCTCGTCCAAATCCTCTAGCGATTTTTCAGAGCAGTTAGGAACATCGCGGGTAATGCGTTCCGGCCCCAGCTTGGTTTCACGAATTTCGGTGGCGAACTCTTTAATATGGATAGAGGTAAAGATATCTTCTTTGACTACACGTTCCGAAATCAGAATAGCATCTTCGTAGTTGTAGCCGTTCCAAGGAACGAAGCCCAACAAAAGGTTTCGCCCCAAGGCCAGTTCCCCATCCAAGGTTGCAGGACCGTCTGCCAACACCGCTCCACGCGCCACCACATCACCTTCACGGACAACGGGTCGGTGATTAAAACACGTATCCTGGTTGGTACGAGCAAATTTCGTTAACTCGTACTCATCAACCAAAGTGGGGTCAGAAGCCCCTTCAGGGCGAATGCGTACGCACGTCGAGGAGACATACACTACCTCGCCGCCTCGCTTGGCTTTAACCAGCACACCCGAATCATAAGCGGCTTTGCGTTCCATACCAGTTCCCACAATCGGGGGATCAGGGAACAACAGCGGAACCGCTTGGCGTTGCATGTTCGAACCCATCAAAGCTCGGTTAGCGTCGTCGTGTTCCAAGAAAGGAATCAACGCCGAAGAAACCGAAATGATCTGTTTGGGTGAAACGTCCATGTACTGAATCGTAGCCGGGTCTTTTGAGGTATAGTCCCCCGCTTTACGACACGAAACTAAATCTTCTTGGAACACTCCGTCGGCGTTTACGCGAGCACCGGCCTGAGCAATGTAGTACTTTTCTTCGTCGATGGCAGACAGGTACTCGATATCGCGAGTTGCCTTACCATGGGCAACTTTACGGTACGGGGTTTCCAAAAAGCCATAATCATTGACGCGAGAGTAACTGGCTAGCGAAACGATAAGACCAATGTTCGGTCCTTCGGGAGTTTCAATGGGGCACATACGACCATAGTGGGTGTAGTGAACGTCGCGAACTTCAAAGCCCGCACGATCTCGTGACAACCCACCCGGTCCTAAAGCGTTCAAACGTCGTTTATGGGTCAGCTCTGCCAGCGGGTTTACCTGGTCCATGAACTGCGACAACTGACTCGAACCAAAGAATTCTTTGATAGCCGCAACCACCGGTTTAATCGAAATCAAATCTGACGGCTTGATGGTTTCAATTTCTTTTAAAGTCATTCGCTCTTTAGCGATGCGCTCCATGCGGGTAAACGCGGTTTTCATCGCATTAGCTAAAAGCTCTCCCACCGAACGTACACGGCGATTTCCGAGGTGGTCGATATCGTCGATATTGGCATCATCGTTGTACACCTTGATGAGGTGTAGCATCGTATTAACGACATCTTTCATGGTCAGAACCGACTCTTCGGCCGGATCTGTATAGCTAAACTTACGGTTGAGCTTGTAACGCCCTACTTTCCCCAAATCATAGCGACGGGGGTTAAAGAACATCATGGCCAGGTCTTTTTCAGCATTTTCTACCGAAACAGGTTCCCCGGGTTGTAGGACCGAATAGACAGCCGACAGGGCATCTTCTTTGGTAGGTTCATCATTGGTCTTGTCATCGCGAATATACTTTGCATCTTCACGTTCAAAACAGTTCAAAATGATGTGGCTGGACAAGTAGTTACAGCCCTCTTCTTTTGCTTTGGCTCGGCTATCGTCGATTATCGTAATTTCGCGAATCCCATCGCTGAGAATTTGCGCAATTTCATGCTCATGCAGAATGTCGCCAGCGCGATACAACTTTTTTCGTTCAGCCCCCTCGCCCAACCAGACATCCTTGGCCAGGTACGACCCTTTAAGTTTGTCCTTAGCCTCAGGGGTGTCAATACTCACGGTCTTGGTTTCGTAGAACCACGCCACAATTTCTTCGCGCTTCCCTAACCCCAGAGCCCTCAGAAGAAGGGTCGCCAAGATTCTTTTTTTACGGTCGATTTTGGCGTAAATCAACTCTTTCTTTTGATCAATTTCAAATTCCAACCATGACCCTTTGTTGGGAATAATCCGGCTGGCAAAGATTCCTTTTTCACGACTAAAGACAACACCTGGTGAGCGGTGAATTTGAGAAACCACAACACGTTCAGCGCCATTGATGATAAAGGTACCTCTATCGGTCATAATGGGGATTTCCCCCATGTAAATATCCTTTTGGCGCATTTCGCCCGACGAGCTAAAAAACAGGCTTACTCGGGCTTTTAAAGGGATAGAATAGGTCAAACCCTTCTTTTTACACTGATTTTCACTGAATTTTACGTTATTTTCTTCGAGAATATAGTGGTCAAAACTTAAGGTTAGCTCTTCATTCTGACTGACAATCGGAAAAGTTTCCAAAAAGACTTCTTGGAGTCCTTGTTTCTTCAGGGGCTGGCCGTTTTTGAGTGTCTCACGCTGAAGGAACCGCTCGTACGAAGACAAT
>JAJXVP010000102.1 GCA_021782055.1 bacterium | reverse complement strand
ATCTAAGCATAAGGAATCTCGTCGCACTGTCAAGTTTGTGGCTGGTACAGTAGCGAACCCACCATAACGGATATCTGGAATTGGTTTTCGCGGGCACTGAGGATGCCTATGCCTTGGGCACGGGCGGCCTCAAGCATATCCGGGGGGGCTGTATGATTGCCGGTAAGCAGAATCGCGGCGATACCCGCCAAAGAGGCGCAGGCCACGGTGTTTTTGTGCGCTTGCAAAGTAATCAAGACGCTGTTATCGGGAGCGTTTGCCATTACATCACTTAAGAGGTCGCTGGTATAGGCGGTATCGATAGGTTGCCCGGGGGTTTTGGCTTCAACGAGTACTTCAACCCCGGGCAGGCTAGCCAAATCCTGAAAGGTCATGTTGCCTCCCCTGCCAAGTAGATCACAGCTTTGACGTGGGTTCCTTCGCCGACTTGCGACTGGATGTCGAACTCGTCGGCTACGCGTTTGGTGTTGGGTAGCCCCATACCGGCGCCAAAGCCCAAAGAGCGGATCCAGTCGTTTGCCGTTGAAAAACCTTCGGTCATGGCTTTGTCGAGGTCGGGTATGCCGGGCCCCTTGTCAAAGGTCTCTATCACCGCTTGGGTGGGGGTTACAGAAAAAACCATTTGGCCACCAATGGAGTGGTTCACAAGGTTCATCTCAAGCTCGTACCCAGCAACGGCAATCCGCCTCAGAGTGGGTTTGTCTACACCTCGGTCGTGCAAAAGCTTTTTGATTTCGGTCGAAGCACGCCCAGCATTTTCATAATCAAACTGACGCACCAGATAGACCTTTTCCAACTGGTCGGCGGGGGCTGGCACCTTTTGGCGGTTGACCTCGTTCTCCATTTCGGTAACCGTCTTGTTCATCTCCATCAGCAAGCACGACATAATGTCTCGGCTGGTCACAATACCCACCAGGGCGTGCTCACGGTTGATGACAGGAAAGCGACCATACCGGTATTTTTCAAAATAGCTGATCGCAAAGCTGATCGGCATATCATCTTCTAGCACCACCAGCTTTTTGGACATGTGGAGACTGGCCGGTGAATCAATATAGCCTTGATCAAGGGCACGTATGATGTCATCTACACTGATGATACCCACCAGCCTCTCCTCGTCGACGATAGGGACACCAGAAATGCGATTTTCGCGCATCATACCTTGGATAGTCCGCAAAGGAGTGTCTCTTTGAGCCCGCCATACCTGAGTGGTCATCACATCCTTGACTTTTAGTCGGTAGATGAGTTCCAAAACCGACGATGGTGAAAGCAGGGTGTTGATGGGAATCATACACGCGGGGAGTGCTTGTCTCCCAACCTCCAACAGGTATCAAAACAAGACAAGGCTGTCTTGAGCAGGGTTAAGTCCAACTTGTGGCACAGCTCAATGAGACCTGCCTGGGGTAACTTGCCGTTCACCAGCACGATACCGCAGGCTCCCACCATATCCGCTGTTCGGGCGGTTTGTTCCGAGGGAAGCGAAGTTATCAAAAGAACTTCTTCCTCTTCGGTGACTAGCACATCACTCATGAGGTCGCAGGCTAAAAAATGACGGATCTGCTGGGTGTGAAAGTTTTTCCCTTGATGAAGGGTTTCGGCATCGACGGCGTCGGCGACGGCAGAAAAAGTCATGGAAGGGCCTCCAGAGGCAATTGGACTATCGTTCGCAGATTATCTAATTATACAGAGGGAACTCAGAAGCGCAAGGGGAAAGGCCTCGCTCTGGGGGCACGCTTTTCCTAATTGAGTCCTGGTGCTAGGATAGCCACATGCTACCGCAAACGAATGAAAGCCAAATAACCGAACTCAGAGAGCTTGATCGCCGCGTCACGCGACTTTCTCGCATTAAAGCTGTCTTAGAATGGGATCAAGAGACCAACTTACCGCCCGAAGGCGTTCTTGAGCGTTCAGAACAGCTTGCCTTGTTAGAGGGGCTGATCTACGAGGCCAAAACCTCTCCTCACCTGGGGGCCTTAACGACGGGCCTTCACGACGCCACGCTACCTAGCGACATTGATCGGGCCCTCGTGGATCGTCTTTACCGTGACTATCAACGATCTTCGAAATTGTCTCTGGAATTTGCCGAACGGAAGGCCCGTCTTGTAGGGCTCGCCCAGAGTGCTTGGGCCCAGGCCCGCCGTGACTCGGACTTTCAGCAATTTGCCCCTTACCTGCGTCAACTAGTTGACCTGGCCCGCGAGACGGCCGACCGAGTCGGCTATACCGAAGAACCCTATGATGCGCTTTTAGTAGAATATGAGCCTTTTGCTACCACGCGAGAATTACGCCAAGTCTTTGACGAGCTTGAGCCGGGGATAAGCCGCCTGACAGCGCGCATCAAAGAGTCGCAACCTCAGGATGCGTCGTTTTTGTACCGTAAGTATCCTCGTGAACACCAAGAAGCAGTTGTCCGTGAAATGATGAGTCTACTGGGGTTTGACAGTCGAGCTGGCCGGCTGGATACCACCGCCCATCCGTTTTGTACCACCTTGGGCTACCACGATGTGCGAATTACGACTCGCTGGGACGAAAACTTTTTCAACATGGCGTTTTTTGGCGCTATCCACGAAACGGGCCATGCCCTCTACGAACAGGGCTTTGACCCACGGCTGGCTGAAACTTCGTTAGCCTCGGGTACGTCGCTTGGTCTACACGAAAGTCAGTCGCGTTTCTGGGAAAACATGGTGGCGCGGTCTCGCCCCTTCGCCGAGTTCTGCTTTCCTCTTCTTAGAAGGCATTTTCCTGAGGCTCTGGCCGGCGTGGACGCCGAAAAGTTTTATCGAGCCGTCAACCGGGTTGAACCGTCGTTGATTCGCGTCGAGGCCGACGAGGTGACCTATACCTTGCATATTTTGTTGCGCTTTCGGCTCGAGACTGCTCTGCTTGACGGCAACCTGAGCTCTGATGAGGTTCCATCAGCGTGGAATGAGCTTTCGCAAAAACTTTTGGGGGTACGTCCCGAAAACGACGCTGAGGGGTGTTTGCAAGATATTCACTGGGCGATGGGGGGGCTGGGATACTTTCCTACCTACGCTCTGGGGAACTTATACGCGGCGCAATTTACTGGTCGCCTGCGGCAGGCACTTCCTGATTGGGAGGCTCAACTGCGCGCAGGCGATGTGGCGCCTACTCTAGCTTGGTTGCGTACCAACATTCACAGACACGGCGCAGTCTACTCTGCCGGGGAGCTGTGCCGCCGGGTGACTGGTCAGCCCTTAAGCGCACGTCCTTTTTTAGCTTACCTGAACACCAAGTATTCTGAACTCTACGGGCTGTCACCGGAGGTTTGAGTTAAACTGAGTTAAATCTGGGGGAACCGGACCTCGCCACGCCCAGCGGTCAGCCCAGGCTTCGGTATAAAACCAACCGTAGGGGAGGGGTGCTTTGGTGTGCCGGTGCCTGAGTCTCCAGGTGTACCACGCCGCCCAGAGGAGTGAGGGTAGGCCAATGACCACCAAGTACAAGGGGCCTAAAAGCCTTGATTGACGGCTGTGTCCGGCTTCGTGACGAAGCATTGGTTCGAGGCCGGGGTAGCCTGCCGGTAAACCCATCAAGATGGTTTGCCCCAGGCAGAACGCCCCCCAGTTGCCGTTGAGGCGCAGGACGAAGGGGCCGGTGTTGGACTTGCCATCATCGAGCCTCAACCAGCGCTCCGCCCCCTGAAAGGCCAGACGAAGGCAGGCGCCCAATAAGGTTTGGGGCTGTTCCCACAGCCACTCGAAAAGCATGAGCAGGACTCGCTGCAGTTTGGGCATGGTCTTTACCGCCCGGCTAAACGATCAGAAGTAAAACTCAGACCCTCAGAGCCAACATCAACGACGATATGATCATCCTCACCAAAGGTTCCTTCCAAAAGCCGACGCGACAGCGGGTTCTGCAGTAAGTTTTGGATGGTTCGTTTGAGGGGGCGGGCACCAAAGGCCGGGTCCCAGCCTTCGTCTGCCAGGTGCTGTTTGGCCGCGTCGGTGACCTCTAGGGTCAACTTGCGTTCTACGAGACGTTGGCGTAAAAAGCGCAGTTGGAGGTCGACGATGCCCAAGATGTGCTGTTTGCCGAGCTTGTGGAACAAAATCATTTCGTCGACACGGTTCAAGAACTCGGGGCGGAACAGCCCCTTAAGGCGCGCAAATACTTCGTCGGCGACATCTTCGGTTTTTTCGGCACCTAAGATCAGGTCGCTACCCACGTTGCTTGTCATGATCACGATGGTTTGGCGAAAATCAACCAGACGCCCTTGCCCATCGGTAAGACGCCCTTCGTCGAGAAGCTGTAAAAGGACGTTGAAAACATCAGGGTGAGCTTTTTCAATTTCGTCGAACAAGACCACCGAGTAGGGGCGTCGGCGGACTGCTTCGGTTAGTTGCCCACCCTCATCGTACCCCACATAGCCAGGGGGCGCCCCGATGAGTCGACTAACGGCGTGCTTTTCCATGTACTCGCTCATATCAATTCGCTTCAGGGCTTTTTCGTCGTTGAACAGGAACTCGGCCAGCGCCTTGGCAAGCTCGGTTTTTCCTACGCCCGTGGGGCCTAAAAAGATAAAACTTCCTAGGGGCCTGTTGAGGTCAGAAAGTCCGGCTTTGTTGCGGCGAATCGCATCCGAAACAGCGGCGATAGCCTGGTCTTGGCCAACCACCCTCTGACCGAGGATTCCTTCGAGGTTTAATAGTTTTTGTTTTTCACTTGAGAGCATTTTCGACACGGGAATGCCGGTCCAGGTCGAGACGACGCGGGCAATGTCCTCCTCGCCAACTTCTTCTCGTAGAAGGGAACCCGTTTTTTGAATTTCGGCGAGCCTGGCGGATTTTTCGTCCAGCTGTTTTTTGAGCTGGGGAATTTTACCGTGTTTGATTTCGGCGGCGCCGGTGAGGTTGCCTTCGCGTTCGTATTGGGCTTCGCGGGCCCTAAGTTCTTCAATTTGGCTTTTTGCGGCGCGAATTTCTTCGATCACGTGTTTTTCGTTGCTCCATTGCAGGTGCATGGCACCTCGCTGTGTGCCTAGCTCGCTCAGCTCCCGTTCAATGTTGGCTAGCCTTTCGCGCGATTCTGCGTCTTCTTCACGCGAAAGCGCCTGCTTTTCGATATTGAGCTGAAGAATCTTGCGCTCAATTTTGTCCAAGTCGACGGGTTGGCTCTCAATTTCCATCTTGAGTCGGCTGGCGGCTTCGTCCACGAGGTCGATGGCTTTGTCGGGCAAAAAGCGGGTGGTGATATAACGGTCTGACAGAGTCGCCGCCGCAAGTAAGGCTTCATCGCGGATACGTACCCCGTGGTGAACCTCGTAGCGTTCTTTGATGCCGCGCAGAATGGTTACCGTATCTTCGACACTGGGTTCATTGGTATAGACAGGCTGAAAGCGCCGTTCAAACGCGGCGTCTTTTTCGATGTGCTTGCGGTACTCGTCGAGTGTGGTGGCACCAATGGTGCGTAGCTCGCCCCGCGATAGGGCGGGTTTAAGGAGGTTGGAAGCATCCATAGCGCCGTCAGCGGCGCCGGCACCCATAATGGTGTGCAGCTCGTCAATAAAGAGGATGATTTGGCCCTCGGCGGCTGTGACTTCTTTGATCACGGCTTTCAACCGCTCTTCAAACTCACCTCGGTATTTTGTCCCGGCGATGAGTGACCCAAGGTCCAAGGCGAGGACCTTTTTATTCTTGAGGCTTTCGGGCACATCCCCGGCAACAATCCGGCGGGCCAGACCTTCGACGACAGCGGTTTTTCCTACCCCGGGCTCTCCGATAAGCACAGGGTTGTTTTTGGATTTGCGTGAAAGAACCTGCATAACCCGGCGGATTTCTTCATCGCGGCCAATGACCGGGTCGAGTTTCTCTTTACGGGCGAGGGCTGTCAGGTCCCGAGTATACTTTTCAAGAACTTGGTAACGGTTCTCGGGGTTTTGATCGGTAACTCGTTGACTGCCGCGTACGCTTTGAAGGGCGGCCAGAATCGCTTGGCGGGTCACCCCAGCTTTGCGCAAGAGCTCGCCGGTGGAACCTTCGTTTTCGCACAGGGCGATCAAAAGGTGCTCAGTTGAAATGTAATCATCTTTAAGCTTGTCTGCTTCGGCTTCGCTCTTGGCAATGACGCGGGTGAGGGCACCTTCCCAGGTCACATTGCCGTTGGAGCCGTAAACCCGAGGGGCTAGGGCTAGACGATCATCAATTTGCTTTTGAAGGGCGGCCCGATCGACCCCCATTTTATCCAAGAGAGGGGCAGTGATGCCTTCTTTTTGGGCTAAGAGGGCTGAGACGAGGTGGTCTAGCCCCGCCGCTTGATGGTTGTTTTGGTCGGCCAAGGTGGCCGCGGCCTGTAGGGCCTCTTGAGCTTTTAAAGTTAAACGGTCAGCGTTCATGGTTTCCTCGCTTGTCCGGGAGATTTCCCAACTATGATAAATTAAAAAAGATGAAACGTCTCGTCAAGAAAAAATGTGTCATAAAGACTTATGTGTGTCATAAAGAATCACTCAATTGATTTGGGTACTTTCCACTCCTTGGTTTTGACTCAGGAAATCTTCTGAGACAGCTTGGCTTTAAAAAGCCGTGATCTTGGGGGAATTGTTAGGGTTCCGTGAGGGAATTATCAAAATTCTTTGAGAAAAAGATGAGAAATATCTTTAGAAAAAGGTGATTTTTTAGGATTTCGTGAAAAGGGCAAAAAGCTGTTGCGGCAAGTTTAGGGCTCTGGTAAACCCCTCTCAACGTGCGGCACTGCCGCGAAATTGACAAAGGAGTCAACGATGAAAAGGATGATTTCTGTCCTGACCTTGGCCGGTTTTGCCGCCATGGCCTGGGCCCAAAATGCCCCCACCAGCGACAACGCTTTAGCTGATCAGGTTAAAGAACTGGCCGCCAACGCCAGCAAACTCAAGATCAGCGGTTATGCTGTTGGTGCTGAATCTTTCAGCCCCGCCGATTGGCAGGCAAAGTCCCTCGACTATGTCGACGTGCTCAACAAACAGCAAAAGAACGGCTCGTTTGCCCGTATGATGCTGACCTATGATTCGAAGCTCGGCGGTTTCAACAGCCGTTTCGAATATGACCCCAACAACGGTACGATCATTGCCATGAAGTATGCCGAAGCGTACGCCAAGCTGTTCGACGCTCAGGTTTTGGTCGGCGCTGGTATGCTCCGCGATACCGACTTCGCCTACAAATCGCAGGTTGCTTCGGACTTCAACACGAACCTGTTCATTGGTGCGAACAACACGGCGGCTGGGTTCCCTACTGGTACCCCCTACAGCACCGGTAGCTACTTTGCCAACGGTGGCAAGTGGGCCGCAACAGGCGGTTTCTTCAGCGGTCAACAGGGTGAAGAAGTTCTTTACAAACCCTCATTTGCCTCAGGCTTGGAACTCGGTTTAGTTTCAAACAACCAGAGTGCCACGAATGGTGCGGTTAACTTGGGCGACATTTCTAGTAGCCTCAGTTACTTGGCTTCGTACACCATGAAAGACATGGGCGACATCAAGCTTGGCTACACCGGTGCCGCCAACAGCAACAGCTGGAGCAACTTCTTTGTCACTGTTGACGCCGCCCCCGCTCAGGTTTCAGCTTTGAAAGTCTCACTCAGCTTGGAATCGTTGAACGTCGCGACCGACAAGGTTGATGGAAAATCCCACAGCAGTATGAACTTGTTCGCCACTGCCGGTTACGACTTTAGTGGCTTGGGAGCCAAGGGCCTGTGGCTGGGAGAAGACTTTGGTCTGTTCACCAGCGCCTCTAGCTTCGGTGTTACTACCGAAGACAAACCTGGCGTCAGCTCCAGCACCCGCCTGCAGTACACCTTTGCCAATGTGGCTCCTTCGTTCAACATCATCCCCATGCTGACCTACCGTGTGTTTGATTACATGGGCACTGCTTCTGCCTTGTTCGCTACAGGTTCTTACTCGGGCATTGAACCTGCCGTTCAAATTGTTGCTGGACCCGCCACCTTCGCCTTCGGTTGGGGGCACTACATGGGAAGCACCGGTGGCAACTCTCAACCTGCCGCCGACGTCATCAGCGTGGGCACCATCTACGCGTACTAATAACAAAATCTAGTCAAAAAGTTTCAACGTGTGCGGCCGCCCTTCGGGGCGGCTTTTTTTTCGTGACGAGGTCTAAGTTCAACCGTAATTAGACCAACGTAGCAGGACTGGTAGAACGGAACTGTTCCATAAGCGTTTTGGGGGGCTTTTCGGTTGAGCGGCAGGCCACCGTCTTTTGAAAAAACAAGTTATTGGGAATGCGAAAGAGCATACCGTCAGCCTGCCGGATCGTCGTATAAGCCAAGGACAAATCAACAACCCGCCCTGAAATATTTTCGCCAGGAAAGGACACCTCGTCCCCAACATTAAAGGGCTTTAAAACCAAAATAAGAAACGCACAGACGAAATTACTCAAGACGCTCCAAACGGCAATGAAGCCAATCGCAATCAAAGCCAAGAGGGTGGTGAGAAAGGTCCAAGCCCCTTCAAAACCTATGCCGAGGACCGAGAGGCCGACAAAGACCGTCGGCGTTATAATGATGGTTTTGAAAATCTTTTCGAGGGGACGCAAAAAATTAGGGTCGAAGCCCGTTCTTTTGCTTAAAAATTTAAAGACAGACTTGACTGCTTGAAGGGCCAGAAACCCGATGATAAGGATCACACCCACTTTGGTGGCTATGACGACCCAGGTTACTTGAAACAATTTATCGACGTCAAGAAAAAAATTGTGCATCGCTACCTCCCTTTTTCTTATAAAAAGGTAGCACTTTTGATTGAGTCAAGGAAAGGACTGCAACCAGGCGCTATTTTTCCATTGGGTAAAGCTTTCGAATTGCTCCTCATGGAGGGGTAATTGAAATAGCTTTTGTGTCGAGGTTTCGACAGTTACCGGGGCGAAGCCTTGTCGAAAAGCACCCAGGTGAAAACTGACCTGTTCATAATGAGGAACCCAGCGAATAATCATGGCGTCGCTTGCCGTCACTGCGGGTTGGTCCCAGGGAGTTCGCGAAAAGCTGACAAAAAAACCATCGGCGATGGCTACCAAATATGAGGCTAAGTGGGGTTTCCAAAGCTTAAACCAGAGGCGTTCTAAGCCTGATTCGCCTTTGAGAAGAGTTTCAGGGTGATAGAACAAGGATTGTAGGGTCCTGTCGCGAAAAGCTTGATTCGGATACGCATAATACCGATAGTCAATTTTTATTAAGCTTTCCAGTGTGCGGCGGG
>JAJXVP010000101.1 GCA_021782055.1 bacterium | reverse complement strand
TCGCATCCTCCATACTCTGCACCCTCCAAGCCATGATGAACCCCCTCTACGGAGGGTCCTTCACGCCCGTGAATGTGTAAAGTATGTCCTTGGAGAAGTGTAAAGGATGTCCTTACACTGTACCAAGCGTCAACCTAACGCTGGCTTAACCAGCAACGCGTCAATGGCGCGATTCTTGCCCGGCGAATGCCGGATTAAGCAAGAATCGTGACATAGCGTTGTCTGGTTGAAGCGAATGTTAGATTTTTCTTCTTTCCTGTTCTTGCCTTTTAATTCTTTCTTGTTGACTTTAACTACTCTAAACCCAAAATCAGTTACTTTCAAAGTGTTTTTGAAGTAATGAAACCTATATCGTCACAAAAATCTTCGGATCCTAAGTTCCTCACAATATGGCAAATCGAAATCTTTACCTGCTGCTTGTTTCGAAAGTATCCAACATTTTCGATTTATCTGGCTCAACTAGGTTTTCCAAAGCTTTTGACTTTCAACGGATTTTGTCCCAAGCACGCACTTCGAAGTTTTTGATCGTCCAAAGGCAATTTTTCCCCAAGCTAGGCGCAAGCACAGCTTTGAGAGATAAAACTAACATCGATCAATTCTATTAGCCTAATTTCTTATTCTTAATCTTTGCCCCCGAGAGAGACTTCTGACCCTACTTTATCCGCTTTTATCTACGCAATACTAAAAAAAAGATTTCGTTGTTATCGCCGATTGATTTTCTACTTTCGCTTCGTGTCTTTTGATTCCTTTCACAGGAACAAATATTGATATTCAATGTCCAAATTGACCTTTGCTAATCAACAAAATCTACCGATTTATGTCCTCCAATCCCGCCCGGAGGGTCAATCTAACGCCCAGTTGAGCTGCAAGCTTTGGTCGCGAAGCGATTGGCGCTTTTTTTGCCTCGATAGAGCAAAAAAAATGACAAAAAAGCTTGTCCGCTCGAACTGGAGGTTATATCTCTTCTTTTCCTCTGCTCTCTTTCCTAATTATTTTAAATGACCATTTCGGCTTTTTCCAGGTCTTTTTGTTCTTAATAAACCAATCCAGGTATTCAAATCGCCCAACTTCTTGATTTCTTAATAAAAAGCAAATCAAGATTAACTAAAAGCATTCAGTACGGAACCCCAACACAAATTGACCGTAATAAGGTGAAACCTTTTCTCCTGTTTTTCCTTGTCGCCCGCAGGCGACGTTTTCTTTTTTCTTCCTTGACTTGTTAAGCCAAATGCGCAATTCGGATTTTTCCAACCTTTTGGTGATGAATAAAGCAAGCCAGCAAGTTAAAACGCCTAACATTCCTAATTTATTCCAAATAAAGCAAAACAAGATTAACCGCAAGCTTTTAGTAAAGCTTGCGTAGCGATTTGGCCTTAATACTTTACTCCGTATTCTTTATCCTTTTGCCGCCTTGGGCGGCTTCCTTTTGACAAACAGCTAGCTGGTAGTCAACAAGCATTTAGATCAACACCAATCACCAAAACAAGCCGTTTTATTCCCCCAACCTTGCCCGAAGGGTCAATATAACGCCCAGTTGAGCTGCAAGCTTTGGTCGCGAAGCGATTGGCGCGTTTTTTGCCTCGATAGAGCAAAAAAAATGACAAAAAAGCTTGTCCGCTCGAACTGGATGTTATGTCTCAATTCTCGTTCAATCCGAATGCCCTAGTACCAAATTTCTTCTTATAGAGCGATTCCTTCTGAATGACTTCCTCTTTAATCATGTTTCCTGGAAAGACCTCAAGCAATGAATACCTGAAGTTTCTAAATGCTACAGGATTTATGTTCATTTTCTCGACTAGACGTTTGTTACCACCGGTTGGATCCATGAA
The DNA here is from genome assembly GCA_021782055.1 of bacterium. Next base: position 7,386 of record JAJXVP010000101.1, on the reverse strand, counting down.
ATACGTTTGCCAACGTCCCCAGACACCGTCCTTTCCATAAGCAGACCCAATATATTGCTGTCCATCATGTTCATCAAGTATTAAATAGATACCATTTACTTTGCTCAGATGACTTCGCCATACTGGATTTCCATCAACGTTCCGAAACAGAAACTCTAGTTCTGATCTTGTCAAAGAAATCGAAAGATAGTCATCAAATTCTTTGAAATATCCATGTGGGAGAATTTCTCGCACCAATTTCGGTTTGTCAATGTGGTACAGCTGAAACCAAGATATTGCGGAATCACCCCAGTCGATTACCAAACGGCCGTCATATTCGGACAGCATTGCAACTTTTTGAAGATGGTAATAGTCATAGTCGCCTGCAAGCCGTTCGTAATGCTGTCGTGATTTTTCATCAAGGAACAAGTTAGCGAAGTGTTTACTTTTGAGTTTCTCTTTTCCTAAATTTTCATAAACCCCACGAAAGACCGTTTTGCCATCCTTATTTACGAGAAATGACAATATGTGGCTATTTCTGTCGAACTTCCCTTCCTTTTGAACAGCCTGATAGAAATCGTACACACTTTGATCAAGCAGATAGTCACCTAGCTCCTTTGCCGTGTGCCGAACCAAGCAGAACTGTGAGAAGTCACACACGATCGACTCAATTTGAAATAGGTCACTTAAATTCATATTTATTCCTTGTAGACATAACATTGGCTTAACCTGCAACGCGTAAAATGGCGCGAAACTTGCGCGCCGTATAGGCGCATAAGCAAGTTTCGTGACATAGCGTTGTCATGGTTGAAGCCGTTGTTATATCTCTTTTCTTTCTATCTTCTTTCCTATTCCCTAATTATTTTAAATGAACATTTTGATTTTTTCCAATTCTTTTTGTTTTGAACAAACCAATCCAGGTATTCGAAACGCCCAGAATCCTAGTTTCTTCAAAACAAAGCAAGATTGACCAAAAGCTTTCAGTATGGAACCGCAAGGCAATTTGATCTTAATAAAGCAAAATCTTTCCTGTCGTTTCTCTTGGTCGCCCACAAGTGACGCTTTCTTCCTTCCTAGTAATTTTGAATGAATAATTCGGGTTTTTCCGGAATTTTGGTACTGAATAACGCAAACCAGTAAATCAAAACCCCAAACTTCCCGAATTCTTCAAAATACAACAAAGCAAGATTACCTAAACGCTATTGGTATCAAAGTACGTGTCAAGTTGGCCTTAACCAGCTTTAATCCTTCTTATTTCCTGCCGCCTTTGGCGGCTCGGATTCGATAAACCACTTACTGGTATTCAATGACCAATTTGATTATTAGCAATCACCAAAACATACTGTTTTGCGCTCACCAACCTTGCCCGAAGGGTCAATATAACATTGGCTTAACCTGTTCGCCGTTAAATGGCGCGAAACTTGCGCGCCGTATAGGCGCATAGGCAAGTTTCGTGACATAGGCGAATCTGGTTGAAGCCGTTGTTCGATGCAATCAAACCAGCCTCAATCCGTACTTTTCATAATTTTTTACCTTTGAGTCGGAAGACAAAAACGGAATATCCTTTCGAATTGACTGCCAAATCATAATTCGGTCAAAAGGGTCGCGATGCTCGACAGCGAGTTGATAAAAAGAAACCAAATCCTCGTTGTCGAGTTTTAAGTTCAAGTAGTAGCCTGATTCAATCTCCTCATAGAGGCCTTCCGGTGTCATCCCATTTATTTCCAACTTGCCAATACTGTACTTGATTGAGACTTCCCAAAGACTTGCTTGGCTATAGAAAATTTCATTCTCAGGCGATAACAGAAAGTCAAGAATGTGTTTTTCAATTTTCTTAGTATCAATAAACGAACAAAGGAGATAGTGAGTATCGAGTAGAATTTTCATGAGTTCAATAATTCCTCGTCGGTCATGCTCCAATTGTCACCAAATTTGATAGTTACTTTCCCTTCCAGAGTTCCAAGTTTCCGAGTTTTGATTTTTTTGTATTCGTCGATGGGTACAATCACAGCAATGGTTTCCTTTTTTCTGCCAAAGGTGATTCCAATTTCTTCGCCCGACTCGACTTCCTTCAAAAGCGCAGACAAGTGAGTTTTTACTTCCGCAACAGCAAGAGTTTTCATACGACTAATCTACTACCCAAGACCAATCTTGGTCAAGTTGGTCTTGTATTTCTAACTTCCTGCGCCGAAGGCGTCCATCGAACGCCCAGTTGAGCTGCAAGCTTTGGTCGCGAAGCGATTGGCGCTTTTTTTGCCTCGATAGAGCAAAAAAAGTGACAAAAAAGCTTGTCCGCTCGAACTGGATGTTATATCTCTTCTTTTCCTCTGCCTTCTTTCCTAATTATTTTAAATGACCATTTCGGCTTTTTCCAGGTCTTTTTGTTCTTAATAAACCAATCCAGGTATTCAAATCGCCCAACTTTTTGATTTCTTAATAAAAAGCAAATCAAGATTAACTAAAAGCATTCAGTACGGAACCCCAACACAAATTGACCGTAATAAGGTGAAACCTTTTCTCCTGTTTTTCCTTGTCACCCGCAGGCGACGCTTTCTTTTTTCTTCCTTGACATGTTAAGCCAAATGCGCAATTCGGATTTTTCCAACCTTTTGGTGGTGAATAAAGCAAGCCAGCAAGTTAAAACGCCAAACATCCCTAATTTATTCCAAATAAAGCAAAACAAGATTAACTACAAGCTTTTAGTAAAACTTGCGTACCAAATTGGCCTTAATCAACTTTACTCCTTATTCTTTATCCTTTTGCCGCCTTTGGCGGCTTCCTTTTGACAAACAGCTAGCTGGTAGTCAACAAATATTTAGATCAATACCAATCACCAAAACAAGCCGTTTTATTCCCCCCAACCTTGCCCGAAGGGTCAATATAACATTTGCTTAACCTGCGAGGCGTACATTGGCGCAGTTTGTGCCGGGCGAAGCACGAAAGCACAAACTGTGACAATAGCCGAGTCAGGTTGAAGCAGTTGTTAGATTTTTACACATCTATTTCATCCAGATTATTATACTCTTCATCTTCACAACCAATTGCTAATTTTACATCCTCACTCGATATATATTCAAATCCATTTTTTTCAATTAACTCTTCCTCTGTGGTATAAGGTTTGATAACCCATTTCAATCCTTCAGCAATTCCAATACTCAGTATTGTCTGATTTTCATCCGTCGTTCCATTTGAGAGATTATCGCCAAGTGATGTATTAATATGCATCAACATCATCGATATGGTATCAATAGATCTAATGCCATTACGGAAGTTAGTTCCACGATCACAGCTCCAGCAAAATTTAGAATCGAATCTTTCCTTATATTTACAGTGATTACAAGCATTTTGATGACAACGAATTGTGCCAACTTCAAGTCTATAATCATCTTCCTTTCTAGTTTCAGTTGTTTGAACAAATACTTTTTCCCGTAGTGCTTTTTCTATTTCACTTGGGTCCGAATAGTCTTTCTCATTACCAAGTATGTCATCACTAAAATATTGTAAAGTTTCGTGATACGTTCCAAATGGCTGGATAACAAATTTCAATGCCTCTATCATTCCTTGTTGCTTAATAATAATGATTTCATCGGAATCAGGATTTTCTTTTGCATCATCAAGACCAGCATTGAGAGAGCAAAGCATTAAAACTATATTGTATAATGGAAAAGTTATCGGAATATATTTTGAACCACGATCACAATCCCAACAAAAGTGATTTTGCTTATCAATATTCAAACAGTATTTACATAAATTTTCGTCTGGTGGATAAGTATCACCATTGTTTTGTCTGTATTCCATTTCAGTCTGAATTAATTGGTCCACTTCAATATCACTTAGAAATTCTTCATCATAATTATCCATTAGGAAAACTCCTTTATTTTAATACTACTAATATTCAATTTTAATAAATCTAACGCCTAGTTAACCGGTAAAATCGGAACGATTTTATCCGGTTGAACTAGATGTTAGATTTCTTCCCTCTTTTGAAATACTTCTCTATCCCTGTCAACATTACATTCTCAAAAGCGGTTATTGTTATCGTTCCCACGTTTTTCAGCTCCACCTCTCGCGAATCACTGGAAATGGAGACGTTCCACAACTTCTGGTCTGCCCACATCTGCACTAGATCGATTCCCCTGGATTTGAACTCCTTCAGATTAAAATACTTCGATGGAAAGTCAATCGGTGCCTTATCAAGAAGCGATTCTACTATGACTTCGACGGGGTCGCTTCTGAGAAAGGTGGTCACATCTCCAAGGGTTTCACCCTGAAATCCCAGGAATCCATTCCATAACCCATTCCAATCGTAAAGAAAAATACATTTCGAAAAGTTTTCAAATGCCATTGCAACAGATTGTTCCTGGCCAATGAACTTCATGTCTTTTATATATCTTCCAGCAAGATCAAACACTTTTTGCGAGTACTCATTTAGGCGAGAAGCGTCAACCTGAGGGACAGAAATCAGCAAATCATGGCGAACAACACCACGACCGACGTGCTGTTTGATTTGAGCGGCAACTTCTTCCAAGCGAATCGGGCGGTCGCTCTTGGTAGAAGTTACTAGTTCTTTCTGAATTCTTCCTTCACGACTGTAAACTACCAATTCATCACTGTCGATATCGACAATGAACGTCTTGACTTCAAATAACTTAGAAATGTCTGTCAGAAATCCCATGTTCTTCCTCCGCCCGAAGGGTCAATCTAACATATCTTATACCGTTCCCCATAACCCCTCAGAAGTCAGCTTATCTGGTTCCTGATAAATCCGCCCTCCGACGGCCGTGTTTCAACATTTCCCGGCTCACCCGCGACTTATCCGCCCTTCCCCCACAGCTTACCGATTTTATGCTGACCCACGAAACCATTATACGCTTTTGTCCCTACTGCCTGTCAAGAAAAATCCTTGCTTATCGATTGGATTCATTACTAAGCAAAATTCCGTTTTGCTAGGTAGGGTTGACCCTCTTTGCTAGGTAATACCAGGGCTCACTACTACGTAATGCTGAGCCTCGACATAACCTAGCAAACTGGGTATCGGCTAGCTCTCTACAAGAAGAATTTGACATTTTAGAGGCCAGAGCAGAAACTTAACGCTGTCAACTGACAGGGAGATTCTCTTGAAAGCACGTTCATCCATTCGGACACGGCTGTTGCTGATTGTCCTTTTGCCCTTTGCCTTGGCCGTGGGGCTTGGGGCGTACCTCTTTGACCAGAACTGGCACGATCTTCGCACCATTCATCACCTTATTGTCGATACCACCATGACCAACCGCGCCTCAGCGGCAGTCAACAGCCTTCAGGTTGAGCGGGGTACCTCGGTAGTCGTTTTAGCGGGCGGCAAGCTCCCTGTGCCCCTCGATGCTCGCCGTCAGGCTACCGACCAAACCCTAACGGCCTTTGTCCAAGCCTTAAAAGCCTCAACCTTGTCAAAACGAGTTCAACAAGAGACGCTTCAGGCGTTACAAGGCTTAACGGCCCTTCGAAGCGGGGTAGACAGCCACCAAGTTTCCGGTGCGGAAGTTCGTCAGGGGTATACGGCGATGATTCGTCAGCTTTTGTCGTTGTATGCCGTCGTGGCCAATGGGGTCACGAGTTTTGGCGTTGGCAAGGCTATTAACTCGTCAATTCTTCTCGAAGAGGGTAAAGAGGCCGCTGGCCTTCTGCGCGCGGTTTTATCCTCAACAGCTACAGCGAACCGACCGGTCGATGACACAACAGTTCAGCTGATTTTAGCTTTAGCGGGTAGGCTCAGTGCTAACCTTGAGTCTCCCGCGATTGTGATTAGCAACACCGATCAATCAGCGCTCAAGCTCCTGTTTATTACGCCCGGGTATACACAAGCTTTGACGGCGGTCACGACGATCGTTAAAAACGCTGACCGGGGCCACTACGGGCTAAATAGCACCGAACTTTTTGGCGCCATGACTTCGTTCATCAACGAGCTAGCTCACCTGCTTCAAAAGGTAGGCGACCAAAACTTAGCTCGACTTCAGGCTTTGCAAGCCGCACGGGTGTCGTCGCTGACGACGATGGTGGGTGTGACGGTGCTGGTTTTGTTGTTGGTTCTTGTCACTGCGCTCTGGGTCATCGGGCGGATGCTCAAGACGGTTACCCGCTTAGACGCCCACATCGACGCTCTAGCTACGGGTAAGGGCAACCTTTCCGAAGAGCTCCCCTTGCGGGGTAAGGACGAGTTCGCTCAGCTTGCCGGGCACTTTAACGCCTTTTTGGCGAGTATGCGTCGCCTGGTTAACGAAGTGGGCGAGGCCGCCGAAGGGCTTCAGCGTATTGCGCAAGAGCTTGCCTCTTCTGTGACGCAAACCTCAACGGCCGCCGACCAAATTGCCTCGGTCAGCGAGGCAACGCGCGAAATGAGTCGTCAACAACAAGACGCCGCGCTCGAGGTTCAAAAGAGGGTCGAGCTGATCAGCGATGAATCCGCCAAGGCGGCGGCTCTGGTTGACGATCAAGTCCGTAACTTTTCCGAATCGGGGGCCTCGATCGAAGAAATGGCCGCCAACATCCACTCGGTCACCGACATTGTTGCCAAGATGTCGCTCGAGTTTGACCAGTTGGTGCAGGCCTCTCACGAAGGCAGTCTGCTCATTGCCCGGGTGGTCGACGAGGTACGCAAGATCACGCAAAGTACCGGTCAACTTCAGGTGGCCAACAGCCAAGTCGCCGAAATTGCGGCGCAAACCAACCTCTTGGCCATGAATGCGGCTATCGAAGCCGCGCATGCGGGTGATGCGGGCCGTGGCTTTGCCGTGGTAGCCTCCGAAGTTCGCAGTCTTGCCGAAAACGCCTCGGCTCGTTCCAAGACCATGGCCACCGATGTCAAAAGCATCGGCAACGCCGTAAAAGATGTCGAACGTTCAACGGGTTCTGCCTCGGCGGCCTTCGAAGCCATTGTGGGGCGTATCACGGCTTTGAATAACTTGGGTAAAGAGATCAGCTCGTCGATGCACGAGCAAAATGCCGCCTCGGGGGTGATTATCCAGTCGCTCGGGGCGATGAAACAGGCCGCCGAAATCACCACCCAGTCCTCGGGCACGGTCCGAACCGAAATGGAACGCTTTCGCACCCAGATCACCGAGCTGTTGCAAAAGATCTTTTTGGTGGGCACGGCTATGGAACAAACCACCTCGGGGATCCACGAAATCTCTTCGGCCGCCAACCGGGTAGGGGGTTTGGCCGAAGACAATCGCCGAGCCGCCTCGGTCGTGCTAGATCACATGGGGCGTTTCCGTTCCTGAAAGTCGGCGTAGCTGACGCGCCGCTTCGACCATCTTGGTGAGAGAAGGGAGAACTTCACTCCACTGCCGGGTTTTGAGTCCACAATCAGGGTTTACCCATAGCCGTTGGGGCGGCAACACCTCGCCGGCGGTTCGAAGCAGGCTCACCATT
>JAJXVP010000100.1 GCA_021782055.1 bacterium | reverse complement strand
CCTCGTACACGGTGTTTCTTGATGGGGGTAATTTTTGGCGGGCTTGGTTTCTCAACCTCTTTTCTGGTGGCTGGATTGGTTGGTGTTTTGTCCCGGTGGGAATTGTTGTGCTTTTTGTTACCTGGAAGCTGACACGACCGGGGACGCTTCTGGGACCTGAGGCGTGAGGCGCAAAGATCAAAGCCGGACGCTTGCCGTTACAGAAGTTTGCGAAGGGCCTCTTCCATTCGGTGACGAAAGAACCACCCCAGAGTAAGGGCTAGGACCGCAAATACCCCAATCACGACTACTGGTGTCCAGTGTTCATTGCCGGCGGCACTTCCAGCCCAGCTAGAAAGAAACAGAGCGGGAAAGCGGGCCACCGCCGAAACCACCAGAAAAAGTCCTAAGGGCACGCGAGAAAACCCCGCAACATAACACAGGGCATCTTTGGGGATTCCTGGAACCAAAAACAAAAGAAAAATCGCGAGCAGCCAACGCGGTTGGCTGAGAGCTTTTTCCCACTTAAGAAGTTTTTCAGAGCGGAGAAAGACTCCTATAACGCGCCGGCCTAACAACCGAGCCAACAGAAAGCTGATGGCGGCTCCTGCGGTGATGCCAAGAAGTGACCATAAACAACCGAGCCAAGTTCCAAAAAGCCAGCCTCCAGCCAGCTGGGTTACTTCACCGGGAATCACAAAAACAACCACCTGAAGGGCCTGCAAGCCCATAAAGGCCAGTGGTGCCCAAAGCCCCTCGGCCAGGAGCAGAGCTTTTAGGTGGTCGCGGTTTTCCATAAGGCGCCAAAGGGGGTCATGGTACACCACAAGGAGTCCCACCAGTGCCAGGGCAAACAATACTAAGCCCGTGCTGAGAATAAGCTTTTTAACTAGGGGCGAAAAACGCATGACACCTCCTGCGAAAATCTTCTTCTAGTTTAGTGCATTTTCGTGCGTTGGGCTGTCGCTGGTCTTTGCGGGGCTTTTCAAGGTAAGCTGACCCTAAGGAGCGAATTCATGACAATCCGTGGAATGAGCCTTTTGCTCGGGCTCGGTTGCTTGCTGGCGGTGGTTTTACCCGCCCAGGAAACCACCTTTTTATCAGTTCAAAAGCCGGATCAAAGCTGGTATTACATTGATGCCACCGGAAAAACTCGCCTAGCCGGTCCTTATTTGGCCGCCGACGATTTTACCGACGGCTTAGGCCGGGTGGCTCTTTCGCCTTCGGTTACGGGGTTTATCAACGAACAGGGTAAAGTTGTCTTTCAACTGCCAGTGCCCTTTTCACAAACGGCGGGCTTTTCTGAGGGTTTGGCGTGGTTTGTTCAAGACGGTCGCATGGGCTTTGTGAATACCACGGGGCAACAGGCTATTCCGCCTCAATTTTTAGCAGAACCGGATCGCAATCAGCAGGCCAATGAGCCTTACCTGCCTGTGTTTTTTACTAACGGTCTGGCCCCGGCTCGCGAGGTCATGACGGTTGGCTGGCTTAAAAGTGATGGCACCTGGGTAAAGTCGCCTGTCCAGAAAGTCCACGTGGATGGAGACCCTCTTGCGGCCGTTTTTACCCCCCTGATGCCCTTTTCGGAAGGGTTGGCGGCTTTTTCAAACGGGCAGGCCTTTGGGTACCTCAATGCCGACGGACAAACCGTGATTTCTCCGGCCTATGACTACGCCAGACCCTTTTCGGAGGGGTTGGCCTTAGTTCGCCAGGGGTTAAGCTGGGGATTTATTGATCAAAAAGGCAACTGGGTGCTGTCGGCGCAATATCAAGAGGCCCGTGATTTTCATGGGGGGCGCGCTGTCGTGGAACTTAAAGACGGCTGGGCGCTGATTGACCGCACCGGAAAGGTTGTTACTCGTGGTTGGAAAGACCTGGCGTTGGCCGAAGACCTCAATGTCAAGCTGACTTCAGATCCTTTGTATGTATACGAGGGAAAACAAGGAAAAAAAGGCTTGATGAACTCCAACGGCCAACTTCTAGGCCCCGCTGTCTGGGATCAAATCTACGCTTTTGTGGATAACCATGCCTTGGTGGTCAAAGATAAACTTTTGGGACTGGTCAACCGCAAAGGTCAAATAACGATTCCTGCCGAGTGGGCTGATTTGGGGTACGAGCGAGATGGTTTGATCGCGTTCTCGAAGAACAAAAAATGGGGATGGCTGAACCCGCAAGGAAAAATTGTGATCCCGGCAAAGTGGGTGTGGGCAGGGGATTTTCAAGACGGTTACGCGCCTGTTTTTGATGGCCGTGCCGGAGGTTTGGTTGATAAAAGCGGTAAACTAGTGGCAAAGCCGCTTTATCAAGAAATCGGCAACCTTGTTGACGGCTACCGGATCATAAAGCTGAACGGGAAGTACGGCTTTTTGAAGGCTGACGGACAGGTAGCCATTCCTGCGGCATATGACGGAGTAAAAGATTTTCAAAACGGAAAGGCCTGGGTTTACCAAGACGGACGGGTCTTTCGCATCAACACTCAAGGACAGCGCGTGGATGCACAAAGCTGGAATTCTGTGGCTTTGGCGAAACCCGGTCAACCGGTGCTGACCGCAGGCGGAGGCAAAATGGGCTTTATCAATACCAAAGGGGAGTGGGCCGTGCCCCCCGTTTGGGATCGAGCTCTGGGCTTTGCTGACGGTAAAGGCTTGGTCGCCCGACGAGAGGGAAATTCCGCTCGCTGGTACTATACCGATAACACCGGCAAGCTACTGTTCGCAGATAAACCCTGGACCCCATTCAGTCTGTTTCATGATGACCGAGCGTTTGTGGTGTTGGGCCGTGACGACGAGGGCTTACACCTCGGCGTCATTGACGCTCAGGGAAACCTGTTGGCCGAGGGCTTTAGGTTGACTTTGGGTGGGTTTAGTGAGGGCCTGGCGGCGGTGGCTTTTGACGACGGAACTTGGGGCTATATTGATACCAGTGGAAAGCGGCTGTTCCCCGGCAAAAGCTGGAAGCGCACTTACCCCTTTCGCGATGGTCTTTCGACAGCCGAAGACGCAGGCAAGTATGGCTACGTGGACAAAACGGGAGCCTGGGTGATTCCCGCCCGTTTCGACCATGCGGGGCTGTTTTCAGGGGGCTTGGCCTGGGTAGAAGAAGCGGGACAACAGGAATATATCGATAAGACGGGAAAAGTGGTTTGGACTCAGCGCTAGTCTGCCGCTGTTAAAAGTAGAGACTGCCCTTGGCACCCCAGGTACCCCGCCAACTTGTATTGGCTTGCTCGGTTCCTGGTGCCCCCCAAGGCAGTTCAACCCAAGCGTCCCAACCCCACGTGTCATAGCGGCCTTGCAGATCGCCGCCGGCGATACCGCTCGAATCTTCTAGGCTGGGAATCGTGTAGAGAATAGCTTCGACCTTGGCGTCGACGGGCAAAGTCCAGCGCACAAAACCATGCAAGCCGCTGGGGTCGCTTGCGGCTTCGACGGTGACTGACAGTCGTTCAGCGGGACTCCACGCCAGCCCGATTAGGCCTTGAGTCGCGGGAGGGCTTTGCGAAGTAGCGTCGAGGCGGCCTTCTGCTTTGATGGTCCAAGCGGAATTGATTGCCGCATCCATACTCGCCCCGCACCGTACAACCGCGGCCGAAGGACTACAGGTATTTTGCGGCACCTCGCCTTCGCCCACAAGCTGAAACCCCGCATTGCCCAGTTGCCAGCTGAGGTTGAGTTCAGAGCGCCAAAAATTTTGAGGCAATGTCAAGTACTGTAGAGTTTGGTTCACGTTGTCAGACCAAGTCAGTGGCGGCGATAGCCACAATGAGGCTGAACCCCCATCCCAAAGGACTTGCGTATTTTCACTCCAATAGCCTTCTTGCCACGGCCCCAGGGCGGCCCCGTCGAGTATGGGAGCCAACGCCGGGTGTGCGAAGAAATCCAAAGGTGTTCGAAAGAAGCCTACGGAAGGACTAAGTAAGATTTTCCCTGCTTGAAAAAACAGTTGTTCGGGCAAGGGGCTCCAGGTGAGGTAGCCTTGCAACAAGCGGCTCGCCGCCTGCCCTTTGTCGGCGGCTAATTGCGTAGGGTTTCCCGAGGGGAGAGTATCCCAGGAGCCCCAAACGGTGACGCTGTACTGTAAGGAATCGGTTGGGGCTCCCTGGTCGGTAAAAATTCCCTGCGCCAGAATTCGGCTGTACTCGCTCAACATCTGTGGTTGTGTTGGCGCGAGAACGACCGCCGCTTGAGACTGTGAGGCCTCGGTTTCAAGTTGAGCGTTCCAACCGAAAGCCTGCCACGGAAGGGTGGACACGAGAAAAACGCTAAAGACTCGCTTGATAAGGGCCAACTTCACTGCGAACCCCCTGCAACCCAGAAGCTTAGGGCTGAACGCTCAAACAGGGAGCTGGGAACGGGGTGGCTTGCGATGTGCGAGTAGGTGAGCACCGTATACCGTTTAGGGTTGTCTGCTTCGGTAATCACGAGTTTGCAGGGGAACTGTTTACCGTCGATTTGTCGCCAATCACTGTAGCGGGCGATTTTGAGCAACTCGTCCGAGGCTGTCAAAAACTCGGCTTTCAAGGGGCGGAGGTCTTTTGACCTCACCCAAAGTCGTGCCTTGGCATAGGTGCCTGTTTGACGATCGGGTTGGGCCGTCAGTTCAAACAGCCAACAGGCTTGGCCGTCTAAGCTTGTTCGCGTCAGCTTTTGGGGTAAAAACTCTTGCGCGAAACCAGTTCGGGCGACATCGCCGTTCGAGGCTTGTCCAACGAGGACTTGAAGGGGTGACAAGCGGATGGGATTACTAGTTGCCGGGAACAGCAAGTACACGGTATTACCGGCCATCAGAAGGCGACGTCCCTTCACCGAAGCTGGGGCTGCAAACCAAACCAGAGTTTTGTTTTCTTTGGAGGTTGTTTTGACCTGAATGGCCAACTTCTCGTGCTCGAGGATTTTCTCACCATCGTAACTCGTCAACGTGACGTCACACCTCAGATCAACGACATTGCGGGCTTGATCGATGCGAAGTAACAACTCTTGGGGTGTTTCACCAGCGACGGGGAAAGCCACCACCGCAAGCAAAACTAAAAAAAAAGTAAAAGTAGCTTTAAATTTGGTCATAACAATTCCTTTAAGGGGGTAATCAGAAAGCGTTTAAGAGTCGTGTAATCGTGACTCTGGTCGTCCAAAAGGCCGAGAAAAGCGTTCCAAGGCCCGCCGCGACCGTAATCAAGATCAGGTTTTGGGCAAAGTGGTGACTGTTAGGAGTGAACAGCACGGCGATCGGTTGCGCCATTCCTGGCGCTGTGACGGATACTCCTCCTAGCCAGTTTAAGACTTGGCAGGACCCTAGACCGATTAGGGTTCCGACGAAGGAGCCCACTAAACCAAGTAAAAGACCCTCGGCCAAAAATTGTGCCACCACCGCTCGGCGGGGAACCCCAAAAGCCCTCACAGTTCCGGTTTCCCTCAGGCGTTCAAGAACCGACAAGGTCACGGCTCCCGCGACAGAAAAAATGGCAATTAGCAGGACAATAAACCGAGCTACGCCAAGAACCATCAAAAGGCTCCCCGACGCCTGCTGCCAGTAGGGGGACAATTGATCCCAACGTTTCCACACCAGGTGTGGGGCCCCCGAGCCAGGAAAATGAGCTGTCCACTTTTTTTGAAATTGAGCCGCTTGACTGTTTCGATTAAGAAAAACAATCAGCTGAGGAACGTCGGTTGTTCCAATCAGCTTTTGTGCGTCTGCTAAATCCATAAAGGCGCTCGATGCATCAGCGGCCGCAATACCACTGGTTTCCAGGCCCGAGACGACAAACGTGTCTTCATTAACGCCACCCCCCGCCGTCATTGCATAGATAAGAACTTGGTCGCCCGGGTGGAGCCCCAGAAGGCGTGCGGCTCCTTCTCCTAAAAGAATTTCACCCGAGGGTTGCTGCGGCAAATCCTTCCCGGCTACGAGTTGACGGGCACTGAGTAACTGCTGTGCTTGCCGTGTTGGAAGGGCAAGGATCCTTAAGGTAAGGGTCTTGTCGCCCACGGACGCAACGGCTTCGAACGGAAAAGCTTCAAGGGCGTCGTCGACGGCGAAGCTTCGTCGAAGATCGTGTACCAGCTTGGCCGAATGCGGGATCAAATAGGGAAACGGGTCACGATCGGCTTCGTTGTAGGCCTGTCGTGAGACTTCAGCTTGAAGCGATCCGGTGCCTGACCGAACGATGATGTGTTCGAGGCCATTGAGCTGAAAAGTGATAAATCCATCCAACAGGGTTGCTGATGTTAAGCCAATCACCAAGACGAACAGGGTCTGTAGAGTACGGCGTTTATGTCTGAGCAAATTACGGCCAGCGAGGGTCAACCCCAGCCAAAAGCGTTCGGTCCAACGAAACATAATGACTCCTTTCTTTAGGCTCTTTCGCGAAGGCTATCGGCGGGGTTTTGACGTACCGCCTTGAGAGCGGGGCCCAAGGCGGCAAGGGCTCCCGTTGCTACAAAAGGCAAAATGATTTTGGCGATATTGCTCAGGTCGGGCCTAAGTGGAACGGTCAACAGTTGAGGACCGTTGTGAAAGGGAAGACCTCCCCAAAGGTTCACAACGGCACAACTGACCAAGCCTAGGGCGACGCCTGACAGCGAACCCAACGCACCCCACAGCATTCCTTCTGTCAGGATCAGGGTAATAATGCCCCTTGCCGGACTACCGACAGCCCGGAGTGTCCCCCATTCTTTTTGGCGTTCCAAGACTGTACGTGCCATCGCATTGCTTAACAAAAAGAGGCTGACCAAGAGGATGATGGCCTGAATGACCCCTAAGAATGAGCCAAACATGCCGTTGACCTGTTCGTAGTAAACGGCGAGTTGTCTCCAGGTGCGGGTACTCACAGCGGGGAATCTTTGCCTTAAGTCGCTATTTACCGCCTTGGTCGTTTGACGGTGGGTAAGAATTACGTTGAGAACCGGTGGATTCTGTTGCCCGGTGAAACTCATGGCGGTGGCGTAATCGGTGTAAGCAAAGTCTTTGTCGAACCCTGGGGACGAAAATAGTCCTTGAACGGCAAAATCGCGGCCGTTGACGCCACCGTTGGGCAGTAACGCCATGAGTGTGACGGTTGCGCCTGGCTTGACGTGCAGGATTTTTGCCGCCGTTGTCCCAAGCCATAGCTTATTGGTTGACCGGGGGCCAGGGAGTTGTCCGGCCTCTAGAGTGCCTAAAGAAAATTGTTGACGACTTAGTTGTGAAGGGTCAGCGCTCGTGGCCGTGTGGGAAGAAAAGAGCATGCGTTCCGGCGGGTAGGCTTTCACCAAAAGGGTTGTCGAATGGGTGCCGATCCCGGCCACTGCCGTAAAACCGGTCGAAGGAAAAACAGCGCTAACTCGAGCATCCTTTCGCAGATGCTCTTCGATGGCTTTAGCTTGAGGGATTCCAAAGGCGTAGGGGGAATATTCGCCGGTTTTCCAGTACTGCTGTGATGAGGAGATTTGAATATGCCCCAGGCCTGAGAGAATTGTTGAATCGCGGAACGCGGCCATTAGCTGTTGAAGAAAACCTTGAAAAACCACAAGCCCTGCCAGCGACAGGATGACTGCCGACAGAGTCGTCATGATGCGCATTTTGTGCCGAAAGAGGTTGCGCCACGCCATCGCTAAAACTTTCATAGGGCCACTTTTCCATCGACAAGATGGATGAGTCTTTGGGCATAGCCCGCCACTTGTGCGTCATGGGTTGTAAAGACAAGTGTGGAACCCTCTTCGGCATTCATTTGTGTCATCAAAGCCATGACCTCACGGCCTGTTTTTTGGTCAAGAGCGGCTGTCGGTTCGTCTGCTAAAACCAGCCGGGGGCGGGTAACTAGGGCGCGGGCGATTGCCACACGTTGGCGCTGACCGCCTGAAAGAAGCTCGGGACTTCGCCGGGCATAGGCAGCTAAACCGACTTTCTCAAGAAGGCTTTTGACCCGTTGATGCCGTTCCAATCGCGAAATCTTTTGCCAGAGCAAAGGGTATTCGACATTCTCAAACACTGTTAAGACAGGAATAAGGTTGAAACTTTGGAAAACAAACCCCATGGTCTTGTTGCGGAATAGGGACAGCTTCCGATCATTGAGACGGCCTGTATCCTGTCCGTCTAGCCAAATTTGACCCGAAGTGGGGCGATCTAAGCACCCCATCAGGTTCAAAAGTGTCGATTTTCCGCTTCCCGAGGGGCCCATCAAGGCCACCCGTTCGCCTGCTTGAATGGTCAGAGAGACCCCTTCGAGTGCAGGACTTTCGGTCTTATCCAGTCGATAATGCTTTTTCAGATTTTCTGTTTGAATTAGCGCTTGTACGGACATTTTGACCCCTCTTCTTGGGTTTAATTTTGGTAACGAGTCAGGTATTCAGCGGCTTTTTTCCCGGCACCGACTTGCTGAGGGTCTTCTTGAAGGGCAAGTTTCCAGGCGGCGAGGGCTGGTTCACGGTGACCGTCATTTTTTTCATGCAAGCCCCAAAGCAAGTGAACTTGTGCTAGAGCCCCCGACGGAAGCGCTTCAGGGTGCGTGTTCCGCCAGGCCAAAAGGGTTTCAAGGTCTTCTTTTGCCTGACCCGCTTTGTTAAAAAAGCTAGGAACGTCCATGTCCACAGAAGCTCGGATAAGTTGCGGGTAGTAGCTAAATTGGCCATAGCGTTGAACCGCTTGATCGAGAACGCTGAACGCGTGGTTGACCTCAAGTAGCTTCGTTAGTGGAAAGAAGTCATCCTGTGCCTGCAAACCTAGGCTGGAGCCCAAATACGGCAAAAGTATGGCCTCAAGTTCATCCCCAAGATTTTCTTGGGTAAGAGGTGTGAGCGTATTAACAGCCTTGGTAGCCCAGCCCTGGTGGGGCACCTTTCGTTCGAGGTTATGTTCAGCGATCCCCAGAATCGCCCTTTGAGTGAGTGTTGTAGCCGGGTCAGTGACAATCAAATGCTCGAGCTGTGAAATATTTTCATTCTGCATTACAGGCGCGAGAGTTGCTTCCCACGTTTGGGCCGTATTGAGATCCCAGGCCGATAGGCTTGCGGCTAAAAACCAAGAAAGGACACAAAAGAACAGTTTCATCTTATCTCCTTAAGTGCTTTAAAATGTAAAGTAGTTGATTTAGTATTGTCAATAGTAAAAAAGGGCAAAAAAAACTCGCGAAGAAACTTCGCGAGTCGAAACCTAGCCAATGAAGACTAATGGCGCTAAAGCTACTTAGGGGGCTTTGGGGTAGCTCAGCCCGTAGCCCACGGGGAATACCGAGGTCTTTTGGTCACTTTCTAGCGGCCACGGTTGGGGAAGGTGTCCTCGGGGGGCGATCTGA
>JAJXVP010000099.1 GCA_021782055.1 bacterium | reverse complement strand
TAATTGACAAGACGTGAATTTTTTCGGAGACATCACTCATCATCTCTAAAATAGTGACAATCTTTTTTGATTGTTCAAAAAGAACTTCCGACTGCCTCATGGACTCATTGAGGGCATTCGTGACAACTTTGACACCATTTTGAACCTGCTCCGAGAGGCTAAAAGCCTGCTGTGCCGTCCCTGCCAAATTGTCAGAAATCTCGTAGGCACGGAGCACATTTTCGCGGATAAACTCTGCGTTCTGTTTTAGATCCTCATAACCAGGAAGCGAAGGTTGCGCCATAAGGCCTCGTAACGAAGAAAAAAACTCCTTTACTGCCGAAAACCACTCACTAGATACTTGCCCGGCTACATGAGCTTCGACCGTTAAAGAGTCCGTGTTTGAAACTTCCTTCACCTCTGAATCCTCTGCGTCGGACACTAGCTCCTCAAGAGGCTCGACATCCAAAACCTCTTCAGTCTTGAAATCCTCATCGGAGACAACAGATTCAATAGGAGGTACCTCTGTTCGTAAATTTTTCCAAAACAGCCGCCAAAAAACAACAAAACCCAGAACACCCGCCGCCAGCCCCCCTACCAATACCAATGGACCTGACGGCAGTAACCGGGCAAATTCCCCCCAAAGGGTTGTTATCGCTACCCACAGCACGGCTGCCCCTAAGAGGGAAAGCCGATTTTTCATTCGATTTTCACTGCCCCAGGTACCAAAAAGGTCAGGGTGGGTAAGCTTGTTACCTGCCAGGTAATCGCTTTGTTGTGAGCGATTTTGATCCGGTATTTTTGGTCCGCTGGCAACATTGCTAGCTTCATGATCCACTTGGCAACAGCTTTAATTCCCGAAGAGTTCAAGAAATTGAGGCCTTTAAAGTCCGCAACAATTTCGGGAATTTTCTTCGAAACCATCCCGCTATGCACCTTTTCAAACACGGGGTCCAAGATGATGCTGGGATCCTCCATGTCGATATCGCCAATAAAGCGAATTACCATGTCAGGACCATTATCAGCAACTTCAATTTTGATTTTATCCTGGGCAATGGGGTCAATACCTAATTTGTTCATAATTCTTCCTCGTTAAATTCTTCCTTGCTCAAAACATAACTTCTAGCGAACTTCAATCGTGATGGTTACCCTGTTTTCGGGTGAAACCTCAAGTTTCAAGTTAGCCCCTGTCTCGTACCGAATTCGCGCCAAACCCAGCTGACTCTTACCATCCGAACGAGTTGCGGCTTCACGCATCTGCATAATATAGGCCTCCAGAGGATCACCCGCCATAATCTTCTTGAAAAGCCCTGAAACCTCTTTAGCCCCCTGTTCAGTGGCTTGATTCGTCACACTGGCTGTAATCAGACCAGTTTCGGGAAAGGCTTGTACGATACAATGGGTATCTTCGCTGGCCCCATACTTGACAGCATTTTCCAAAAGCTCAGAGGCAGCCATGGCTATGGCATCAGCCTTCGCCTGGTCAGAGATGGCGATTGCAATGAAGTTCTGAATAAATATCCGGGCTGGAGAGATGTACTTCCACCGAGGTCCGAACCTAATTTCTATGTATCCATCGGGCTTAGCCATAGGAAACCACCTTTATGACAAAAAGTCTTATACAGAGAATCGTAACCTGTACGGGCAAAGAAAGCAAGAAAAATGGAGAAAACCTCTAGCTAGATTTTTACCAGCGAAACAAGTTCGCTCCTGCGGTGAGTCCCGCTCCATAACCAATTGTCAATACCCATTCGCCACGAACTAAAAGTCCCTTTTGGTCCATTTCAGCCAACGCCAAGGGGATTGAGGCTCCTGACGTATTGGCATATTCCTCAAGATTCGTGTAGAATTTCTCTACGGGAACGTCCATCCTTTTGGCAGCAGCTTCAATGATCCTGAAGTTCGCTTGGTGTGGAACGATCCATTGGATATCGTGGATTGTTAGGAAATTTTTCTCAAGGATGGACAGAATCAAGTCCTTCATGACTTGAATGGCGAAATTGTAAACCCTCCTACCCTCCATGTGGACGAAGGGAGACTGAGCAGTTCTACTCGTTAACGCTAAAGCTCCCGACCCATCTGAGCTCAATAGCGAGGTGCGAAAGCTATCTGAAGGCAATTGATCGTCCATTCCGACCAAAACAGCACCAGCGCCGTCGCCAAACAAAACACAGGTCGAGCGATCAGACCAATCAACAATTCTAGAAAAGACCTCTGCCCCCACAACCAGCACAAGCCGTGAGGCACCGGAAACAAGAAAAGATCGAGCTGTCTCAAGGGCGTAAACAAAACCTGAACAAGCCGCAACCAAGTCCATGGCGCCAGCATGATGACAACCAAGTTTATCTTGAACGATCGAGGCGCAGGAAGGAAAACCGGGATAATCTGGTGACCCCGTCGCCACTAAGATCAAATCAACGTCATCGGGGGTTCTTCCGGACCGAGTCAAGGCTTGCTGACAGGCGCGAACAGCTAAATCCGAAGTATTTTCATCCTCGGCGGCTAGATACCGATAACGGATACCTGTATGGCTGTAAATCCATTCATCCGAAGTGTCCAAAGTCTGGGCAAGATCATGGTTGGACACCCGGCGCAGGGGTAGAGCCATTCCCGTGGATAGAACGCGAGGTGTCAAAAAAAGCTCCTGTCAAAAGTTGACGCCATGGTAAAGACCGGTTTACTGTTTGGTCAAGGCGCTTGACCAAAACCTACAAGGTAAGTATAGTGCAGTTCAGTTAAGGGGCTGTAGCTCAGTTGGCTAGAGCACCACAATGGCATTGTGGGGGTCAGGGGTTCAAGTCCCCTCAGCTCCAAAAACGAAAGGAGTAGCTTGCTACTCCTTTTTTAAATTTCCAAGCTCTTTTTAATTCCCCGGCTCTTCTGAAAAGATTGCCGACAATCACTGTTCAGCCCTCAAACCTATTTATACGACAAATACGTCTGCTTCTTACCAGGAATTTTCACTTTAATCTGGACATCAACCAGTAACTGCGACAAAATACTATCAAATGACTGAGAAGTATTCAGGGGAGATTGACCCCGAGATTGCAGAGCTACTCAATTTTACATCGCCACCTTCATCAAAAGACTCCGGTGCAAAAGCTAATCCCAACGGCTCGCCTTCGGCTCCAAGTTTTGATGACCTTTTTACGGCCAAGCCTAACAAAGCGCCCTCTCGCGATCCAGGGTCTGAGGTAGACCTCACGGTAAAAACCTTCAGTCCGATTCAAGAGTTTTGGGGTGCTCCACAGCCCTATTTCGAAAATAAAGACTATTACAAAATCATTCTCAAAGACGGCGGCGAAACCGCTTCTCGCGTCCATAAAATCTTAACCGAACTTATGAACGCCCCTGACCCCGAGGCACGGGGACAAGCCCGATTACGACTTGTTCCCGCCTGGTGGGACTTTTTAGGAACGCTCGTTCGTGATCTGTCCACAAAAATGGAACAACCCAAGGCTCTAGCTCTACGCTTTGGAGCGCTTCTCCCCTCGTTGCTCAGTCCAGAGCAACGACAAATGGTTTCATGCATCAAATGGGATAATCGTACGGGTGAACCCATCCATTACATTGACGAATGGTTACGAAAAGTAGGGTCTGGGGAGGTAGTTCCGCTCGCAACCGACGAAGAATTTAAACCTGTAAAAAAGTCCCAAGACAATGGAGCCGCCCTCCAGCGGGTTGAAAAACTGCAAGGGCAAGTTCAAGCCCAGAGCGGACTTATCCAATTAAAGCTACAGGAACTCTCTGACCTAGAAAATTCTCTTCCGCCCCAAGCGGAGCTTTTGCGGCAACACGAGAGGAATCCCCGCTTTCCCCATCTGGCGGATGTCTACAACAGTGCACAAAAATCTTCCTTAACGACAATTCAAGAAACCATTAAAAGACTAGCCATTCTTGACCGCGAGTTAGCGGCTAATTTTAGTGATCTCGAGAAGTTTCAAAATGAACTTGACCAGGCGCGCCAACGACTTGACGACTCGGGTGGCAGTGTCGTTGATGCGAAAACGGCACTCCACGAGCTAGGATCGTTGCGTCAGATGGCTAAACTCTCCTGCGGGCGACAGGGTAATCACTTTCCGTTAATGATGAAGCAGTACTTGCCCCCTCGGCAAGAAGAGGTCGGTACGCGAGAAAATGTTCTAGCTATCATGGCTGAAGTAGAGCATTTAGACCCTGGGGTGTTTCAGCGAACCTTTAAGGGCATGGCCACACGTATCGTCCCTCACGTTATACTCCTGCCTTCCTACGGAGAATACGGTCTGTGTTGGGAGCCTTTTGAAAAATTTAACCGTTCGACGAGCCGTGGGAGAGTCGCTGTCCCAATGTACCCCAAAAACCTGAAACAGGCAGTTATTTTTGCCTTGGGCGATTTACGCTGGCAAGTTGCCAAAGAAAAAGCCGGGTACCGATGGATGGAAGAAGGAATCACCGGCTGGTATTACCAATGGTTCACCGACCGTGGCTTACGGGGTGATGTACGCGAATTCTTCATCCAAGACTATATTTTATGGATTACCAAAGAAAGCGAAGGCACGCAAAAGCTCGACAAAGACATTCGTGGAATCTTCTGGCGCAACATCCCTTTTCCCGACGACGTACGCGAAACCCTAAAAAATCGAGGTTTTGTTTATAGCGAGCTTCATAAAAAGGACATCAACCGTTCGCTCTCGGACGGTTACTGAGCCTCCGCGTGCTCTAAAACGCTTAAAACCATTTGTCTTTAAAAAGAAACGGGTCGAAATACCGTTCGAGACGAATACGTTCCCGAAGGATCCGAAACAGCCATCGATAGGTAAACCACGAGGCCGCCAAAGCAGAAAGAAAGAATACCACCCAGGTCGCCTGGGCTAAAAAACCAGTTTGGTCAGGCAAAAGCAACGAACCTATGCCTAAAAAGGCTAGAAAATAAAACACCATGAGAACGAGAATAAACAAAACTGCTCCCACTAAAAATAAAACCGTATTCACGCGCTTGTTCACTTTGGTTTCCTTGCCACTAAAAAGGAGAGAATCAGCAACCCCACCCCGACAACAACCATTGAGTCGGCAATGTTAAAGGTTGGCCAACGTTCTAAACCGAACAGCCCGTAAAACTTGAAGCTCAAGAAATCTACAACGCCATGAGGACGAAACGCACGATCAATCAAGTTGCCGGTACCGCCACCCAAAATCAGTGCCAACGCCCAGCGTTGAATACCATGAAGGCTCTTGTCTCGCCAGTAGAAAATCCCGAGAACAACCAAAACCAACAGTGGTACTGCTAAAAAAAGAACACTGCGAATAGGCAGCGGCAGGGCATCACCTACCGAGAACGCGACACCGGTATTGCGCTGATGCGTCAGATAAAAAAAATCGCCGCCCCAGGACCAGGCCTTAGTTCCCAAAGGAATTGCTTTGACCACCCAGGCCTTGGTTATTTGATCGGTAACGAGCAAAATCGCCGCCAAGATCAAGGGAAAAATCCTTCCCTTAGGAGCTATCTTTGCCATTCTTCCTCCCTCACTACAATCCTGTAGGAGAATCTAAAAATACGGTAGACAAGCCAGTTTCCACGGCCATTACCTCAGCCAATCGTCGTACTCCCCAGGTTTCGGTGGCGTAGTGCCCCCCCGAAATTACATTTATCCCCGCCTCAAGGGCTTCGTGATAAATGGTATGATCGGCATCACCGGTGAGATACAAGTCCAGCCCTTCTGCTATTGCTTCCCGGACTTCTGACGGAGCCCCCCCCGAAACGATACCAATTGTTCTGACCTCTGGCTTTCCAAAAGGCAGAATCTGTAGGGCTTGTTCGCGACCGCCCAAAAGAATCTCGCAAACTCGGTCCAAAGTCAACGGGGCTCTTAGGCAGCCAGAAAAGCCAATCTTGACCCCATGATACGTTCCAAAAGGAGAAAGGTCCTCTAGGCCAAGAACCTGAGCGATCATAGCGTTGTTGCCACAAACCGGGTGCGCATCAAGAGGCAAATGAGAGGCAAACAAAGCAAGGTCGGCCTCGAACAAAGTTTTTAATCGCCAGTAGTGTCCGTCCGTAACAGAGAGAGGCTTTCCCCAAAAAAGTCCGTGGTGAACCACTAAAAGGTCGGCCCCATCCACGGCAGCTTTTTGAAAAGTCTGCTGACAAGCGTCTACGGCAAAGGCTACCCGTCTAATCTGAGATTTTTGACAGCTAACTTGCAAACCGTTGAGTGAGAGGTCTTTTCCAGACCATTCGTCGTGGTGCAGGTACTTAGTTAACCAGCCAGTCACTTCATTCAAAGTCATGTAGCCCAGTATAGAGGGTGGGCAAGGCCTCTCGCCAGCCCTTTTCTTGACTTTTTGACAATCCCCGCCTATTCTTTGAACAAAAAGAGGTCAGAAATGTCTTTACCCGCCGAACTGATGCCCCATGACCTAAGTTTTGATTTTTCGGCGGAAATCCAAAAAACAGCTCCGGCTTCAGGCCAAGAAGTAATAGGTCAACCGAGAGCTCTGCGGGCCCTAGCCCTTGGAACCTCAATCAACGCTCCGGGGTACAACATTTTTGTCACCGGCCCCTCTGGTACAGGGCGTCAAACGGCCGTCCGCAAGGTTTTGGCTCAAATCCCCCCATCCTCAACCTTGAAAGACCTGGTATACGTTTTCCAGTTTTCGCGGCCCGACCAACCACAACCTTTGTACTTAACCCAGGGCAAAGCCGAGGAATTTAAAGAAAAGCTTCACGACCTGGTCGAGACTCTTAAGCTCCGCATCCGCCAAGAGTTGGGAGCGGAGTTGTACAAAGCGCAACGGGATCAAATCCTCAAAAAAACCGAGTTTTCAGAAAACCACCTTATCGCCGAATTTGAAAGCCGCCTCAACAAAGAAGGCTTTAAAATTGTCCAAATGGATGCCGAGGAGAGTGATCCTCCTCTTATGGATATTTTGCCGCTGTGGAAGGGTGAAGCGGTAAGCTTCGACGATTTGCAGGATAAAGTCGCCGCTGGTGAAATCCAAGAAGCTGACTGGAACCAAACCCGCGAAAGGTACTATTTGTTCATTGACGAGATGAAAGGTCTCTTTGAGCGGCTTGGGGAAGCCCGTCGTAATATGGAGAAAGACCTGCAAAAGTTGCAGATTTCTTATATTCGGCGGCCACTGCGGCGACTCGTACAAAAAATTGCCCGGCAATACCCCGAAGATGGCGTTCGAGCGTGGCTGACTGCGCTCGAAAAAGACGTCGAGAACCATCTATTTCTGTTTTTGTCTGACAAACCGATGGATGATGGTCAGGGCAACCCCGCCCTAATTCGGTATGCAGTTAATGTTCTCGTGGACCACGGTAAAGCCCCCAAACTGCCTGTAGTTTTTGAAAATCGCCCGACCCCGGCCAATTTGTTCGGCACCATAGAAGCTCGCGGCGACCCTCAAGGCGAGCCACGAACAAACTTTCTTTCGGTACGCCCCGGGGCTTTACATCAGGCTTCAGGTGGTTATTTAGTTTTAAGAGCAGAAGATATTCTTTCTCAAGAGGAGGCGTGGCCCCTTCTCAAACAAGTTCTTGAAACTCGACAAGTTGAAATTCAAGTTTCCTCGGGGCCGTTTGGTCCCGCTTCAGCGATTAAACCTAAACCGATCGAGGTGGACCTTAAAGTTATCATTCTGGGGGCAGAGGGTTTGTACGATTACCTTGTCCAAGAGGATCGAAACTTTGCCCGACTGTTTAAGATTAGCGCAGAGTTCGATTCAGTTATGAGCCGTACACCCGAAGCGATGGCAGAATACCTCAAATTTATGCATGATACGGTGCATAAACGTTCCTTGTTGCCCCTTGATCCCAGTGGGAGTGCGGAAGTTTTTGAGTACGGCGTGCGGTTGGCCGAACACCGGCAAAAGCTGTCAACGCGTTTTTCGGCGGTAGCTGATCTACTTTCCGAAAGTTCGTATTGGGCTCGTCAGTTGGATAACAAAGTTATCGATAGAACTTCGGTACAGCGCGCACTGGATGAACGGAAGTTTTTATTTTCCTTGCCCGAAGAAAAAATGGATGAGCAGGTACGAGATGGGCAAATACTCCTCTCGGTCACCGGCAGTGCTGTGGGTGTGGTTAATGGTTTGGCTATCCTTGACCGGGGTAGCTATTCCTTTGGACGGCCTATGAGAATCACAGCAACAGCTGCTCCCGGTGACGATGGCGTTGTCAACATCGAGGGTGAAGCAGGTCTTTCCGGCGAAATCCACGACAAGGGAGTCCTGATCCTTCGTGGCCTTATCCGCTCACGTTTCGCCCAAGAATTCCCTTTGAGCTTATCGGCCAGTGTCGGTTTTGAACAATCCTATGGAGGAGTAGATGGCGATAGTGCCTCCTCCACCGAAGCTTATGCCCTGTTATCGGCGATTTCTCAGCTTCCCCTTCGACAAGATTTAGCCGTGTCTGGGTCAATCAATCAGCGGGGAGAAATTCAACCGGTGGGCGGCATTACTGAAAAGGTAGAGGGTTTTTACGATACCTGTGTCAAGCTGGGGCTCACCGGAACTCAAGGGGTAATCATACCCTATTGGAACATTCAGAACCTTGTTCTCAATCGCGAAGTCCAAAATGCGGTCAAGGAAGGCAAGTTTCACATTTACCCGGTCAAAACCCTCGACGAGGGGCTATTTCTTCTAACGGGAAAAGAATTAGGCCATCGAGATGAAAATGGACAATACCCTGAAGGCTCATTGGGGGCTTTGATTGTTGAGAAGCTTGCCGAGCTCCACAACATCACCCACCCCAAAGATGAGGAGGAAGAAGAATGACGCTCGATTCCGGCAAGGTGCGCCATGCCGCCAAAAATGGTGTTCCTCTTGTCATTAAAACCCATTCACTACCTCCGCAGACTGAAGCAGACCTTGAAGAAGTTCTGTTCATTTATTTGGCTGAGTTGGGTCAAGAGTCCCTCAAGGATCATCTTTCGTACTGCTTAAAAGAGCTAACAGTTAATGCCAAAAAAGCCAACACCAAACGTGTCTACTTTCAAGAGAAGGGCTTAGACCTGACCAATTCCACCGATTATCAAAAAGGACTTAAAACCTTTAAACAAGACACCATGGACAATCTGGAGCATTACCTGCGGCTCCAGGAAAAAGAAGACCTCTTTGTCAAAGTTACCTTTTTAATCCGTAATAATACTCTGTACATTTCTGTCAAAAACAATGCCCCCATCGTGTCCGCCGAGCTAACCCGGGTTTACGACCGAATTGCCCGCTCTCGGGCGTTCGAAAGCATGGAAGAGGCCTTTGCCGAAGTTCTTGATGACTCTGAAGGGGCTGGTCTCGGAATTGTCATCATGATCCTTATGCTTCGCAAAATGGGTCTTTCGGAAAAAGCCTTTGATTTGTCATCAACGGATTCTGAAACCACGGCGACGTTGAGTGTTCCCATGAACTTAGTCAAACTTGAACGCGTCAACTTGATTGCCGATGAGTT
>JAJXVP010000098.1 GCA_021782055.1 bacterium | reverse complement strand
AGCAGTTGAAGAAGCTTTTGCAGGTTATCGGGAAAAGGGGGCAGGGAGTCGATAAGGCGAATAAACTCATCGGCAATCAAGTTGACGCGTTCAAGTTTGACTAAGTTCATGGGAACACTCAACGTCGCCGTGGTTTCAGAATCCGTTGATGACAAATCAAAGGCTTTTTCCGAAAGGCCCATTTTGCGAAGCATTAGGATCATGATGACAATCCCGAGTCCTGCCCCTTCTGAATCGTCAAGAACTTCGGCAAAGGCCTCTTCCATACTTTCAAACGCTCGAGAACGGGCAATTCGGTCGTACACCCGAGTTAGCTCGGCGGACACGATGGGGGCATTGTTTTTGACGGAAATATAAAGCGTATTATTGCGGATTAAAAAAGTGACTTTAACAAAAAGATCCTCTTTCTCTTGGAGCCGCAGGTAATGCTCCAGATTGTCCATTGTATCCTGTTTAAAAGTTTTAAGCCCTTTTTGGTAATCGGCGGTATTGGTGAGGTCTAAGCCTTTCTCTTGAAAATAGACACGTTTGGTGTTGGCTTTTTTGGCATTTACCGTTAGCTCTTTCAAGCAGTACGAAAGATGATCCTTGAGCGACTCCTGACCCAACTCGGCCAAATAAATGAACAGAACTTCTTCAAGGTCTGCTTCAGTTTGCGGTGGAAGTGAATGGGTTTTAATTACAAGAGGAACACCATTTTTGGCCGCATGGCGAACCTTGGCGGAATCGAGTGTCATTCTTCTTCCTCCTCATCTTTGGGGTGCGTAATGTTGTGGAGCTCGGCGAGCTTATCAACAATTAAAGCCCCCAAAGAGCCTTCAGGGTATTGTCCATTTTCATCTCGATGGCCTAACTCTTTTCCTGTCAGAAGAAGTAGCCCCTCGTCGAGGGTTTTAACCGGATAAATGTGAAACCTTCCTTCCTTGACCGCATTTTGAACTTCGCGATTGAGAACAAGGTTTTGAATGTTCCAATAGGGTATGATTACCCCCTGAGTTCCGGTAAGCCCCAGCTTGACACAGGTGTCGTAAAAGCCTTCAACCTTTTCCGTAATGCCGCCCACCGGTTGAATTTCTCCCCGCTGATTGATTGACCCAGACACGGCTAAATCTTGTCGAAGGGGAACCTGAGAAATCGCCGATAAGAGTGCATACGCTTCGGTGGAGGAGGCACTATCGCCATCTACTCCTCCGTAGGATTGTTCAAAACCGACACTGGCCGATAAGCTCAATGGGAATTCTTGTGCAAAACGAGAGCGGATAAGGCCTCGAAGAATCAGGACGCCCTTGTCGTGAATTTCACCGGAAAGGCCTGCTTCACCTTCGATGTTGACCACTCCGTCATCACCGGGAGCCGCGGTTGCTGTGATTCGCATAGGCCGTCCAAACGAGTAGCTACCCCGATCAAGGATGGCCAAACCATTAACCACGCCAACGGCGCTACCGGTGACTGAAAGAAGTATTTGCCCATCGCGAACCTGCTCATCCATTTTTTCTTCGGGTAAGGAAAATAAAAACTTCCGTTCATCCAGGGCCCGTTGTACGGAAGTTCGATCGATTACTTTATTACCCAACTGACGAGCCCAATATGAACTTTCAGATAACAGATCAGCAACCGCCGAAAAACGCGTTGACAGCTTTTGCCGATGTTCGGCCAACCGCACGCCGTACTCAAAAACTTCCGCACTCCCGCTGGGGTCAAGGGGCAATAACGAACGTTTCTGTACGGTGTCATGCATAAATTTGAGGTATTCCGCCATCGCTTCGGGCGTTCGGCTCATAACCGAGTCGAACTCCGCGCTAATCTTAAACAGCCGGGCAAAGTTGCGGTCCTCTTGGACAAGGTAGTCATACAGACCCTCTGCCCCCAAAATGACAACTTTAAGGTCGACGTCGATAGGTTTAGGCTTAATTGCTGAGGCTGGACCAAACGGCCCAGAGGAAACTTGAATTTCAACTTGTCGAGTTTCAAGAACTTGTTTGAGAAGGGGCCACGCCTCCTCTTGAGAAAGAATATCTTCGGCTCTCAAAACTAAATAACCACCTGACGCCTGATGTAAAGCTCCGGGGCGTACCGAAAGAAAATTTGTTCTCGGTTCGCCTTGAGGGTCGCCACGTGCTTCGATGGTACCGAATAAATTGGCTGGGGTGGGGCGGTTTTCGAAAACGACGGGCAGTTTAGGGGCTTTGCCATGATCCACCAAAACATTTACCGCATAGCGAATTAGGGCGGGGTTACCCTGACCATCATCCATCGGTTTATCAGACAAAAACAGAAATAGATGGTTCTCGACGTCTTTTTCGAGCGCAGTTAGCCACGCGCGAACGCCATCTTCAGGGTATTGCCTGGCTATTTTCTGCACGAGCCGCCGTAGCGGACGCCGAATATAAGAAATCTGCAACTTTTGAAGGTCTTTCTCCATATTACGACGGGCTTCCCCAAGCCGCTCAAAGAGACCTTTCATCTCGTCAATGAACAAATAGTACCTTTCGCGGGTTTGGTTCCAGTCAGCTTCTTGGATTTCACCGGCGGCGACTTTATCCTGCAAATCGTCAAAACTTACCGCTTCACCCTTCCACAGGGGCAGAATATCCATGAGAGGAGGGTCGCTCTCTTCGGCATCCATTTGGACAATTTTGAAGCCTTCTTTGTTCAGGCGGCTTTCAAATTCTGCGATAAGGTGGTTTTCTGAAAACTCGGTTTTTTTGAGGATTTGATCCCGTTGCGCTTTGTACAACTCCGCTCCCAACTCTTGACGAATGCGGAGTTTAAGTGTTTCGACCAAGTCGTGAAGCTTCTCTTTAAATTCCTCGGCTTTCCCCTGGCTTAAGTACAAAGGCTGTGGTTGGTCGGGCCGCGAAAATTGGAAAACGTATACTAGGTCTTTCAAGGTTGAGGACGGCGGGAGTTGAGCCAAAACTTTCCGAACGGCTGTTTGCCGTCCCGTACCGGAGGGGCCCGTAACAAAAATGTTGTATCCCGGAGCGTTGATCGAGGTCCCAAGAGCAAGTGCCCGCAAAGCTCTGGGTTGACCTATCACCTCTTGGCCTGAAGCCGGGGCTGTTTTTTGGATATCCGCCGAAAAATCAAAACTTAGGTCATGGGGCATCAGTTCGGCGGGTAAAGACATTCTGACCTCTTTTTGAACAAAGAATAGGCGGGGATTGTCAAAAAGTCAAGAAAAGGGCTGGCGAGAGGGTTGGCCCACCCTCTATACTGAGCTACATGACTTTGAACGAAGTGACAAGCTGGTTAACTAAGTACTTGCGCCACGACGAATGGTCTGGAAAAGACCGCTCGCTCAACGGCCTGCAGGTGAGCTGTAAAAAAGCTCAGGTCGCTCGGGTAGCGTTTGCCGTCGATGCGTGTTTGCAGTCGTTTCAAAAAGCTGTTGTGGATGGTGCCGATCTTTTGGTAGTACATCACGGGCTTTTTTGGGGACAGCCTCTTGCCGTGACCGGAGGTCACTACCAGCGGTTAAAAACCCTATTGGATGCTGATCTGGCTTTGTTCGCTTCACATTTACCTCTCGATGCTCACCCAGTTTGCGGCAATAACGCTGTGATCGCACAGGTGCTCGGCTTAGAGGACCTTGTTCCTTTCGGAACTTATC
Organism: bacterium; assembly: GCA_021782055.1. The sequence goes on along the minus strand of JAJXVP010000098.1, from coordinate 5,869 downwards.
ACGGGGCCAAAATCGGGTATGCCGGTCGCTTGGGCGCCCCGTTGACTTTGGATCGCGTTTGCGAGATTCTTCTGGGCGGTCGAGAGCAAGCTCTACAGATTCTCCCGTTTGGAAAACCCAAAGTCTCGACCGTTGGTATCGTTTCAGGGGGGGCCACGTCTGAGATCCGCGAAGCAATCGTGGAGGGGCTTGACCTGTATATCACCGGCGATGCCGATCATACCATTTACCACGAGGCCCTAGAGGCGGGGATAAACATGATCTCGGGGGGGCACTATGCCACCGAGACCTGGGGGGTAAGACGGTTAGCCGAGGTTATGGCCTTGGAAACTGGCTTGTCTACCGTATTTTTAGATTCTCCTACAGGATTGTAGTGAGGGAGGAAGAATGGCACAGAAAGTTCCTAAGGGAAGGATTTTTCCCTTGATCTTGGCGGCGATTTTGCTTGTTGCTGATCAAATAACCAAGGCCTGGGTAGTCAAGGCTATTCCTTTGGGAACAAAGGCCTGGTCCTGGGGCGGCGATTTTTTTTATCTGACGCACCAGCGCAATACCGGTGTGGCATTTTCGGTAGGTGATGCACTGCCTCTTCCCATTCGCAGTGTTCTTTTTTTAGCGGTACCACTGTTGGTATTGATTGTTTTAGGGGTTTTTTACTGGAGAGACAAGAGCTTACATGGCATTCAGCGCTGGGCGTTGGCGCTAATTTTGGGCGGCGGTACCGGCAACTTGCTTGACCGTGCGTTTCGTCCGCATGGCGTCGTGGATTTCTTGAGTTTCAAGTTTTACGGGCTTTTCGGTTTAGAACGTTGGCCAACCTTTAACATTGCTGATTCAATGGTTGTTGTTGGTGTGGCTTTGCTGCTTCTGTCCTTTTTAGTGGCAAGGAAACCAAAGTGAACAAGCGCGTGAATACGGTTCTATTTTTAGTGGGAGCTGTCTTGTTTATTCTTGTTCTCATGGTGTTTTATTTCTTAGCCTTTTTAGGCATCGGTTCGTTGCTTTTGCCGGACCAAACCGGCATTTTAGCTCAGGCGACCTGGGTGGTGTTTTTTCTTTCCGCATTGGCTGCATCGTGGTTCACCTATCGGTGGCTGTTTCGAATCCTTCGGGAACGTATTCGTCTTGAACGTTATTTTGATCCTTTTCTTTTTAAGGACAAATGGTTCTGAGCCTCTTGAATAGAGTGAGGCTCAGTAACCGTCGGAGAGCGAACGGTTGATGTCCTTTTTATAAAGCTCGCTATAAACAAAGCCACGATTTTTTAGGGTGTCTCGAACGTCATCAGGGAAGGGGATGTTTCGCCAGAAAATACCTCGAATGTCTTTGTCGAGCTTCTGCGTCCCTTCGCTTTCTTTAGTGATCCATAAAATGTAGTCTTGAATGAAGAATTCGCGGACATCGCCTCGCAAGCCACGGTCGGTGAACCATTGGTAATACCAGCCGGTGATTCCTTCTTCCATCCAACGGTATCCAGCTTTTTCTTTTGCAACTTGCCAACGCAAATCACCCAAGGCAAAAATTACAGCTTGTTTCAGGTTTTTGGGGTACATCGGGATGGCGATTCTCCCGCGGCTCGTCGAACGGTTAAACTTTTCAAAGGGCTCCCAGCAGAGACCATATTCTCCATACGAAGGCAGGAGGATTACGTGGGGAACAATACGCGTCGCCATGCCTTTAAAGGTTCGCTGAAACACCCCTGGGTCCAAATGTTCGACTTCAGCCATGATAGCCAGAACATTTTCTCGCGTACCGACATCTTCTTGGCGGGGGGGCAAGTACTGTTTCATCATCAGGGGGAAGTGGTTGCCTTGTCGCCCGCATGAGAGCTTAGCCATCTGCCGCAACGAACCTAGCTCGTGGAGTGCTGTTTTTGCATCAACCACGTTACCACCCGAGTCGTCAAGCCGTTGGCGAGCTTGATCAAGTTCATTTTGAAACTTTTCTAGGTCGCCAAAACTTGCGGCCAGCTCGCGGTCAAGAACTGCCAGTCTTTTGATTGCCTCTTGAATTGTCGTTAACGAAGATTTTTGAGCGCTGTTGTAGACATCCGCAAGATGTGGAAAGCGAGGATTCCGCTCGTGCTGTCGCAAAAGCTCCGCTTGGGAGGGAAGAGAATTTTCTAGGTCAGAGAGTTCTTGTAGCTTCAATTGAATAAGTCCGCTTTGCGCTTGAACTTGGCCCTGCAATTTTTCAACTCGCTGGAGGGCAGCACCATTGTCTTGGGACTTTTTTACAGGCTTAAACTCTTCATCGGTTGCGAGAGGAACCACCTCCCCAGACCCGACTTTGCGTAACCACTCGTCAAGGTAATGGATGGGTTCGCCCGTACGATTATCCCATTTGATGCATGAAACCATTTGTCTTTGTTCGGGACTGAGCAACGACGGGAGAAGTGCTCCAAAGCGCAGTGCTAGAGCCTTAGGCTGTTCCATTTTTGGCGACAGATCCCTGACTACCGTTCCCAAAAAGTCCCACCAAGCGGGAACTAGTCGTAAACGGGCTTGTCCGCGTGCCTCGGGGTCAGGGGCGTTCATGAGCTCAGTTAAGATTTTATGGACACGAGCGGCAGTTTCGCCCCCGTCTTTGAGGATAATTTTGTAATAGTCTTTATTTTCAAAATAGGGTTGCGGAGCTCCCCAATATTCTTGGATCGGACTAAAGGTTTTGACGGAGAGGTCAACATCAGCCCCTGGATCTCGGGATGGGGCTTTGTTAGGCTTGGCCGTAAAAAGATCATCAAAACTTGGAGCTGAAGGCGAGCCATTGGGAGCGGCTTTTGCTCCGGATTCTTTGGATGGCGGTGAGGTAAAATTGAGCAGTTCGGCAATCTCGGGGTCAATCTCCCCTGAATACTTCTCAGTCATTTGATAGTATTTTGTCGCAGTTACCGTTTGATGTCCAGATTAAAGTGAAAAATCCTCGCAAGAAGCGACCATAATTGTTTTTTAAGAAGGCTTGCGGGTTGAACTGGGAGCTACTGTAGGAAAGGTGTACAAGGCTTTTGAAAAATAAAAAAGGAGTAGCTCGCTACTCCTTTTTGTTTTTGGAGCTGAGGGGACTTGAACCCCTGACCCCCACAATGCCATTGTGGTGCTCTAGCCAACTGAGCTACAGCCCCTTAACTGAAATGAACTATACCGATCTCCCAGATTTTGGTCAAGCGTCTTGACCAAGGCGTAAGGGGGCTTTTACCATGGCGTCAACTTTTGACAGGAGCTTCTTTTGACACCTCACATTCTCTCCACGGGAATGGCTGTACCCTTGCGCCGAATGTCCAATCACGATCTTGCCCAGACTTTGGACACCTCAGATGAATGGATCTTCAGTCATACCGGGATCCGTTATCGATATATTGCCGCCGAGGATGAAAATACTTCGGATTTAGCTGTTCGTGCCTGTCAGCAAGCCTTGGCCCGGTCCGGAAAATCACCCGATGACGTTGATTTGATCTTATTGGCGACTGGGTCACCAGATTATCCCGGTTTTCCTTCCTGCGCCTCAATTGTTCAAGATAAACTCGGTTGTCGGCATGCTGGAGCCATGGATTTGGTTGCCGCCTGTGCGGGCTTTGTTTATGCCCTTGAAACAGCCCGCTCTTTCCTTGTATCTGGGTCCTCTCAGCTTGTTCTTGTCGTTGGCGCAGAGGTTTTTTCAAGAATTGTCGATTGGACTGATCGTTCAACCTGTGTTTTGTTTGGCGACGGTGCCGGTGCTGTTTTGGTCGGAATGGACGCACAATTGCCCCCAGATAGCTTTCGTACTTCGCTATTGACCTCGGATGGCTCGGGAACCTTGGCCTTGACCAGTAGGACGGCAGAGTCTCCTTTCGTCCACATGGAGGGTAGGAGGGTATACAATTTTGCTATACAAGTCATGAAAGCCCTGATTCTGTCAATCCTTGAGAAAAATCACCTATCAATTCATGATGTCGGTTGGATTGTTCCTCATCAGGCTAACTTCAGAATCATTGAAGCTACTGCCAAAAGGTTGGACGTCCCGGTAGAAAAATTCTACACGAATATTGAGGAATATGCCAACACGTCGGGAGCTTCAATCCCCTTGGCGTTGGCAGAAATGGACCAAAAGGGCCTTCTGGTTCGTGGCACTTGGGTACTTACCATTGGTTATGGAGCCGGGCTCACGGCTGGAGCGAACTTGTTTCGCTGGTAAAAATCTAGCTAGAGGTTTTCTCCATTTTTCTTGCTTTCTTTGGCCGGACAGGTTACGATTCGTTGTATAAGACTTTTTGTCATAAAGGTGGTTTCCTATGGCTAAACCCGATGGATACATAGAAATTAGGTTCGGACCTCGGTGGAAGTACATCTCACCGGCCCGAATATTTATTCAGAACTTCATTGCGATCGCCATTTCAGATCAGGCAAAGGCTGATGCCATTGCCATGGCGGCCTCTGAGCTTTTGGAAAATGCTGTTAAGTACGGCGCAAGCGAAGATACCCATTGTATTGTACAAGCTTTTCCCGAGACTGGTTTGATCACGGCCAGCGTGACGAACCAGGCAACTGAACAGGGTGCTAAAGAGGTTTCAGGGCTTTTCAAGAAGATTATGGCGGGGGATCCTTTGGAAGCCTACATTATGCAAATGCGTGAAGCGGCAACTCGCTCGGATGGTAAGAGCCAGTTGGGCTTGGCGCGCATTCGGTATGAAACAGGAGCTAACTTGAAACTTGAGGTTTCGCCTGAAAACCGGGTAACCATCACGATTGAAGTTCGCTAGCAGTTCTGCATTTAGCAAGGAAGAATTTAACGAGGAAGAATTATGAATAAATTAGGCATTGACCCAATTGCGCAGGACAAAATCAAAATTGAAGTTGCTGATAATGGTCCTGATATGGTAATTCGCTTTATTGGCGATATCGACATGGAAGATCCTAGCATTATCTTGGATCCCGTGTTTGAAAAGGTGCATAGCGGAATGGTTGCGAAGAAAATTCCCGAAATTGTCGCTGACTTTAAAGGCCTCAATTTCTTGAACTCATCGGGAATTAAAGCCGTTGCGAAGTGGATCATGAAGCTTGCCATGTTGCCGGCGGATCAAAAATACCGGATCAAGATCGCTCATAACAAAGCGATTACTTGGCAGGTAACAAGTTTGCCAACCCTGACGTTCCTTGTACCTGGGGCAGTGAAAATCGAATGAAAAATCGGCTTTCCCTCTTAGGGGCAGCCGTGCTGTGGATGGCGATAACAACCCTTTGGGGGGAATTTGCCCGGGCCGTGCCGTCAGGTACACTGGTTTTAGCTGGGGGGCTGGCGGCCGGGGTTCTGGGTTTTGTTGTTTTTTGGCGGCTGTTTTGGAAAAACGTACGAACAGAGGTGGCTCCTGTTAAAGCCGTTGTCTCCAGCGCGGCGTTAAAGACCGAAGGGGTTTCGGAGGTTGAGTCACTTGAAGAGCTCGTGTCCGAAGCAGAGGATGTGGAATCAGTAGCTACTGGCTTTAGCGAATCACAGGTGAAGGAGATTTCCGATCAAGCCTCTTTAACGGTCGAAGCTCAATTAGCTGGGCAAGTTACAAGCGAGTGGTCTTCGACTGTCAAGGAGTTTTTTTCTTCTTTACGGGGGCTTATGGCTCAGCCCTCGCTTCCTGGTTATGAGGACCTAAAACAAAACGCAGAGTTTATTCGTGAAAATGTACTTCGTGCTTACGAGATTTCTGACAATTTGGCCGGAACGGCGCAACAGGCCTTTAGCCTCTCGGAACAGGTTCAAAACGGCGTAAAGGTTGTCACGAATGCCCTCAATGAGTCCATGAGGCAGTCGGAAGTTCTTTTTGAACAATCAAAAAAGATTGTCACTATTTTAGAGATGATGAGTGATGTCTCCGAAAAAATTCACGTCTTGTCAATTA
>JAJXVP010000006.1 GCA_021782055.1 bacterium | reverse complement strand
GAAGTCCTTTTTTCTGCACGCTGGAAAGCCTTGTTAGGGTATTCTAGCTATGAGCTGAGCAACAGTATTTTTGAGTGGTTTGATCGCGTGCATCCCGAAGATATGAACCAGCTTAAGCAGGGAATCCAAAGCTGTATTTCAGGGCAAAGTCCTGTACTTTCGACCTACTTCCGCATGAAAAACCGATCGGAAGAATTTTTATGGATGATGGTTCGCGCGGTTGGTGATTTTGACGAAAACGGTAAGTGTGTAGCGTTGGCAGGGTCCCTGACCAATATCACAGCCCATATGAAAGTTCTTGAAACTCTAACCAAAGACAAGGCTATTTTGTCGCGGTATTTTTCGGGTGACCTGTTGGCTCAGCTTCTGCAGACTGGTAATTCGCGACTGAGAGAAACCACCGGAAAAGCGGCGATCCTCCAAATCAAAGTTCTTGGAATTCAGAACCTTTGGTTGACTTTAGGGGCTGGCGCGTACGGTGACTTTCTCAACGAGTTGCTAACAGACCTCATGGACTTGGTCTACGGGCACAAAGGAAGCGTTAATAAAATTCTGGGCGATACCCTCCTGGTTAGCTTTGGGTGTCCGCTTTCGGACGAAAATGATTTAGAACGGGCCGTTGAGTGTGCTCGCGAGCTGTTGGGGTATCGGCAAACCTTTAACGATGTGCGCCCTGACTTTTTGCCAAAAGGACTCAATTTGGCCATTGGTCTAGCCTGGGGTGATGTCTTCTCAGCAACTTTAGGGAGTGTTCATCGCCTTGAATACACCCTTGTCGGCCGGCCGGTTCATCGCGCCGCGCAATTGCAACGCTTAGCTGAGCAGGAAGGTGTCTCCCTCTTGATCGATCAAAGTGTTTACTCGTTTTTTCCCCTGCGCTTTCCGTTTGTGCAAGCGCCGGGGGACTTGTGGACGCTAATGGCGTGACCTATCGCCCGAAAGTGAGTTGAGATAATTTCGCCATCCTCCGTAGTTAGTAATTTCGGGAGCGGAACCTGAATACCCCGAAGACATCAAAAATCCAGTAACCCATTGGCCGTCTTCTAGTTCGACCTTGCCCAAACCCAAAGGGTACGGAATTAACGAGAGAAAACTTCCCCAATGGGCTTGTGGAAGATCCCATAGTTCTAAGTCGAGAGCTCGTCCACCTTCGTCAGGTTGCGCAACCCTTACCAAACCAGGTTTGGATCCTTGCCCTTCACCTATGACATACAGACGATACTGCGGAGAAGTTCGAGCCTCGGTCAAAAAACGGGCACCCCTTTCTAAAAGCTGTCCGTTAAGCGAAAGACCTCTAAGGTGGGCCCCTGCCACAGCGATGACCGTTGGACCCCAAGCTGGTTTGAGATTCTTTTCCCACCACTCACCGAAGGCGAAGAGTTTTAGATCGGCCCCCTGCGGTCCAAGGACGGTAAACCCAAAGGGCTTGCCGTCCTTCGTTAAGCTTTCTGGCAAAGCTAAGGCAGAGAGGTCCAATAAATTCGCAAAATTGGTATAGTAGCCAAGATGCGAATTGACTCGCATGGGATCTAAATCTACGTCATGAGCCGTTGGAAGTGTTGGTGCTGTAGGAACAAGAAGGGCATCTATATCGTGCCAAAGCTGTTCTACCTCTCGTTTAGCAGCTTCAAGCCGATGCTGTGACTCGAATACTCCTTCGACCTTAAGGTCTTTTTGGTATTCAAGGGCCTGCCGTGTTATGGGGTGCAAGGCCTTGGGATTTGGCCATAGGTCTTTGACCGCAAGACGGCGTTCAGCCAGCCACGGACCTTCGTATAGCTCTTTTGCTACTTGCTTAAACAGTGTGAAGTCTACCTCCTTCAACCGAAGACCGCGAGCTTTGGCTTTTTCCAACAACGAGGAGTAAGCTTGACAATAGTCTGCATCACCAGAAAATTCTCTTTGATCTTGTCGTGGAATTCCAAGTACAAGCTCTTGGGCAAGACTCGTGTAACTAAAGACTGGCCTTCGTGACCAAGGGTCCTCTTTATCATAAGCAAAAAGCACTGAAAAGATTTCTTTTGCGTGGCTAGCTGACGTTGTGAAGACCGAAATGCAATCCAAGGAACGACAGGCCGGAACCACGCCTCGAGTTGACAACCAACCTCTCGTTGGCTTGTAGCCGACTAGTCCTTGAAAACCAGCAGGGACGCGACCAGACCCTGCAGTGTCGGTTCCTAACGAGAAGGCGACTAAGCCAGCGGCTACAGCACTGGCACTGCCTGAACTGGACCCACCAGGAATCCAGGGCCCCCTGGCATTTCTTGGTGTCCCGTACGGACTGCGTGTTCCCACAAGTCCCGTGGCAAATTGGTCCATATTCGTTTTTCCGACCGGTACCGCCCCGGCCGCAATCAGCCGTTCGATGACAGTAGCGGACCGTTTAGGTTGGTAGGAAAACGCCGGGCAAGCGGCAGTCGTCGGCAAAATATTCCAATCTATATTGTCTTTAATAGCAAAAGGGATGCCATAGAGAGGTAGTTTCTCGGGCCCAATCTCGTCTAGACGTAGGAATAGAGGTTCGAGTTGTTCAGCTTGAGCCACGCTGATAAAGAGTGCCGGGTCGTTCCAATGAGCAAGCCTCGCCAGAAATTCTAAAAATACAGTTCGAGGTTTCATGCCGTTAAGGAAGGCTTGGCGGAGCGTATCCAAACGGAAGGGCAAGGACTGCGGATTCATAAGGGCTCCTTCGAAGCAGTAAGGAATTCGACGGGAAGGTCCCAATCGATAAAAAGCTCACAACCGTGATGACTTTTAAGGTCATGAATGCTCCCTGGCGGATTTTCTACCGAGCTTCCCGGGCCATACTCTCCCCTGTCGTCGTGCTGAGAACCCGAAAGCATCACGTACCGCTCGGTCCCCTGGTGTCTATGCTTGGGAGCCGCTGCTCCTGGGCTGTAGCGCAAAAAGGCGGCTTCCCAACCATCGGAATCTATCCCTAAGCTTGCTTTTTCAAGTCCTGGACGGAGTTGTGTCCAAGTGACTCGTGCTTTCCATACCCCGCTGGAAAGTAGCGAAAAGAGGATCTGGTTTGTTGTTGCTGCCCACCCGACAATTCCTCCTTGGCTGACAATCATTTCGATGACCACCTTGTGGAAGTCGGGAAGGTAACTTGCTGTAGCGTCGCTCGCCAGTATGACCTCGAAGCCACGGTCGGCAGCTTCGCGGGCAGTAGACTGTACGCAGACTTCGGCAGTAACCCCGCAGAGAATCAGGGTGTTGAGCCCCCGGGAGCGAAGAGTTTGTTCGAGATGGGTGTTGGTGAAGGCCCCTTTGCCGGGTTTCTCCAACAAAAACTCGTTGTGCCATGGGCGGCAGGCGGGTATGGGGGCATTGCCTGGTTCCCCTAAGATAAGATAGCGACCAAAAGGGCCAGGATCCCCTACGCGAAGCCCTGGCTGACCATGGAACCTCTTTACTGGGGGGCAATCGGAAAGGTCGGATCGGTGACCTTCGACAGTATGAAGAACGGGAAGTCCACAGGAGCGGAACGCCGCAAGCAAGCGTCGCACCTGGGGAATAGCCCCCGCTAAAAGCGTCACATCATTACCTAAGGCGCTTCCGTAACCACCAGGTTCTAAGAAATCTCGTTGCATATCTATAACAATCAAGGCTGTATGTTCCAGATCGAGCGTACGGGCTTGTGGTCGGGCTCCGGCAAGTTCAACCTTGGCGCTCATGAGATCCTCCATGGCCTGCCATGGCGCGTCCCAAGGCAGCAACATCCACATTCTTGGATGATACTTCTGCAACCAACCGGCCTTCACTTAAGACCCCGATGTTATCAGCAAGTTCGAGGATTTCATCGAGGTCTTCACTGATAAGTAAGACAGCGGCCCCTTGATCCCTTGTGGCAAGGATTCGGGCACGGATTTCTGCTGTGGCTTGAAAATCGAGCCCAAAGCAAGGGTTAGCCACCACGAAGACTTTAGTGTCTGGGCGCAATTCGCGGGCCAACACCGCCCTTTGGATGTTGCCACCTGACAGCGTTCTGATGGGTGCGGACATATTGGCTGTGCGAATTCCAAAGGCCTGTCTCAGAACCTCCGCCTGAGATTTGAGGACTTTGGGTCGATAGACCGGAGCATGAAGCATCAGATTTTCCCAGACCGAGAGGTCTTTAACGCAGGCATTGAGCAAGGGTAGCTCAGGCAAAACAGACACACCGTTTTGTTTGAGGTAACGGCGTTCCGACCGAAAGGCCTCTCCATTCAGGCGAACATAACGACGAGCTTCGGGGTGAAGTCCCATAAACACTTCAAGGAGCTCCCGTTGACCATTACCTGAAACACCAGCCAGTCCATAAATCTCACCTCGACAGACCGAAAAACTGATGTCTTGAAGAGCCGGTATTCCTCTTGAACCTTGCACTGACAACCCCGAAACCTCAATACCCTTGTGTTGATGATGATTAATACTCGGTAACGCTTCATGGTTTTTCTCAGGTTGAAGATTTTGATCTCCTACCATCAGGTTCCCAAGCGTGTGAACATCAAATTGAGAAACGGGACCGTGCCCAACCATTCGACCCCGGCGTAGAACAGTCACAGTATCACCGTACCTCATCACTTCGCGAAACTTGTGGGTAATCAAAAGAACTGTGATCTCTTGAGCTTGAACCTTCGCTTTTAACAAGCCTAAAACTTCTTCGGCTTCTGAAGGGGTTAGAACAGAACTTGGTTCGTCAAGGATCAGAAGCGAAGGGTTATGGTAAAGCTGGATGAGGATCTCGAGTTTTTGCTTTTCGCCGGCAGACAGCGTCCCTACAGGAATCTTTAAGGGGAGCTGAAAGGGCATTTGGCTCATCCACTTCTCGAATCGCTGGGCCTGGGACTCTAACGAAATAAAAAAATCCAAATCGCGACGAGATAAAAGAATATTCTCTAATACACTGAGGTTGTCTGCTAGGGTGAAATGCTGGTAGACCATTCCTAACCCTGCCGTAAAGGCTTCACGTGGGGAACTAAATTCCACCTCTTTCCCATGAACGACTAATCCTCCCGAAGTGGGTTTCTGGTAGCCGATCAAACATTTCACGAGCGTGGATTTTCCGGCACCGTTTTCACCGAGCAACACGTGAAAACGATGAGGAGCTAAGGTTAGATTAACATCCTCAAGAGCAGTGAAAGTACCAAACTTCATACCAACATGAACAAATTCTAAAGCTGGTTCGAGGCTCATACCCAACTCCGCAGAACCTGAAGTACCGATTCCGAATCAGAAACGGCACCGAAAACTCCATTTTGCATCAGCACCATGGAGCAGGCGGCATCATGATTCTTGGGGTCAGTGGCACCTGTACAGTCTTCTAACAGAAGGCACTCGAAGCCTCGGTCATTGGCTTCTCGCATAGTAGTATGCACGCAGACATCTGTAGTTATTCCCGTCAAGATCAGGTTGCGAATTCCCCTGGTTCTTAAGATGAGTTCTAAATCGGTGGCGTAGAACGAGCCCTTGCCCGGCTTGTCGATTATTACTTCGCCTTCACGAGGGGCCAACTCTGAGATAATTTCCCAGCCTGGTTCCCCTCGCACAAGAATACGGCCGCAAGGTCCTGGATCCCCAATACCCGCGCCAATTTGTTTGCTACGCCAAAGTTTATTAGCTGGTAAATCCGATAGGTCGGAGCGGTGCCCTTCGCGGGTATGGATGACAAACAGCCCCACCCGGCGGGCCTCGGCTAGTAAGCGCCGAATGGGTTCAACGGCGCGGCGGGTATTGTTCAGGTCATACCCCATTTTGTCGACGTAGCCCCCAACGCCACAAAAATCGGTTTGCATATCAATGATGACGAGGGCCGTGTTGTTTTTCAAATCCCCATCAAAAGGCCAGTGGTAGGGGCGAGCGTGAATTGTCATACGAATTCCTCCGAGTTATATTTTTTAGCTGAAGACTGACAGCTCAGCGGGTTTTCCTGACCAGCCTTTTCTTCCCGAGGTAATGACCATGAGAACTAAAGCAAAAACGGCGGGAGCAGTGCCAAAAAGGTAGAACCCTTGACTGAACCCTGCCGCTTGTAGAGCTCCTCCTAGGCTACCTAAGGCACCAAACATGAGGCTGGCGGCAAGGCAGAGCATGGGATTCCATCGCGAGAAAATTACCAGGGCCACGGCTAGCAGTCCCTGACCTGTAGACAGGCCTTCTGTCCAAGCACCTGGGTAGTACAGCGAAAGAAAGCTTCCGCCGACTCCGGCCAAAAAGCCACCGGCCGCTGTGGCCACCAGACGAACTTGGTTGGGGTCTATGCCCTTGGCCCGGGCCGCCTCGGCGTTTTCGCCACAAAGTCTCAAGATCAAACCCCAACGTGTAGATTTTAAAAACCATGACAACACAGGGGCCAGAACGATGCCGAAGATAAAGAGCACATTGATATGCAGTGCATCGCGGAGTGCTGCGTTGTGCGACCAAAAGCCCAGGTCTAGTGCAGGAAGTTGAGGAGCTTGTGGTTGGATCAAAGGTTTACCGATATAAAAAGCCAAGCCTGTGCCGAAAACCATCAAAGCTATTCCCACAGCAATGGAGCTAACACGCCTGAATGAGCAAAGCCAGGCATGGAGAAGGCCCATGAGAACACCCACTCCTCCCGCTGCGAGTACACCCACAAAAGGGTTTTTTGTTAAATAACTAGCGCCAAAACCGCATACAGCACCCATCATTAAGGTGCCTTCAAGACCAAGGTTGACCCGGCCAGATTTCTCGGTAAGGGTTTCGCCTAAGCTAACCAACAAAAATGGCGTGCTGGTTTTAAAGACGCCTCCTAAGAGCGCGGTACCTACGGTAGCCCAATTATTCAAACTCATTGTCCACCTCCTTGTGGTTCTCTGAAGGCTTCGGCCCATAAAACGCTCAGAAAAAGAAGGCCTTGAAAAACCGCTATGGTTGCGTCAGGAAGAGCAAACTCGCGTTGTACAAACCCGCCAGACGCTTCAAGTCCGCCAACAAGGAGGGCGACCAGCAAAACCGCCAATGGCTTTTGGCGGGCCAGAAAAGCGACAAGAATGCTGGCAAAGCCAACGCCTCCATTGAGAGAGGCGTTGGCCGTATGGTTAATGGCGGCGATTTGAATACCGCCTGCCAAACCCGCGCAAGCCCCGCCTAGGGCGCAGGCCCCGACAACTAACAGATTTCGAGGTAGGCCGAGTGTCGCTGCCAGCTTTTCGTTGCCCCCTGCAATGCGGGCGTCAAAGCCTAAGCGTGTTCGAAAAAGTAGGAACCAGACCCCCACGCAAGCCGCAATCCCCACAAATAGACCTGCGTGAAGGGAAGTCCCTGGAATGGGAGTCAGGAAGAAGGAACTTTTGATAGGAAATGTCGATGGTTCATTTAGTGTACTGGGGTCTTTCAGCGGTCCCTCAACGAGAAAGAGAAAAACTCCCAGCGCCACATAGTAAAGCAAAAGACTAGAAATCGTCGGGTCGACACCGCGCCATTGACGCCCCAAGCCTGCTAAACCGATCCAAATGCCACCCACAACGGCAGAGGCTAGCAGTGAGAGTATGAGCCCTCCCCATCCCCAAGGAGGCAAGACACTCCCGACAATGGCTGTTGCTAACCCTCCTAATAACCAGGCACCTTCATTGCCAATAATGACCAAACCAAGATAAGCTGGGATCAGCGTACATAGGGCGGCTAAGAGCAATGGGGATGCGCGTACCAAGGTATTCTGCCAAGCAAATTGTGACCCAAAGGCTCCTACCACCATGTCTTGAAGCACCCCTAACGGTGACTTGCCCTGCAGCGCAAGAAAGATTCCAAAGGCGACCACGGCTAAGCCGACGGCGGCAAGCTGGGCACCCAGCCCCCTTGTAAGATTTTTTTTCAGAAGGTTAGCCGTGATCATCATGATTACATCCCCGTTGATCCCATAACGCCCTGCACGAGGTAGTTCATTTTTTCCAGAACTGGATCCGTCTGTACTTCCTCTTTTCCTGCGGGAATAACCACATGACCCTGATTATCTTTGAGTGGGCCTTTAAAAATCACGAAAGTCCCAGCCATCATTTGCTGATGCACAGCATCGATTTTGGCTTTGGCTGCCGCCGAAACGCCTGCACCCAAGGGGGCCATTTTCACAAAACCATCTTTCATGCCTCCGCGGAAGAAGTGTGATGGTTCTTGACCAGTCAGAATTTCATCAATAATGGTCGTATACACTTTCCCCCAATTCCAAATGGCTCCTGTAAGATACTTATCTGGGGCAAGGCTGGATTGATCGGCATGATACCCACACACCCAGACGCCTCGTTTTTCACAAGTTTGGACTATCACCTTGGGGCTGTCGACATGCATCGTGATTACGTCAATGCCGCGGTCAATGAGGCTATTGGCAGCATTGGCTTCCTGAATAGGGAGGTTCCAATCGCCTGTAAATACCACGGTAGTTGTTGCTTTAGGGTTAACGGATCTGGCGCCCAGCGTGAAGGCGTTGATATTTTCTAGAACTTGTGGGATGGGTTTTGCTGCTATGAAACCAAGCTTTCCTGATTTTGAAGCATAGCCTGCGGCTATCCCATTAAGGTATTGTCCCTCTTCGATATAACCAAAGTACGAATATACATTTGGTGGATCTTTATCGGCTTGATAAAGACCCCCACAATGGAAAAACATCACTTTGGGGTACATCTTGGCAACAGTTAGGACATGCGACCAGTAACCAAACGACGTGGCAAAAATCACCGAGACACCATCCTGTTCGATCATGCCTTCCATCGCTTTTTCGACCGCGATAGTCTCGGGTACGTTTTCTTGCTCAATAACCTGGACGCCCGGAATCTTAGCCACTACTGCAGCTCCTTCGGCGTGTGATTGGTTGTAACCGTAGTCGTCTTTTGAACCGACGTAGATAAAACCCACCTTTAGGATTTTGCTTTTGGCGGTCGATTCAGTCTTAGTGTCGTGCCCGGAACATCCCGTCATGACGACTGCTACCAGCGAGCTGAGGATCGTTAACGTCCCCCAGAACTTCTTAAAACGATGCATAATATCTCCTTTCCTTTGCGTGGTGGACTTCTTAAATCCCTGCTCAGGTACCAGCTTTCATAGGCATGAATCATGCCAACTTTTCTCTTGTGGTTGATGGCCTGGCCCTCTTAGGACTGCTAAAGTCTTGAAGGAGTAGAGTTTGTCGTTGCTGGCGAACCTCAAAAAAATCTTGGGGAGAACCAGTTTTCCCTTTGCTACTGAGCAATAATCCCCAAGAGGTTAAAACTGATATAACTATTTGGAGGTTTTCAAATATTGAAATTACAATAATGTAGATATTTTGAGGTTGGCATAATCAAGTGAGAGAGTATTCATTGGAAATCAGCAAAAAGTGGCGTTATTTCCTAGTCTTGGTGAGGTTATCTTGTGTCTGACGGTAAAATCATGTATACAAATTTGTATGCAAGATTTTCATGGGAACCTTCCTGGCGATATGGCGCCTCTTGCCGCTCGTGTGTACCAGCGTCTCAAGACCGAACTCTTTGACTTCCAACTTTTACCCGGAGACCGATTTACAGAAAATGAAGTGGCCACCAATTTGAATGTGAGCCGAACGCCGGTCAGAGAAGCTCTTATGCGTCTTCAAAAAGAAGGCTACTTGCAAATGAAATTTCGTGCTGGGTGGCAAGTAAAGCCATTTGATTTTCGGTACTATCAAGAACTTTACGATTTGAGAATAATTCTGGAGACAGCCTCGTTAAAAGCTTGGGCTAAAACGGCTTCCGATAAGTGGTTGGCTCAGCTGACAGCCCTTGCAGAGTTTTGGATGGTTCCTCCGTTTGAACGGAGCCAATCGGGACAGATCCTTTTTGGTGAAGATGAAGTGTTTCACCGAACTCTTGTTTCATGGGGCGAAAACCGTGAAGTCATGCGCCTTCACGAAGAAATCACAGAACGAATTCGCATCATTCGTCGTCTTGATTTCTCAGACGACGCAAGACTAACGGCAACCTACAACGAACACGAGTTGATCTTAAAACACCTCAAGCTTGGTCAAGTGGAACAAGCCTGCCAGGTTTTAGAATCGCATATAGCCGCAAGCCGGGCCTCTGTCGAGACCATAACCCTAGCGCGCCTTGAAACAGCCCGATTTCTCCGTTATAGCTCCTAATTTTCCTCTCCCCCCTGGTATGAGTATACTGAAAGTATGAGTGAACAAAACCTTGAACCAATTCTTCAACCGCTGACCTTACGAGGGCTTACCTTGCCCCATCGGGTCGCAATGTCACCTATGTGCCAGTACTCTGCCGAGAATGGCTTCCCGACCGCCTGGCACTTTCGTCACTACGCCGAACGCGCCGTGGGTGGGGCATCGTTGATCATTTTAGAAGCCACCGCTGTTCGTCCCGAGGGTCGCATCTCGCCGGACGACTTGGGAATTTGGGACGATGAGCATGCCCAGGCTCTGGCAAAGCTGGTTGATCAGCTTCATGATCTGGGAGTAGCCGTTGGGGTCCAGTTAGCCCACGCCGGGCGTAAAGCCTCGGTCGCGGCACCCTGGAAATCTGGCAAAGCCCTTGCGCCCCACCAGGGGGGGTGGACGGTTCGCGCCCCTAGTGCCGTGCCCTTTGCCGAAGGAGACCCGGTGCCGTCGGCTCTGTCGAGTGACGAAATTGCTCAGGTGCTTGAGGCCTTTGCCGCCGGTGCTCGCCGGGCCCATCAGGCAGGGTTTGACGTGATCGAGTTGCACTCTGCTCACGGCTACCTCTTACATCAGTTTCTTTCGCCGCTTGCAAATCAGCGTGCTGATGCTTGGGGGGGGAGTTTTGACGGGCGAGTACGACTAGCTGTCGAAACAGCTCGGGCTCTGCGATCTGTATGGCCGGCCGAAAAGCCACTCTTGGCGCGGATTTCAGCTACCGATTGGGCTCAAGGCGGATGGACCCCCGACGAAACGGTAAAATTGGCTCGTCTGTGGAAGGCTGAGGGCGTAGACTTGGTGGATGTCTCGTCAGGTGGTGTCGTCCCAGGGGTGAAGATTCCCCTGGGGCCTGGTTACCAGGTACCCTATGCCGCTCAAGTGCGTGCAGAGGCCTCCATTCCCACGGCGGCAGTGGGCTTACTGCAAGATTGGCAACAGATCTCGGAGGTGGTAGCCTCGGGGCAAGCGGACCTCATTTTGCTGGGTCGCCAATTGCTTCGCGACCCCTATTGGTTGCTCAGGCATCTACCAGCCAGCTTCAACAAGGTTCCGCCACAGTATCAGAGGGCGTTTTAAGGCCGCAGAATATGGGCGAAGATCAGGGCTTTTACGTTCAGAAAATCGAGGCGGCTCTCGATCAGCTGGGGGAACGACGAACCCGCCCCCGGCACTTGATGGCCGAGCGGCTGGGCTTTCTTGCTGCTAGTGGGCAGGGCTTTACCGCCGATGAGCTGTGGCAGTCTTTGCGCGGCGACAACCCCACCCTGGGCCGTGCCACCGTCTTTCGTACCGTGAGGCGGCTAGTCGAGGTTCAAGTCGTCGACCTGATAGACTTTCTTGACGGCACCAAGCTTTACCGTGTTTGTGGAGAGGTGCTCAACGCCTTGGGACATCACCACCACCTGGCTTGCCTCAACTGCCACTCCATTCGCGAGTTTAGCTTTTGCTTACCCCAAGACCAGCTCGAAGAGGTAAGCCGTCACAATCACTTTCATGTTCAAGCCCACTCGTTAACCTTGTATGGTGTGTGCGAAAGTTGTCAGCCTAGCTCTCAGCCTACGGTGTCACAGGATGTTCCGGCACCGCCTGGTGGCCCAGAGCCGTTGCCAAGCGGTTCAGCTGACCCCCCAACCACTCTGGCATAGGCCCTTGACTCATGGTCTCGGTGATGGGGACTACTGGTATACCCGCCGAGGCCGCGAGTTTTTGAAGCTTATCGACCAGGGGGCTCAGGGTTTGCTCGTTGATCACTAGAACTTTGATGGCATGCGACCGAATTTGCTGTTCTACCTTATAAGTATCTTGGAGCGAAGGGTCGGTGCCTTCGGCCACCGCCTTCATAAACGCGAAGGGTGTCAATACGTTGAGGCCGAGGTCCCCTGTCTGATACAAAAAAATCGTTTCAGTCAGCCCAATCGGGGTGTGGTTCAACTTAAGTTTGAGCTGTGCCATCTGTTGGCGCAGGTTTTGCCATTGCGTAAGCAGTTTAGCCGCATTTGCAGAAAAGTACGCCGCGTGAGTTGGGTCAAGCTGAGTTAGTGCGGCCGCCAAAGCCCGCGTCAGCGCTATGTCGTTGGTGACGCCATACCAAATATGCTCGTTCTCGGGGAGTTTCTCGGGCGCAAGATCCCAAGCCGTCAGCACGACTCGCTTCGAAGAAGGGGATGCGGCCAGTAGCTTGTTCATCCAGGTGTCATACCCTCCGCCATTCTTGATCACGAGGTGTGCTTCGGCCACGTCTTTGGCATCGGCGATGTTGGCCTCGTACTCGTGGGGGTCAAGGTTCGGGTTGTTCATCAAGCTGACTACATGGACCTGGTCGCCGCCGACTTGCGTCGCAAGGTCGCCCCAAAAGTTTTCTGCTGCAACGACCAGCAGTTTTGTCCTCGAATCCGGGTGTTGTGGGGCGCACGACGTTAAAACGGCGAAAGATAAGCTTACAACGATTGAGCTGAGGACTAGGCGCAAAACAGGGTTTTTCATGATTTGAGTAATCTCCTTTATTCCTGAGGGGTGACTTCACGGCTGTGCTGGCACCGAACGGTGTCCCGTCGGCGCTGGCTTCGCGCCGGTAAAGAGGCAAAGTACAAACCCGCTGACAAAATCGCCATAAAAAAGCTGGCGGGAATATGTCCCACGGGAATAAAAAAGGCTGCGGCTAGGCCAATCCAAGCAATCCCCACGGCAAACAGCAGGCTGGCCGCCAGGGCTTGGTAGGGACGTCTGAAAAAGTTCAAGGCGGCTGTGGCCGGGGCAATCAGGAGCGCTGAGGTTAGCAGGGCTCCAACGACCATTAGGGTGACCGAAGCGGCAAGGGCCAAAATTAACAAAAAGCCCAGCGCTAAGGCTTTGACAGGAACGCCCCGACTTTGGGCTAAAATAGGGTCCAGCGAGGCGAAAAGGAGTGGCCTGAATAGAGTGGCCAACACCGTCAGTGCGACAACGCAGAAGACTCCAGCCAAAATCACACTGGGGGTGGTGATGCTGGCCAAAGAACCGAAGAGTAGGCCCAGGCCCCAACTGGCATGTGAGGCTCCCGATTGTGTCGAAAGGTTTAAAAAAAGCACCCCTAGCCCCAACGCGAAGGACAGTACCATGCCTGTTTCAATATCTCGTCCTTTCAGGCGGTCGTTGAGCGATCCGAGACCCAACACCGCCAAAAGCGAAAATCCGGCCATACCGGCCAAGGGGTTTAAACCCGCTAATGCGGCCCCCGATGCTCCTGCGAACCCGATGTCTGTCAGGGCCTCGCCGGTAAAGGCGAGTGCGCGTAGCGAAAGAAAGAATCCTGCGGCTCCTGCAGCGAGGGCTGCTGCCGTTGCACCAGCCACGGCGTTCCAAAAAAGTGCAGAGGTCCAAAAGCTGGTCATTTGACCCTCCTGTGTCCATAGGCTTCGACGAGCCGCACGGTAAGGTAGACAAAAAATGCCAGAGCCGCCACAAAGAAACCAGGCACACTGTTCCAAAAATACGCCAGAGTGAGGGCCGCCCATACCAGGCCTTCGGCGATTAGCACGCTCAAAAGCACCGCCTTGAGGGGGCTGGCGGTCAACCGGGTCGCGATGGCTGCGGGTGCCACCAAAAGGGTAAATACCAGGAGTGTTCCCGTAATCGGGGCGCACAAAGCGACAACAAGGGCCGTCACGACTAAAAAGGCGGCCCCCAAGGTGCGCGTAGGTACTCCGCGAGCGCTGGCCGCCTGGGGGTCAAACGACGCAAATAACAGGGGGCGGAATGCGAAAACAAAAAAGAGACCGAGGAACAGACAACCGACGGCCATGACCTGGGTTTCGCCTTTACTGATGCCTAGCAATGAACCAAAAAGAATGGCATAGGCGGGTTCGGCAAACCCGGGGTACAACGACAAAAATAAGAGGCCTAGGGCCAACGCCGTGACCAAGATCATGCCAATGTGTAAATCGCGTTCGCGAGGGTCCCCTTTCAACTTGGCGATTCCCCCGGCACCCGCTAAAGTAAAGACTACCAGGCCGGCTAACGGTGAAAACCCTAGCCAAACAGCCCCGGCAGCGCCGGCAAAACCAATTCCGGGTAGGGCGTGACCGGCAAAGGTCATTCCCCGCTGGATCAAAAAGAAGCCTGTAACACCACCCAGGGCGGCCACCAGGGTGGCGGCCAAAAAGGCATTACGCATGAATTCGAAGTGAAAGATGGTCATCTTAAGTAACCCTTAGGTATCGACACCCAAAACAAAAAGACGTCCTTCGGATTGAAGGACTTCGACTCGTGAGCCGTAAAGATGGCTTAAGTTGTCGGTGGTTATGACGTCTTCGACTGTTCCCAAGGTGCTTTGTCCCCCGGCCAAGTATAGGACCTTATCCAGACAGGGCAAAACGGGGTTCACATCGTGCGTGACAAACAGAACCGCTGTCCCTCGGGTACGACGTATGCGGTCTACCAAGGCGACCATCTCTTGGGCGTGCGACAGGTCCAAACTAGCCAAAGGTTCATCTAACAGCAAAAGCTCAGGATCGCTTAAAAGTGCCTGAGCGATCAGCAGGCGCTGGCGTTCGCCGCCAGATAGCTCACTAAAGGACGCCTCAGCCAAGTGCAGACCGTCGACTTCTTCTAAGGCTTTAGTAATTTTGGCCGTCCGGGCTTTGCTAGGAAGTGCCATACCCCAGCGGTGACCGTCGAGGCCCAATCCGACAATATCTCGGGCTCGTAGGGTCAACGACGCTTCCAAGCTCGAAAATTGCGGGGTATAGCCGATTCGCCTGTTGCCCGTTCGAGGGGCTTCGCCAAAAAGTCTTATTTGACCCGACGTAGGTTTAAACAACCCTAGAACGAGTTTCAACAGAGTGCTTTTTCCGGCTCCGTTGGGTCCGAGTACAGCGACAAACTGCCCGGGGTAGAGCGAAAAGGTGATTCCTTTCTGAATCACCTGCCCGCCTAGTTGTATACCGGCGTTGCGAAATTCAAGAAGCGGGGGTGGTGGTGTTTGTTCCAAACAGCTCTCCCAAAAAAGCTCAGTGGGCTTTTTTCTGAAGATAGTCTGGGCAACGCCTTTCGTCAATGGGAAATGAGACTTTGTATCAACAAGGAGTTTTTGGTGAAGCGACCTTCCGGAGCTTCTTCTGGCATCTGTTCCCTCAGTTCCAGCGGTAATGGATACCGCGACTGCGTTGCGGGTCCAGGACGGCACCGGCATTCAAAAAAATCTTGAGGGAATGCGCCTTCAGCCTAAGTGAGCGACCATCGACCGCAACGCGTCCCAACACAATATCCCCGTCAGTGTGCAGGACCGAGGCATGGTTGTCGACCGAAAAATAGTATTTAAAGCCCAGACTGTTTAAGAAATCCATTCGCTTTTTGTCCTTAAACCATTGGTCGCCGAACGGGAAGACGTAGTAGGGGGTAGGGCCGACAATGGGGCCGATTTCGGCCATCCACTTTCGTTCGGCTTTTTCAAAGGGGCCGTCGGGTTCCTGCCACAAAAATTCATGATCGTAGGAATGGGAGGCGAACTCCCAACCCATTTGCTTGAGCTTGGCCGCAACTCGTTTCGCCTCATAGACATTTGCGTCATGGTCAAAAGCCTTTTTCCCCACGTCGGGGTAACCAAAGGCCCCATAATAGCCGGTTTCATTGATCATGCCCCGGGCGCCTTCAAACGAAAAATCGGGGTGGGTGTGAATAAAGTCTTCGAGAATTTGGGGCACCTCGGCATGATAGACAACTCGGGATGTGCCATCTGGTTCGTCCAGCACGCCGGCCAGGCGACCCTGGGGGTCAACCCAAAGGCGCGAGATTACTCCGTGACTCCGCATGGTCGGGTAATAATTGACGTCATCCTCTGAAAGGATAAGAGGCTTTTTTCCGCGGGGCAGGTCGACCCGTTTTTGGAACCAGTGACCATGGGCGTCTTGCTGATAAAATTGACGGGGTCGCACCAAGATGTAGCCGCGTTGATAAAGGGAATGTAGGGTTTTTTTAAACTCGTCGACCGTAATGAACCATTCATCCATAAATACTTTTTTTGGAGAGGGTTCAAAGGCTTGGCGAGCGTCGTAAATCAGCGGATGAAAAAAAATGTTGTAAACCGGCCCCTGATAGGGCACGAGAACCACCTGTACCGGCTTGGCCGTTTCGGAGGCGGCAGACAGCCCACCTCCGCCGAAGCACAAAAGTGCAATGAACACTGCAAACACTTTAACCATGCCCAAAGTATTTCCTTTCCCTTTGGGCTAGGTCAAGTTCTCGTTCCGGGCAATTAATCGACACAGGCCGAGTTGTTCTCATCCATCGGGTTAATACCGTGAATATTCGTATCAATCTCACTGAGTGTCGGGAGCCGCATCCCATAGAAGGACCGCAAAACAAAAACCAACGCCAACGCCAAGAACACAGCACCTACCCAAGGTGCCACTTTCAAAAACGTGGGAGATAGTGCGATTTCCATCGCCAAAAGCCCAAATAGCGTGGTGAACTTAATGATTGGGTTCATTGCCACGGAGCTGGTATCTTTAAAGGGGTCGCCGACGGTGTCGCCGATCACTGTGGCAGCATGAAGAGGAGTGTTTTTCAGGTTCAAATCGACTTCGACAATTTTCTTGGCGTTATCCCATGCACCGCCTGCATTTGCCATGAAGATTGCCTGAAAAAGCCCAAAAATCGAAATGCCGATCAAATAGCTTACGAAAAACGACACGGCCTGAGGTCCCGCCGCCGGTGAGGCCAAAAAGGCAAAAGCTAACGCAAAAAAGAACACTCCTAAAAAGATGTTGAACATACCCTTTTGTGCGTACTGGGTGCAAATTCTAACCACAGCTTTTGAGTTTTCCGTCGAGGCCTTTTTCTCGGCGGCCGGGTCTAATTTAATATGCCGCTTGATAAAGGCCACCGCGCTGTATGACCCGGTGATGACGGCTTGGGTGCTGGCCCCGGTAAACCAGTAGATGACAGCTCCCCCGGCCAGAAAGCCGAAGACCGTAAAGGGGTTCAGAATATTGAGAACCACTTCGGGGTCAACTCCCAAGGTTTGTTTGATGACAAGGATCAAGCTAAAAATCATGGTGGTGGCCCCAACGACGGCGGTAGCAATTAAAACTGGTTTCGCCGTGGCCTTGAAGGTATTGCCCGCACCATCGTTGACTTCAAGGAGATGCTTTGCATTAGCAAAATCGGGACGAAAGCCGAATTCTTTTTCAATTTCGGCAGGGGCAAGGGGGTCTTCTTCTATGAGGGAAAGCTCATATACAGACTGCGCATTGTCTGTGACAGGACCGTAGCTGTCGACTGCTATGGTCACAGGGCCCATGCCCAAAAAGCCAAACGCAACCAGACCAAAGGCAAAAACGGCGGGGTAGCTCAAGATTCCGCTTAAGCCGGGACTCACAAAGTACGCCGTCGCCATTAAGGCGGTAATCAACAGGCCTATCCAAAAGGCCGAAAAGTTACCGCTGACCAAACCCGATAAAATGTTGAGGCTGGCACCGCCCTCGCGGGAGGCGGTGACAATTTCCTTGACATGATGGGCGTTGGGACTGGTGAAAATCTTGGTGAATTCGGGGATCAACGCCGCCCCTAAGGTTCCACAGCTGATGATCGCCGCAAGCATCCACCAAAGGCCAGAGCCCAAAAAGCCCAGTTGCAGGTAGCTGACGACGAAGGTGACAGTCAACGAAAACACTGCTGAAATCCAAATGAGGTTGGTCAAGGGCCGTTCGGTATTGAATTCAGCCTTGCGCCCAAACAGCAGTTGCGAGACGCCGTTGTTGACAAAATAGGCGAGTAGCGAGGTCAAAAGCATCAGGATACGCATCGTAAAAATCCACACCAACAGGTGAAGCTGAAGCCCTTCGCGGGTAAGACCCAGCGCCGTGAACGATGAGGCTAACTGCGAGTGGGGTAGAACTCCCAATAAGATGAAGCTGATAAGGGCGACTCCCGTAACCCCGTAGGTCTCAAAGCCGTCGGCGGTGGGGCCTACGCTATCGCCGGCGTTGTCGCCTGTGCAATCGGCAATTACTCCGGGATTCCTGGGGTCATCTTCTTTGATGCCGAAGACAATCTTCATGAGGTCACTGCCGATATCGGCAATTTTGGTAAAAATCCCGCCGGCAACGCGTAAAGCCGCCGCTCCCAGCGATTCGCCGATGGCAAAACCGATAAAGCAGTAGCCTGCCAAATCGCCAGGAACAAAGAGCAAGATCGACAGCATGAGGATGAGCTCGACGCTAACCAAAAGAACGCCGATGCTCATGCCTGATCGAAGGGGGATGCCCAGCACTTTCAGTGGTTTTCGTTCCAGACTAGCAAAGGCTGTTCGGGCATTAGCCAGGGTGTTCATGCGGATGCCGAACCAGGCGACTAAATAGCTCCCCAAGATGCCAATGAGCGAAAAGCCGAGAATGATGAGGACGCTAGAAATTGGCATGGCTCGTAAAAAGCCAAAGTAAAATCCGATACAGACGGCAATAAAGACTTCCAGCAGGACCAAAAAACGGCCTTGTTGAATCAAATAGGTCTTGCAGGTGGCAAAGATCAGGGAGCCAATTTCTTTCAGCGACCGAAAGACAGGCTGACGGCGCTCCGTTAGGAACACCCACAAACCAAACAAGATTCCCAAAACGCACACCGCTAACCCGAGGGCTAAACCCATGGAGACTTCGGGGGTCAACGCTGGTACCTTAAGGCTGGCTTCGCCGCCTAAGGCAAGGGTGTTGGCGCCCGAAAACAAAGTGAGCATAATTTCCTCCTTTGACCAGCATAAACCCTGAATAAAGAAATCGGGAAATTTTTCTCTAGAGCTTGAGCTGGCCCAAAGTTTTCTGTACTTTAGACCCATGACAGATGTAGCCGTCCTTGGCGCCGGTCCCGTAGGTCTGCTGTTGGCGGCTCTTATCGCTCGGCAGGGGCGTAGCGTTGTGCTCTATGAACAAAAAAGCACGAGTGCGCCTGGGTCTAACGCCATTGGTGTAACCCCGCCTAGCCTTGAGCTTTTCAGCCGTCTGGGCCTGGCAGAAAACCTGGTGGCTCGTGGAACCGCACTAAAGGAAGTTTTAGTTTTTGGAAAAGAGCGTAAGTATTTGGGAACCGCAAGCTTTAGCGCACTGCCGGGGCCTTTTCCGTTTATCCTCTCGGTGCCTCAGCCGGCGACAGAAAAGCTTCTCGAAGAGTATTTAAGCACCCTTACGACGGTACAGATTCTGCGATCTCATCGGTTAGAATCTTTTCAAACCCATCCTGACCGCATCACTTTGCAGTTTGAAGGCGGCGGAACAGGCGAAGCCCGTTTTTTAGTCGGTTGTGATGGGGCTCGAAGTACCGTTCGAGCCCTCTTAGGGGTTGCTCGGCAGTCGCGATGGTACCCTGCCTCGTTTTTGATGGCGGATTACCCGGACGAGACGGGGTGGAACTCGGCTCGTTTGTTTTTTACTCCCGACGGCGCGGTTGAGTCGTTTCCGCATGCGCCAGGTTGGCGCCGTTGGATTGTCCAGACCCCAACCTCTGTCGACGAACCAGGCACACTGCTTGAAAACCTTGTGCTTCAGCGTGCTGGCTATGCGCTGGACCCCGCCCGCAAGGGCTGGCAGAGCCCTTTTGGGGTACACCGCTGGGTGGCCCCGCGCTACGATTTTGGTCGGGTGTTTTTAGCCGGTGACAGCGCTCATCAGATGTCGCCCATCGGAGGTCAGGGTATGAATACCGGGTTTGCAGACGCCGAATTCGTGGCCAGCCTCCTATCCGCGCGTCTTGCTGAGGCTCTTACCGAACCTGAGTTTGCCATTCTGTCGCGCGAATACACCCGTGTTCGTAAGCGAGCGGCACAGGTTGCCGCTTCGAGGGCAGCCTTGTCCATGAAGCTAGGCACGGTAACCGGTCTAGGTGCAACGGCTCGGGATGCTGTTCTAGCGTGGTTCCTTAACGGTCCCCTGCGTGGGGTTGTTGCGCCACGATTTGCCATGAAAACGATTCCCGGCCGTAGCCTGGAAACAGCGGCGGCTTCGCCCCTGGTATCTCGTCTGAAGGAG
Organism: bacterium; assembly: GCA_021782055.1. The sequence goes on along the minus strand of JAJXVP010000006.1, from coordinate 22,941 downwards.
TTTTTGTGAGTTCTTCCTCTGTGGGCCCTATTTATCTTGTGGGTATCGAAACCGCTGTGCCGGAATTTGCCTGCCCTCAAAATACAATTCGCGATTTTATGATCGACGTTCAGGGCGATACCGAACGCAAGCGTTCTTTTTTGCAAAAAGTTTATGCCGGTTCGGCGATAGAACGCCGACATTCGGTTCTTCCCGATTTTATTCTTCCTTTAGAAGAGCGGACGTTTTTTCCCAGGACTAAAGATTTAGAACCGGAACCCACCACGGCTCAACGCAACGCCGTCTTCTGTGTTGAGTCTAACAACCTTGCCGCTTTGGCTGCTGAACGGCTTTTGTCACGAATCCCTGCTTTAAAAAAGCACGAAATTACACACCTCATTACGGTCAGTTGTACAGGCTTCTCGGCGCCAGGCTTTGATTATCATTTGGTCAAAGAGCTCGGGTTGGAGCCAGGCGTCCATCGCTTTCACTTGGGGTTTATGGGGTGTTTTGCCGCTTTTCCTGCCCTCAAGTTGGCGCAGTCTTTGTGCGTCTCCCAGCCGGGAGCTAAGGTGTTGATTGTTGATGTTGAGCTGTGTACCTTGCATTTTCAAAAGACGTTTGAACCTGACACCGTCGTGGCCAATGCCCTGTTTGCCGACGGGGCAGCGGCCGTCCTAGTTACCGACGACCCCAAGTTGATAACAGAAGAGGGCGGGCCTCGTTTGCAACTTTCCGATTTTGCCAGCCGGCTTATCCCTGGAAGCGATAAAGAAATGGCTTGGATCATTGGGGAACACGGGTTTGATATGAAGCTGTCCAGTTATGTTCCGCGGCTTATTGAAAACAATATTCAGACCATTTTAGACGATTTGTTTACCCAAGCCGGTTGGACCAAAAATGAAGACCTGCTGTGGGCAGTCCACCCAGGCGGACGGGCTATCCTGGATAAAACAGCTTCTGTTCTTGGTTTACCGTCTGACGCCCTCGAGGTTAGCTACAAAGTGCTGGCCGAGTACGGCAACATGAGTTCGGTGACCATCTTTTTCGTACTGAAGGCCTTGTTAGGAAAAGGTCAGCTAGGTCCCGTGTTTGCCTGCGCGTTTGGTCCCGGACTTACGGTCGAATCGGCGTTGATGGCGGTGGTACCCTAATGACGGTTCTACGTCCAATCAAAGAGTTTTTTTTTCCTGATGTTCGTGAACGATTGTACACCGAAGAGCTAATGGACCGTGCCGATGTGTCGTTGAAGAAACTTCAGCGAACCATTGATCAATTTGACCTGTTAAATCACCTCTTTTCGTCAGCGGTAAGCCTTTTTAGGAAGCATATTCTGCCGGAGTTACAGCGTGACCCCCAGCGTGTTTGGACGTTTTGGGATCTGGGAGCGGGGGGAGCTGATATTGACCGTGCCTTGGTGAGGCTTTGCCGTCGTCAGGGGCTCAAGGTGCGTTTTTTTGCTTTGGACATTGACGAACGGATTTTGCCGTGGGCACGCGATAAATCACAGGCCTACCCGGAAATTGATGTGGTGAAAGGGTCAGCCCTGGAGTTATCGGCCTTGGTTGGCCGGGTATCGGACAGACCTGATTGGGTGCTCTCGAACCACATGCTGCACCATTTGGATTACCCCGATGTTTTGCAAGTGATTCGCGAAGCCGAAGCGGTTGCCACTACGGGCTACTTGCTCAATGATTTAAGGCGTTCCGCCTGGGCCTATGCTGGCTATACCATTTTTACAGGCCTTTTTGTTCACGGGAGTCTAGCGTTTTATGACGGACGTCTTTCGATTAGACGGGGCTTTAGCGTGCCTGAGCTACAAGACCTGGTATCCTCGTGGCCCGAGACGCAACGTCCCCAGATTTTTCAAGCGGCTCCCGCCCGGGTAGTTCTGTGGCGACACAAGCTTCCGAACGATAACTAGGTGAACTCGTTTTCCTCTTTCTCTAACAAACCTAACCTTTTTGCAAAAATCCGGATGGTTGTGGCTTGAATAAGTATTGAGCCCAAAACGGCGATAAAGGTAAGGGCTAAGACAACTTCAGCCCCAGGAACTTTTAATCCTAGCATCATCCCGGCTAATGCCGCCGGGATGACACCGGTTTCGCGCGTCCAGCTCATAAAAAGTAGTTCGGGCAACGTCCACTTGGCTCTTCGATCAGGCAGGGCACAGGCAAAGACCGTAAGTGGTCGGGCAAAGAAAAGAAATACGCCAAGAATGATTAGTCCAGGAACTGCATACTGCGCTAAGAGAGTAAAATTGACCTGACTTCCCAGCAAAATGAAGATAAACATGCGGACGATCAGCGACGTAGTATCAACGAAGTCTTGCATGTTGTCCTGCTCACCCGGGTTGAGCTTAAAACCAAAACTTTCTTTGTTGCCAATAATGATCCCGAAGACGAAAACTGCCATAAATCCTGAAGAATTCGCTCCATCGGCAGAAAGATAAGCGGCGATAACAGCCATAATGGTAACCAACGGTAGGTATTCGCGAAAAAAGCCAAATTTTTCATGAGCAATCAGAAAGTTGACCAGAAAACCTGCTGCAGCACCGACAATAATTCCTAAGCCTGCTTCCCAAAGAAGATTTTTTAAAGCATCAGTCACCGAAAAGGTCGCATGGGGCCCAGCCAGTGCTATGCCCAAGACGGTAAACGTTGCGATGGCCCCCATAGCATCGTTGAACGCTGACTCGCTCATCACAGCTTGAGCAACGCGATCACGAATTTTGACTTGTTTAAAAATAGGAACTAAAGTGGCAGGATCTGTCGAGGCTATCGTTGCCCCTAACAATAGCGCTGTCATCACGGGCAAACCTACGACAATACCGGTTCCCAAAACAACAGCGCCGGTGAGGAGTACGCCTATCGTGGAAAGAACAACAATTGTGATCCAAATACGACGCAGAACAGTGAAACGAAGGGTAGCACCTCCGTCAAAAAGCAGATAGCTGGCACCAAAGGTCAGGATGATTTGATTCATCGTCCCCTCTGCGGGTACATGGAGCAATCCCGTGTACGGTCCCAAAATTATTCCCGTCAAAAGAAAAACAACAATGTCGGGGATTTTGAGCTTTTTGGCGACGACTAGTCCAACTAGGCCAGTCAACAGGATGATCCCTGCCGACAATAAATCCTGCTTAGCGAAATCTAAGGAATTCATACTTTGAACCTAATATAGGATAAGTCGGCTGGCAAGGTGTAAAATGTCGTTTATTTTAGAGCTTTTGAAGCTAGCGAGATAGCGATTTTAGCAAATTGTGATCAGTAATGACGGTGAGCGAGCCTTCGGGACCAATCAGCGTATTTCCGATAATGATTTGCCCATCAAGCTGAAAGCCCTTGCCAATTCTTACAGGTTGAAGAACAACAACATGGCTTAGGTTGGTTTGTTGTTCCAGACGAACCCCTGGGCATAAAAGGGCGTGGGGACCAACTCGGCTGGTAGCTTTGGCGTGAATTTCGCCCGACAACGCAAGGGGGGGGGTCAAAATGGCTTTGGCGTCTACGCCACAAAGAGAAGACGCCCGAGGAGGAGCAACTGTCAACAAACGCATGTGAGTTTGAAAAAAATCTCGGGGACCAGCCAGTGAGGCTGTGGCCGAGGCTGTCCAAGGGGTTAACCGTTGGTCGGCATCCAAAAGTGATGGTTGCAGGCTGTAGTGGGGTTCGGGAAAGCCGGTGGGGGGACGAGAGCCTAGGATAGCTTCAAGGGGCAGGGTGGCTGCTGACCAGACTAACGTTTCTTCTCCTTTCCAAAACAGTCGTTGCTGGGCCAGGATTTCGGTGAGTGAACCGGGCGAAACGCTACGAACCGACCAATCCACCAAGGTTTTTTTTGCCAAGTGAAGGTTGAGGGTTTTAGACTTTGAGCTGAGGCTCGGTCCGTCAACACAAACAAGCCGTTTACCCGTGATACCTAAACTAGAAAAATACTGGTCAAACCAGTCAAGCAAAGGCGTTCCCCAAACGGGAAGGGTTAAAGGATGCTCCTCCCAAACCTCTTCAAGGATGCCGAAATCACCGGGGCGTGACAAAAGAAGAACTTTCATACCATTTTCTCTTTCGGCGGTTTTGGTCCGCTTCTGAGAGAAAAAAACTAATCTGTCGTCAGGTTGCGGTTTTGTCGCCGGGTTGCTTAGAAGTTTCGTTTCCGATTAAAATAATCAGTAATATGTCCGTACCAAACGTGGTAATCACTCTAACAGGTACTGATCCTTGGGAAAACCTGGCAGCTGAAGAGCTTTTGTGGCAGGGACTGAACGGGAAGGCTCTGGTGTTATACCGCAACGCGCCATCACTGATTCTGGGACGCCATCAGAACCCCTGGAGCGAAGTGCGCTGGGAGGAAGTCGGTCGCCGTGGGGTTCCTCTTTTACGACGCTCGACAGGCGGTGGTACCGTCTGGCATGATGAAGGAAACCTCAACTTTTCATTTCTGTGTGGACAGGCTACCTACCGTCGAGAAGTTTTGCAGAATTTTGTAACTGAGGCTCTGCGCTCACGGGGTTTTCCGGTTGTTGTGGGTGAAAAGGGCGACCTCTTATTAGAAGTGACGAACGGGACGGATGGATCGAAAGAGTCGAACGGGATGGCCTTGCGTAAGGTTTCGGGGCATGCCTATGCTTTTCGTGGCGGAAGGGTGCTCCATCACGCCACACTGCTCTGCCAAGCCCGATTGGACGATCTGCGATCGGTTTTGGGGACAACCGGTGAACTTGTAGAGTGGGTGGGAACACCGTCGCGGCCTATGCCGGTAGCTAACCTGGGTTGGGAGCCTGCCGAAGCCGCCCAGAGTTTGATGGAAGCGTTTATTCAGCGCGAGAAGGCTGTGCTCGTAACCCCCTGGGAGGCTCTTGGGCTTTCGGAACCGACCTGGCATGAAAAGAAGCGCCAATTCCGTGACCGTCTACGCAGCCCAGAGTGGACCTGGGATGTCACACCCCCTTTTCGTTGGCAAGGGCGGGTCAAAGAGGGCTATGGTTCATTTCGTGTGGAAGATGGCCTCATTCGTGAAGGTCCGACGCCAAAAGATGAAGGAAAATACTTTTTCTCTGGGGATTTTTTTGAGTATCTTCCCAAGAGAAGCTCAGAATTCACCAAGAAAGGCCAGGAGGTGCCATGACAGCCCATGAATTTATGGAAAAATTTCGTCTAATGCTTGAGGATACGCAGTCGGGAATCTTAGCGACAACCGACCCTGAGGGGTACCCCAACTTGCGCTATATGACGCCCACCCTGGTGCCGGGCAAGGACGGCCTGCTGTACGCGGTTACTGCGCAGCATTTTCCTAAAATCACCGACATAGCGAAAAACTCTCGGGTGAGTTGGCTGTTTACGTCAGCAAGAACTCGTGAAGTCTATTCTCTGCGCGGTTTGATTCGCGTGATTGATAATCCCCGCTTCAAGAGCGAGATCCTGGAACAACTGGGAAAGGGCCTTGAGACCTTTTGGAAACTCAACGAAGACCCTTCTCTGCTGGTTTGCCTGGAAACCGTTTTGGAATCGGCTGAATATTTTAACCCCAAAACCGCAGAAAAATCTCAGGTTTCTTTCGCATCTTAGGAGGCATTGTGCGACCCCTGAAATCATACGATAAGGCGTTTTTGCGCCCTATGCTCGAAGAGATGGTGCTCATCCGCCGTTTCGAGGAAAAGGCCGGACAAATGTACGGTCTAAAAAAAATTGGAGGTTTTTGTCACCTCTACAACGGTCAAGAAGCGGTTTGTTCCGGCGCGGCCCGTGCCATGATCCGCGGAACTGATATTCTACTGACCGGTTATCGTGACCACGGCCATGCGCTTTCGCTGGGGATGGAACCAAACCGGATTATGGCCGAGTTGTACGGCAAAGCTACTGGTGTTTCCAAGGGGAAAGGCGGCTCCATGCACATGTTTGACTACGAAAAAGGCATGTGGGGAGGCAACGGCATTGTGGGCGGACAAATTCCTTTAGCAACGGGCTCGGCCTTTGCACAAAAGTATAAAAAAACCGGTGGCGCGACCGTCTGTTACTTTGGAGACGGTGCCATTCATCAGGGGGCCTTTCACGAAGCGATGAACCTCGCGGCTTTGTGGAAACTCCCGGTAGTCTTTATCTGTGAGAATAACCAATACGGCATGGGGACTGCAGTGGGACGAGCCAGCTCTGTCCAAGACTTGTATGTGAAGGGGCAGGCCTACGGAATTCCCTCAAAAATGGTAGACGGCATGGATGTAATTGCCGTTTATGAAGAGGTTAAGGCCGCGATGGAGCTGGCGCGCACCCAAAATCAGCCGTCCTTTTTAGAAATCAAAACCTATCGGTACAAAGGGCATTCGATGTCTGACCCGGCCAAGTACCGAACCAAAGAAGAAACTGAGGCCTACCTCCAACAGGACCCTATACTCCTGCTTAAAAAACGCATGGAAGAAGCGGGATTCCTCACTGACGAGGAATATAAAGAAATCGACAAAAAGGCCAAAGAAATCGTGGCACAGGCAGTTGAGTTCGCCGAAAACAGTCCAGAACCGCCTAAGGATGAAATCTACGCAGGTCTTTACGCCTAATCCGAGACACCTCATGAGCAAGGAGAAAACATGGCCATAATTACCATACGAGAGGCGCTCCGGCAGGCTCTCGACGAAGAAATGGCACGCGACCCGAATGTCGTCATTATGGGTGAAGAAGTGGCGCAGTATGACGGCGCTTACAAAGTTACAAAAGGACTTCTCGATAAGTACGGTCCGGATAGAGTACTTGATACCCCGATTACCGAGCTGGGCTTTACTGGTTTGGGAGTGGGCGCTGCTTTTGGCGGTATCCGCCCCGTGGTCGAGTGGATGACGATTCAGTTCGGCCTTTTGGCCATTGACCAGCTGATCAACAATGCCACAAAGTACCGCTACATGTCAGGCGGACAGTTCCAGGTTCCTTTGGTTATTCGGGGACCGAATGGCCCTGCCGAATACCTATCAAGTCAGCACAGTCAGAGCTTTGCGTCCTATTTTGTCCACGTACCAGGTTTTAAAGTTGTAGCCCCCGCTACCCCGTACGATGCCAAGGGTTTGCTGAAGTCAGCTATTCGTGACAATAATCCGGTCATTTTCTTAGAAAGTGAAATGACTTATGGCCATAAGGGTGAGGTCCCCGAAGAAGAATACCTCATTCCCTTTGGCAGTGCGGACATCAAGCGTCCGGGAAAAGATGTCACCATTGTTAGCTTTTCCAAGCCCGTCTTAATGTGTCTAGAAGCCGCCGAGGCCTTGGCCAAAGAAGGCATTGACGCCGAAGTTGTTGATCTTCGTTCTCTTAGGCCCTTAGATCACGAGACGATTTATGCCAGTGTCCGCAAAACCAATCGCTGTATTGTGGTTGATGAAGCCTGGCCCCAGTGTTCGGTAGGAAGCTGGGTTCAATCGGTTATTCAAAAAGATTGTTTTGACGATCTGGATGCACCCGTCGAGCTGGTTGCCGGCGAGGATGTTCCTATGCCTTACAACCACAAGCTTGAACTTGAGGTTCAGCCCACGGTTGCCAAAATTTCCAGCGCTGTCAAACGTGCGCTGTACCGGAGTTAACTGATGGCCGAGAAAGTTTTTATGATTGCCTTGAGTCCAACTATGGAGGAAGGCGCGATTCTTAAATGGCGAAAAAAAGTCGGTGATGCTGTTAAAATGGATGACATTCTCTGCGACGTTGAAACTGACAAAGCCAGCATGGAGTACGTTTCGTCGCAAGAAGGTGTACTTTTAGCGATTGTTAAGGACGTCGGTGCGAGTGCGAAGGTTGGTGATACGATTGCCGTTATTGGCGAAGCGGGAGAAGACCCCGCACCGTTGATTGCCGAGTCAGCTCCCAGTGCAACACCAGCGGCACCAATGCCGGGCACGGGTTCCGCTTCAACGCCAGGGGGAACAGCTGGGTCGGCCGCCGCTCCGGCCGAGTCGAACGCCGATGCGTCGGCAAACGGTCGAACCAAAAGTTCGCCGTTGGCTCGCCGGATTGCGGCCGAAAAAGGTCTGAATGTTGCCGAAATCCCGGGCAGTGGTCCAGGAGGACGCGTGGTCAAGGCTGATGTTGAAGGCTATACGCCAGCCGTTTCGGTTAAAACCAGTGTTCCCGCTTCATCGCCGCTCAATAATGAGCGCATCCCCGTTAGCCGTAAGCGAGGAACGATAGCCAAACGTCTCAGCGAAAGCCTGTTCACTGCCCCTCACTTTTTCTTGACGCTGGGCATTGAAATGGATGGACTTTTGGCGGCGCGTGAAAAGCTCAATGAAAAACGTAAGGACAAACTGGGTTTGAACGCGTTCCTGATCAAATTCTTAGCTGAAGCTTTAAAACGGCATCAAGCTTTGAATGCCAGTTGGGAAGGTGATTATATTCAGAACCATGCGTCAGTAGACATAGCTATCGCCGTGGCCCAACCCGACGGTCTGATTACCCCTGTTGTCCGCGATTGTGGGTCCAAGGGCGTTTTACAAATCGAAACCGAGTTGCGCGATTTGATCGACCGCGCTCGCAATAATCAGCTCAAACCGGATGATTACTCTGGTGCGACCTTTACGATCAGCAACCTGGGTAGCTTTGGCATCGAAGAATTTACGGCAATTATCAACCCCCCTGGCGCGGCCATTTTAGCCTTAGGCGCTACCGTAAAGACCCCTGTGGTTGCGGATGATGATAGCATTGTGATCAAGAAGATCATGAAAGTTACCTTGTCTTGTGACCATCGAGTGATTGACGGTGCTGTCGGTGCGGCCTTTTTGACAGAGTTTAAAGGAATGGTCGAAGACCCTTATCGGGTTCTTTTATAGGCCTTCCGTAGGCAGTTATGCCTGGGGAAATTTTACGAGGAGATAAAAATGGCGGAATATGCCTATGACGTTGTCATTATAGGAGGCGGGCCCGGGGGCTATGTGGCGGCGGTGCGAGCGTCCCAGCTCGGGTTAAAAGTCGCTGTAGTCGAAAAGGACAAGCTTGGTGGTGTTTGTGGCAATTGGGGGTGTATTCCTTCAAAGGCGCTGATCAATCAAGCGGAATATTTTCACGCAATCCCCGCTTTGCAGAACTTGGGCGTTAAAGTGGACGCCTCGGGTTTAGACTACGCCAAAGCTTATCAAAAGTCGCGAGAAGCGGCAGACCGCTCGGGTAAGGGCGTGCAGTTCCTTATGAAAAAAAACAAAGTGGAAGTGATTTCTGGCACAGCCACCTTAACAGGGCCTCATGAAGCGACAGTTGATGGAAAAAAAGTGACTGCCGCTTATATTGTTTTAGCGACTGGCTCTCGTCCCCGACAGATCCCTGGGTTTGAGTTTGATGAAAAGACAGTCCTTTCGAGTACCGGTATCCTGAGTCTGCAAAGTTTGCCGAAAAGTCTTTTGATTCTGGGTTCAGGGGCGATTGGAATGGAGTTTGCCTTTGTGATGAGCACGTTCGGAGTCGAAGTCACCGTCATCGAAATGTTGCCCAGGATTCTTCCTGTTGAAGACCCTGACACCGCCGCTGTCGTCGAAAAAGCTTTTGTGAAACGCGGAGTGAAGTTCCTGACGGCGACCAAAGCCTTAACGCTAAAAACTTCGGCTACTGGCGTGGAAGTAGAAGTCGAACGTGCCGGAAAAAAAGAAAACCTCAAAGCCGAAAAACTGCTGGTGGCAGTAGGGCGTGTCCCTAATACTGACAACCTGGGGCTCGATAAGCTTGGGGTGGCTCTTGATCGGGGTTTTGTCACGGTCAAAGATTTCTATCAGACCTCAGTACCATCGGTGTTCGCCATCGGGGATATTGTCCCCAGCCCCCTTTTGGCCCATGTTGCCAGTAAAGAAGGCGAAATTGCCGTTGAATACATTGCCAGCCTTCTGGGCAAAGGTAAGGCTCCTCACGAGAAAAAGCTTGATGCCAATCTTATTCCGGGGGCGACCTACTGCGAACCACAAATCGCTAGCTTTGGTTGGGCCGAGGATAAAGCCAAAGAAAAGGGCCTTGCCTATAAGTCTTACAGCTTTCCGTACAATGGGAACGGAAAGGCGAGTGCGATTGAGCGGCCCGATGGCTTGGTAAAGGTTCTGTTTGACCCCAAGACCCACGAGATCCTTGGCGCTCACGTTGCTGGTTACAACGCCACAGAAATCCTGCACGAATTGCTTTTAGCGAAGAAGGCGGAACTCCTCCCCGAAGATATCGCTACTATGGTTCATGCTCACCCGACAATTTCTGAAAGCGTTATGGAAGCGGCTCGCGGGGTCGAGGGCTGGGCGATTCACATCTAAGGGCTGTTTGCGAGGAACAATGAGACTGTGCTGCCGCCTTCGGGGTTATTGGTGACTTCTAGCCGACCCCCATGGCGGACAGCGTATTCTCTGACGAGGGTTAAACCCAAGCCCGAGCCGCTTTCACCGTTGGTTCCTTGGTGGCTTGAAACGAGTTTCCGTTGGCTTGTCTGATTAAGTTCCGCCAGAACGGAGGGGGAAAACCCCTTACCTTCATCTTTGACAAAAAGACACACCCCGGTTACCACCTGACGCCCCCCCACAAGAATGTGCCCTCCTGTGGGAGTAAACTTTGCGGCGTTCGAAAGCAAGTTGCGAATGGCGGCCAAAAGCATGCGCCGGTCGCCCACCAACGGCAGGGGAGGTAAGTCGAACACCAAGTTTTGCCCCTTGGCCTGAATCGCCGCTTCGAGGGGCGCTGCTGCTTCACGAGCTAACGCGTCTAGGTTGAGTGTTTCGGGGGTAAAACTGATGGAACCACCTTTAATCAGCGCCCATTCTAAAAGACTTTCGACGAGGTGATAAACCTGGTGAGCGGATCGGGAAACAGACTTCAAGGTGCTCTGAAGGTCACTGCGGCTGAATTGGGAAATATCTGCCGCCAAGAGGCTCAACAATCCCAGAATACCAGAAAATGGTGAACGCAAATCGTGGGCGACAACAGTCAGTAAATGATCTTTTTCTTCGTTGAGCTGCCGCCACCGTTGATTGGCCAAGCGAAGTTCAAGGTTGGTTGTTACTTGCTTCGCTAGAATACGCAAGGCTTCTTTCTGGTCGTCGGTGAGCTCTCGGGGCACCCGGTCTATGGCGCACAGGGTGCCCAAGGCATAGCCGTCTGAAGTAATTAACGGCTGTCCGGCGTAGAAACGAATCTGGGGGTCTTGTGTTACAAGTGGGTTGTCGGCAAAGCGGGGGTCGTTCAGGGCATCAGGAACAACAAAAAGCTGGTTTTGCAGAATAGCATGCGAGCAGAAGGCTATATCTCGAGAAGTCTCGCGAACCTCGAGGCCCACGGCGGCTTTGAACCACTGACGGTCTTGATCAATTAACGAAATCAGCGTGATGGGACAACCGCAAACTAGCGACGCCATGCGGCATAGGTCGTCGTAATCCTTTTCGAAATCCGTGTCGAGAATTTCATAGGACTGTAACGCGTTTAGTCGTTCCTCTTCATTGGCGGGAAGGGGGGCCACTTGCATGAGGCTATTATGAGGGGAATCCACGGCTCTGGCAACCAAATTTGGTGGAAAAGCTCAGGACGTTTGCTTATCATTAAGATATGAGCCATTCGCGAAAAAAAAATACCCGACGCGATAGGATCTGGGCAACTCTTTATTTTGCTAAAACTCGCGAAGCGGCTGAACGTCGTTTTTTTTCGAGCTTTAGTCATCAGTTTCTCAAAGAAGCCGAAGAAGCCGCCGAAGTGGGAACCTACTGCTGGTTTCTTGAGCAAGACCGGTGGCAGTCGAGTCCTGTTCTTGACAGGCTGTTTGGCATTGGTTCAACTTACCCGCGAAATCTTTTGGGTTGGCTCAACTTGGTGGAAGAAAGCTTTCGTGACCCTCTGAGGCTCCATGTGGAAGGCGTAATAAAAGGGCTTTGGGATTTCGACTACGAGTATCAAATCGTACGACCCGATACGCGAGAGCAGCGTTGGATTCACGGCAAAGGGCGCCTGCAGGATATTTTTTCTGATGACGGAAAATCGCTGGGGCGGGCCCTTCTTGGTGCTATTCAAGATATCACGGGTCAGAAACAGCACGAGGCCGCCTTAGAGCGAATGACGCGTCTTTATGAAGCTTTATCGCAAGTCAAGCAAGTTTCGCTTCAGGCGGTTGGTGAACGAGAGTACCTTGAGCATATTTGCCGAATTCTTGTCATTTCGGCGAAATTTCGTTTGGCTTGGATTGGTAGGGAAGACCCTCAGACACAAAGGATTTTGCCACAAGCCGCCTATGGCGACACTGAATACCTGCGCGGCATCGATATTCGGACAGATTCTTCGCCGTGGGGGCGAGGTCCCTCGGGAGAGGTTATTCGTGAAAAACGTCCCGTGATCGCCAATAATCTAGAAAATCTGGCGAATTTTCAACCCTGGACGTCTCGGGCTCGAGCCCACCAGTTTCAATCCAGTGCCAACTTGCCAGTTTTGAGGGGGGGTAAGGTGGCGGCTACTCTCAATGTCTACGCCACCTCGGCAAATTATTTTGGCGCCGAAGAGGTTTCGTTGCTAGAAGAAGTCTCGGCAGATATTGCCTTGACGTTGGACCGTTGGGATCTAGCGGCCGCTCAACGGCGTGCCGAAGAGGAACGCCGTGCCCTTGAAACGCGCTTAGCGCAGGTAGAGCGTCTGGAGAGTCTTGGTAGCTTGGCTGGAGGGGTTGCCCATGACATGAATAATGTGCTGGGGGCCATTTTAAACACCGTGGCTACCTTACGACCGGCCCCCGAGGGTAGTCATTTAGAACAGGCTCTAACAACCATGACGCAAGCTTGCTTGCGAGGCCGCAGTGTGGTCCAGCACCTTTTATACTTTGCCCAAAAAGGAATTCAACACGAAGTTTCAGTTAACCTCAATGATCTGGTGAAAGAGGTGGTGGATTTGCTCAAACACACCACGTTGCAAAAAATAACCTTTAGCCTTGACCTGGGAAACCTGCCTTGCGTGCAGGTGGACCCTGCCGCAATTACGCATGCCCTGATGAACCTTTGCGTTAACGCTGTCGATGCAATGCCCGAGGGAGGGACGATTACCATCACCACCCGTCAGCTCAACGGGATTGACTTGAGCATTCAAGACACAGGGCTGGGAATGAGTTCTGAGGTTTTGGCGCGCGCGATGGATCCCTTTTTTACGACTAAAGAACCGGGAAAGGGAACCGGGCTAGGCCTCCCCCAAGTCTTCGGTACAATGCGGGCTCATGAGGGTCAACTGACCTTAGAAAGCTTCCCAGGGCAAGGCACAACAGCGACGATGCATTTTCCGACGGCACGAATTTTAGAGCAAGCCGGGCAGTGTTTTGAGGCGCCACTCGAAGAGGCAGAAATTCTGGCGGATTTGTCCCTCAAAGTCCTTTTGGTTGACGATGACCCGTTGATCCGCGATTCCCTGATCGAGCTGTTAGAGCTCTTGGGGCATCGTCCCACGGCCGCCGCCGGGGGGCAAGAAGCGCTCAATCTCTTGGGAGCTGGATACGAACCAGAAGTTATCATTCTTGATATGAATATGCCGGGTATGAACGGTGCTCAGACTCTGGCTAAGATTCAAGAAATCCAACCTTCTCAGCCCGTTCTTGTGACGACTGGCTACACCGAAAGCGACTTGGGTGACTTGGTTAAACACGGTAAGGTAATGAGTCTGTCAAAACCGTTTACCGCCAAGGAATTACGAACAGCCTTGGCGGCAATTTTAGCTTTATAGTGACGCAGAGAGCGCCAGGCTACCGGCGTTAGGCAAACTTACGAGACGTTGAACATCCAGCCGTGTTTGTCCTCGGCAACACCGTATTGAATGCCCTTAAGTGCTTTCAAAAGTGCCATGCTTACTTCACCGTGGTTGCCCCCTGAAAAGGCGGCTTTTTGTCCTTGGTGAGTTAAGGACTCGAGGGGCGAAACGCCAGCGGCAGTGCCTGTCACAAAGACTTCGGTCGCCTCAGCTAAGACTTCATCAACGCTGAGTTTTCGTACTTCGGTCTTAATGCCAAGGTCGGCGGCAATGGTCAAAATGCTTTCTCTGGTGATTCCGGGAAGAATCGTGTCGCCAAGTTCTGGGGTTACTAAGCTACCGTTTTTTAGGTAAGCAAAAAAGTTGCACGAGGACCCTTCTTCAATATACTGTCCCGTCTTGGCGTCTAAGAAGATAGCTTCCATGTAGCCTTGCTGTTCCGCTTCTTTTTTGGCCAAAGTAGGAATAACATAGTTTGCGTCACATTTGATCCAGCCAGTACCTTTGGGTGTGGCCCGAATTTTATCGGTAGTAACTGCCGCCGTGGAGCCTTCTTTGAAATAGGAGCTAACAGGAGTCGCTACAACAACCACCCAGGGGTGAGTCGACAAGCCCAACCCAATGGCGGGCTCTGAGTAGCTAAAAGGCCTGAGGTAGATCGCTTCGGCATTCTGAAAGTTGTCTTTCTCCCATTCTTTCTGGAACTGAGGGCGAAAGCCTAAGGCTGCATTCTTGGCTACCACCTGCCGGTTGGCTTCAACAAACCTGGCCATGGGAAATCCTGGCATTTTGAGGCCGATCATAGAGCGTTCCATGCGGGCACCGTTTCGGTCTGGGCGGAAAAGTTTGAGGCTGCCGTCAGGTTGTGGAAAAGCCTTGAGTCCTTCAAAACAACCTAAGCCATATTGTGTTGTGTAATTTACCAAAGGAAGCTCTGGAAAAGAGTTGCGCTGATCGAGAAGGGCCTGCCACTGAGCGGGGCTCAACGCCGCCTCTTCGGCCGGAGTTTTATGCGGTTTTTCGACATAGGTATCATGCCAGCCGCCGTTTCCATCCGAACGTGAATAAAAAACCCAGGGGTAAATACTAAGGGTAAAAGCCAAGATTGCCTCCTCTGAAGTGGCAAATTCAGATTTTATCCAAAATAAGAAAGCAAGTAAAGACTTTATTTTTGCTTCTGCTAGCTATATATTGCTTTTACTATGGAAAACAAAATTGAAAACATTCTGATTATCGGCTCGGGCCCTGCGGCTCACACGGCAGCTATCTACACGGGGCGGGCTAATTTGAATCCTTTGCTCTTTGAGGGCTTTTTGGCAGGAGGTGTTGCGGCAGGTGGGCAACTCACTACCACAACCGAAATTGAAAACTTTCCGGGGTTTCCTGAAGGGTTACCAGGCCCCGAATTGATGGACCGGATGCGAGCTCAATCACTCAGGTGCGGCACGCGCATCGAAACAGAAACCGTAAACTCGGTAGATTTATCAAAGCGCCCCTTTGCGGTGACGACTGACTCGGGGACGTTTTATGCCAAAAGTTTGATCTTGGCAACAGGGGCTACGGCGAAACGCCTAAACCTCCTTGGCGAGGATGTCTATTGGCAGAGGGGTATCTCGGCCTGTGCGGTCTGTGACGGTGCTTTACCGTTCTTTAGAAATCGGCCCTTAGTTGTCATTGGCGGGGGCGATACCGCTTGCGAAGAGGCTACCTACCTGACCAAATTTGCCTCAATGGTGCATTTGTTTGTTCGTCGTGATGTTTTGCGGGCCAGCAAAGCCATGCAGAAACGTGTGGCCGAAAACCCAAAGATTCAAATTCATTGGAACACCGAGGCCACAGAGGTGCTAGGAGATGGAAAAAAGATGACCGGGGTACGCATGGTGACGAAAGGAAACGCATCTGCGCAGGTCCTTGAGGCCGGCGGGTTATTCTATGCGATCGGTCACGTGCCTAATACCGAGTTTTTGCAAGGTCAAGTTAACCTCGACGAAACAGGCTACATTAAAACGATCCCAGGTACTGCTAAAACCAACATCCTTGGTGTTTTTGCCGCCGGAGACGTTCAGGATAAAGTGTACCGCCAAGCGATTACGGCGGCTGGTTCGGGGTGTATGGCGGCTCTCGAAGCCGAGCGCTTTCTTTCAGAAGAGGAAGAAACGGGGCATTGATGCTTTTGAGTGCTGGCTACGCCCGATGAACTACCGTGGCGTTAGCCTGATGGGTGGCGGTTAAGGTAATTTCCGCCACCTGCACATGGGCTGGGGCAGACACGGCGTACCAGACCGCGTCGGCAATATCTTTTCCGGTTAGCGGTTTGAGGCCTTGGTATACAGCCTTTGCCCGGTTCGTGTCGCCGTGAAAACGAACCACAGAGAATTCTGTTTCGACGAACCCAGGCTGGATATTGGTCACCCGAATGGGGTGTTCTACCACATCTTGCCTAAGACCGTCTGAAATAAACCGAACGGCCGCTTTACTTGCACAATAGACCGCGCCGTTGGGGTAGGCTTGGATTCCGGCAATAGAGCCAATGTTAACAATTTGTCCGGCTTGCCCCGTGGCAATTAGGCGACGAACCACACTTCTCGACATCCATAACAGCCCTTTGATGTTGGTATCGATCATAGTGTCCCAGTCATCCGGGTCGTTGTCGGGGAGCTTGCCCCACCCCAAGGCCAAGCCGGCGTTATTGATCAGAACGTCAATAGGCCTATCCTGCCACGCGATTAACACCTGTTCGACGTCAAGACGGCGCCGAACGTCCAAAGTTTGCCAGGCAACAGTAACGCCGTAGGTCGCCGAAAGATGAGCACTCAACGCTTCGAGGCGCTCTTGACGTCTTGCCGTAAGCAAGAGGTTCCAGCCTTGGGAGGCAAACTTTTCGGCACAGGCCGCGCCAATACCGCTAGAAGCTCCTGTGATCAAGACCGTCTTGCGAAGGGGGGCTGCCTTGGGGGGTGCTTCATTACTCATCGGGATACCTCACTTTGTCGGGATAATCCAAATTTTTAGGTTAGGAGACAGTTCAAGCGTACTAAGGGCACGGATATTCCACTGGTGACCGGCTTTTCCCGCTAAAGATCGCTGGGGAAACGGAAACTCGCCGGGCTTGGCACTATAGCGTTCTTCGATTTCGGAATGTTCAAGGCCGGTTTCGGAATAGGCGGCAATTTGTTCGTACCACAAAGCAAACACCAAAAGATGGTTTTTGCCAGCAAGCATCCACCAGGCATAACTCATTCCTGCGTAGGATTCTACCAACCGAGCTTCGGCCAGCTCAGGCCGAAGATGTTCATAGACGTCCTCAAGCTGATGGTAGAAGGCGGTGAATTCCTCGTCGCCTACCCAGTTCAGCGATTTTTCACTAACATTGGCCGAAAATAGGCCTGAGGAAAGATCAGAAAGGCCCATGACCTCGTACTTAGGCCGCCGGCCTTTACCCCAGCCTAAAAAGCGGCTCAGAAAGCACCGAAGCTTCATCCCCTCGCGGCCAACTTTTTCAGAAAGCGACATTCCCCAAAGAAAGGGATTCCCTGTGTCATGCGTATCTACAGCGTAGGCTACCGAAAAAGGAGTTTTGCGCCGACGGTTCAGTTCTTCGAGTTCGCTTTGCAGCCGAAAAGATTTTTCAAGATGTTCTTGTCCGACGGTTTCCATCATGTCGCTACCCAAAAGAGCATCATAACCGATCGCCTGGTAGTCTTCGCACTCGTTTCCCATACGTTCAGCAAGATGGGCGATATAGGGCTTTCCCGGGAGTTTTGAGCGTCGGATCAGTTCGGCGAGGACTGCCGGCGTCGGTCGGTCTGACAGGGGCCAGTTCCCGTCGCCGTCAAATAGCGAATCAAACACATGGTCAACACTGTCGTGACGAACAAAATCGAAATGAAAACGGTCACGCCAATACAAAAAAATGCTACAAAACAGGTCAAGGGCGGCGGGGTTGGGTTCGGGCCGTTGACGAAGAACCGTGCCTTGAAGGGGAACGTTGTGATAAAACTGAAAAGGAGTCACTACGTGGTAGGCCCAGGAGCTGGAGTCACGCCCCTCTTTATTGAGGTATTGAAAGAGGGGGTATTGGTCCTGGGTATGATAGCCTGCAAACCGGGGGAGCCCTTCTGAATCCCAAGAGTGCACCGGCACCGTCCAGTACCCTTGCGCAATGAGTAGCTGTACGGCTTCTTGGTAGGCTTGGCGCTTTTCACTGACACGTACGGCCGTGTCGGTTTCTTCTTCATCAAAGGTGTGTAAGGATTTTTGTCGCAAGAAGGCTTGAATCAAAGTTCTCACTTCCGAGGCCAGACGCTCTTGAACCTCTTTGGTATAAACTTGATCGGGTTGAAGCATATAATCGAGCCATTGACGATCTTCAGGGTACAGTTTGATCCATCGAAAAGCCTCGGGAACTTCAAGGGCGGGGATCGCATACTGGGCGGTGTGGGGTTCCAAATCAAACCCTACCGCTTTGCCCAAGACGTGGGCGGCTTGAATAAACGCCTCTAATTGAGCCGCCGGCCGGATACCGGAGGTTTCTAACCCCTGATGGACAACCTGAGGGGCGATCGTTTTTAGACTTCGAATGGCGTAGGTTGTCCCAAATTCGTATTCGGTGAAGGGGGCTAAGTGAATCGCCTTGACGCGAAGCCCAGGTAAAAGTTTTGAAGCCTGAATAAAGTTGCCCAACTGACCGTTAAGACCGGTTGCCCTTACGTTGACAAAACACGCCGACGAAGCTGCCAGCCAACCAGAGTCGGAGTTATCGGCAACCGGACTAACGGGAATCTTGTCCTGCATCAAAAGAGAGTAAAACACAGCAATCACTGGGTCTGGTAAAGCCAAAAGTGCCTTCTGCGACAACCTCAAAGCCGAAGATTTTTGGTATTCCGCTGCAAGCGCCTCACCTTGGGCTTTTTGCTCGGGGGTAGGGTGAGTCCATTCAAGAATCTGATTCCAAACCGACATAAGGGCTCCTCACGGGTAGTTTACTGGCTAGGAGCCTCGAATTCAATTGAATGTGGCGGATTCCCGTGAGTTTCGTTAAAGATCGGCAAAGTTGGCCCAAAGGACGTCTAAGTAAAGGATCGCTTGAGGGGTGACGTAGCGGCTAAAGGTACGCATCAGACAGTGTGAGTTTTCATCGGAATACACATCCGAAAGGCTCCAGCCCCCGGGGCGCCCATGAAGTTTGTACACATGATCAAAGAAATATGGCCTTAGGCTCAGGTTTCGTCCCACGTCCCGGTAATCAACCTGACAGCCCGCCTCGGACAAAAGATAGTCCCCAGAAATCTGAAAACCATTGACATCGCTGAAGTAGAGCCTATGAATAAACCCTGCTAGCCCTTCAAGGTCGGTTTCGTTGAGCCGTAACAACCCATCGGCTTCAAACAGAGCGAACGAAATATCCACCAGGCGCAGGAGCATCTCGTTTTCCCAAGCTACCTGGCGCTGAATGCGTTTCGTACGAATCATCCGAAAGTTTTCTAGCGCTTCATGAATTTTTTTTTGAAAATCGGGCAAAGGTGCCGGAATTCGTACCGGGGCTGAAAAATAATACCCCTGCACATACCTTGCGCCAAGCTGTAAGGCTTGTTGAAGCTCCTCGGCGGTTTCGATGCCCTCAATTAAGAGCGCAGTTCCACTATTTTCCGCAAGGCGCCCGAGTTGTTCGAGGGTTCGTCGAAACTGCCGGTCTCGGAAGGAACGATGAAACAGCGAGAGGCTTATTTTGATGAAATCGGGTTTTAAATACGGGATGAGGTCGAGCTGGCTATTCTCTGAGCCGAGGTTGCCCAGCGCGACTTGACAGCCTAAAGAGCGGCAACGTTCCATTACCGTTTTTAAACTCAACAAGTTTTGAAAGCCTGGCTCCAAAAGAACGTCAAGAACCACACGATTCAAGGGAATCTTTGCCTGTTGCAAAGCCGCAAGGGTAGGGGGCAACTCTAAGGGAGCCAACGCTGTCAGTCGTGACGGTAACTCATTAACAATTAACCGAGCTTGCTCCACCGGTGAAAAAGCCTGTGCCACTTGCTGGGCTAATGTGAAGCCTACTTCTTGCTGTAAATTATTGAGGGTTTGATCGGATACGCGAAAAAAAGCCCCTAAGCTTGCGACGTTCTCGGCCAAATCAAGACGCCCAAAGCATTCATAGCCGAAAACGGTTTGAGTTTCGAGGGAGAGAACCGGTTGAAACACCGGAAAAGTTGGTCCTTGGCTGAGCCACGACTGCCACTGGGCGGCCGTCTGAAACTCGGCAGCACTGTCAGCGGTACGCACACATGAAGTATAAGGTGAAAAGTTTCAATTGTCACGAGAAACTTGAAAATATCTTCAGTTCCATTTAGTTCCCTTTCGGCAATTCAAACTTTTTGCGGCGCAGTCGCTAACGAGGCAGTGTCAAATTCTTCTAGACCCGATTCTTCTAGACCTGAACGGTAGTCTTCCAAATACCGGGACAACTCTTCGCTTTGAGCTTTGAGCGCCGAGGTGTAGGTCTGTTTCTGTCCGTCGGACAAGGACTTGATACGGGCCAAATCGATCTGCATTTGTTGAAGGCTTTTTAACGCAGAGCCGATCCGAAGATTCAGAATTTCTTGTTGCTCCCCCAGATCCAAGGCCGAGCGTTTCTGCTTTGAAATTTCTTCAAGTGAACGAGCATACTCTTCTTTTAACGCGGTCGAAGTTGTTTTGTCAGCTTTTGCCTGCAACTCCACCCGTTCAGCTTCTAAGTCATCGATCCGTATTGTATCGATGACGGCGCTTAAATCGTGTTCGATGGCCGAGAGTTCACGAATTTGCCGAACATAGTTTTCTAACGTTTCAGCGGTGTCATCTCCCAGAGGGTTTGCGCCTTTCCAGGTTTGAATTTGTACCAAGATGGCCTGTTTGAGGTTTTCAGCTTTAAGAGTCACAGGGGAGTCCGAGGACGAAGAAAGCGAGCTAGAGGCCTTTACGGGGCCAGGCTCCGACACCGAATTGCGGCGTTTTTTCCATGCTTTTCTCGCATGTAAGAACGAGCTCAGATGGCCGAGAACCCCCACTCCCATGGCCGCAATGGGGATCATTGGCCATAAAAATCCGCCGCCGGAAAAGTACCATATCCATAAAAGAAAAATGCTAACACCTGCGTTCGACCAAAAGTGCGCCGAAAAACCCTCACGATCTTTATGGAACCGTTTAAGAGCAGCCAGGGACTCTCCCTGAAGCGTCGCCAGTTTCTGAGCTTCTTTCGCGTTTTTTCGTACAGACAGCCAGGTTGCCGTGTGGCTGAGAAAGCCGATGCCCCACCCCAGCAAGGGGAACCAGAACCAGCCTCTTGACCAGTCAAAAGGCTGGGCTGTCATCATATTGATGAAGAAAAGTCCGGCGTTAACGGATAGAAAACTTGAGGCGTGGCTTCGCCAACCGGTAGCCCCCGACGAAACTTTTTTTTGCAGAGTCTCACTGTAGGAGCCTTCGGTCGCCTCAACCTGATTACGATACTGACGTCGAATTTCATGAAAACGTTCGCGGTATTCGCGTCGCGAAGCCTTCCAGGATTCCTTTCCTTTAAGACTCCGTTGAACCTCTTGCAAGATGGCGTCTTTGATTACATCTTTAAAATCTCGGTACGGTTCAGACGGTTTTGAAGAATCTGAAGGTTTTGAAGGCGCTGGGCCTGCTTCGCTTTTGTGGTCTGAAACTGGTGTGCTAGGGGTCTGGGGAGCCGTGAGGGGCTCTGTAGGCACTGAATTGTCAGCTACTTCGGGAAGAATTTCATACGCGTGAATCTCCCGGCTGATGTTCTTTAGCTGAACTTGCCCCAGACTTTCGACCCTCATGGGGATTTTTCCGGAGACCTGGGCATAGACCTCTCGGCTAATGGTAATGTGCCCAGGTTTGGAGAGCGATTGCAAGCGGCTGGCAATGTTGATGCCTTCCCCTAAAGCGTCATTCTCATAAAAATAAATATCACCAACATGAACCCCTATCCTGAGTTGCAACGGTTTCGGCGGAGTCGAGGCGTTGTACTGACGTATCCCGTCTTGTATACCGAGGGCGCATTGCACCGCGTCCAAGGTAGTGGGAAATTGCACCAAAAAAGCGTCACCGATGGTTTTGATCTCGGTGCCACGATTAGCACCAATGAGGTCTCGAATCAACTGGTTGTGAAAATCCAGCGTACTTAAGGTACCTTTCTCGTCCTGTTCCATCATTCGGCTGAAACCGACAATATCGGTAAACATCACGGCAGCCAGACGGTGATCCTTGGGTTGCATATAGGTATCATGATCGCCCGCCGTTGACCTGTCAACGTCTGTTAAAAAAGAGCTTGCCAAAACTTCAAGACCGTGTTCCAATAGTTCTAGGGTAGATTTCTGATATAAGCCTCGTAGAGGCGTCTTACCCTCCCCTCGTGTAGGGGAAAGAAAAGATGTTAAACATCAAGACAATAAGGAGTCCACAATGAAGAAAGTTGCACTTTCCTTCGTTGCCTTTGCCTTGTTTGTTGGCGGTGCGTTCGCTCAGGCGGCGGCTCCAGCGGCAAGTGTAGGTATCGGTGCTTGGGGGCGTGGCATATACGCCCCCCTGGCATCCAACAATTCCGGTTCCCCTTCAGGGGTG
This sequence comes from bacterium, assembly GCA_021782055.1. Next base: position 658 of record JAJXVP010000006.1, on the reverse strand, counting down.
ACAGCCGGTATTGGCACATCGTGGGGGAATTCCCCCCGTATCGGTTTCACGATTCATGGTGATTCGCAGTACGTAGGGTTTTTAGCACATATTGGTGTAGATAATAACCAGTTCTCCATTACGGACGACACCCAGATTTGGATTAAGCCGTTCGATGGGTTAGAGTTTCAAATAGGCCGCGCTTTCAATGATACGTTACGGGGTGAAGGTTCCTTTGGCTCTTGGAACTGGATTCGTACCGTAGGTATGTATCAAGGTGACGACGCCGTGTTTAAACGCATTGGTGGTCTTGCCGGTGGCGCTCCTGGTCCCCAGAATGCTATCGTTTCATATAGCAACAGCGGTTTGTTCCTCTTCTGGGAACAAGCAGAACAAGGGGCCGGTCCTACTTCTTTAACGACCTACTCTGATGCCTCGGCGAACGGCGGCCTGGCAAATGCTACTTATGGTGCTGGGTATACCATTGCCAACGTTGGTCAACTGCGTGTTCAGAACATTGGCTTTGCCGATAACGGTTCTACTAGTGTAGGCCAATTGCAAGCGGCGTTCCGTTTGACCGGTGTTCAAAATCTTTATGCCGATATCGGTATTTGGATTCCCACCAATGTTGCTGGCGTGAGTACGGGGGGAACGACTACGGCGGCAGATATTGCCGGCT
>JAJXVP010000097.1 GCA_021782055.1 bacterium | reverse complement strand
CTTCGGAAGGTGAAATTTCATAACGACTCCTTATCGTAAGATAACACTATACTTGACTTGTTTTTGCTGATCGTTAATCCGGCTATAGCCTGATATTGAATACGAAATATTTCTGATTTTAATTTGCCAAATCCATGATCCAATGGATAAGGGGTATTTTTCTACGGCGTTGCCGATGAGCCCCAATACTTCGGTTTCCGTTCAAGCCGAGCTTGGTCAGGAACTGATGAACGAGGTAATCTATGAAATTATTGCGAGGAAGCCTAGCCGTTTTGGGTATGGCCGCCAGCGTGGCGCTGTTAGCGTCTTGTGCAACAACAGGTTCGGCAGGAAGCTCTGTCTCCCCGGCCAACGGGGCTATTGTGATTCCCAAGGCTACTGGTGCTATTCCTGTGGACGGAAATGCCACAGGTTGGCCCGCCACCAAGGGCATTGCGATTAACGACGATGCCGATGGGGTAACGGGCAACATCAAGCTCTGCTACGACGCAACGAACCTCTATGTTTTCGTGTCGGTGAACGGCGACAAGCCGATTAACTTCAATCATGGTAAAGACATTTGGAACGGCAATGCCTTAGAAATTCTCTTCGGTATGGACCCTAATGCCAGCAAGTTTGAAGCAGCGATGGGCGACAAAGACTATCAGATCGGGCTTTCACCCGGAAATCCCCGTGTCAAGATTGAGCCAACCAGCCATGACTGGACCCATAACAACGGTCAAGCGGCTAGTGCTATGAAAGTGGTTGTTACCGCTCAAGGTTATCAAATGGAAGCCAGCATTCCGTGGAGTCATTTTGCCGGTTTCAAGCCTGCCTCGGGGACAACCTTTGCCGTAGATTTCGCCCTGGATGAAGCCTCAGGTATGGGCCTGTCGCGTGATAGTCAGTGGATCATGGATGGTAACGCGGACTACTACCACGTTCCCTCTCAGTGGACCAAGGTTGCTGAGCTTGAATAATTTAGCTCAAAAAAATTAAGGAGCCTATAATGAAGAAAAGGTCTTGGTTTGCGGCGGCGGCAGTATCCGCGGCTCTTTTGACGGCGGTTTCGTGCGCTAGCGCGCCCTCTGGGGCTTCAGATAACTCTGCGGCTTCAGCTGCAGCCGCAGGAACCGTTATCCCCAAGGCGGCTTCACCGCTAACGATTGATGGCACCGATACCGGCTGGCCTGCGGCGGGCGTATTCCCCATCAATGATGCGGATGCTGGAGTCACAGGTAAGATTCACCTTGCCTACGACGCTACCGCGCTCTATATCTACATTGATGTTTCGGGTGTAAAACCGATCAATTTCCAGACTGGCAAGGATATTTGGAACGGTAACTGTCTAGAAGTTCTTTTGGGGCTTGACCCGGCAGAAAGTAAGTATGCAGCGGCAATTGGTCCTCAAGACTACCAAATTGGGATTTCCCCCGGGAATGCCCGGTCCCATATTAATCCGTCTAGCCACGATTGGACCCATGGAACGGGCGATCCGGCGCAAGAGATTAAGGTGGTCCCCACTGCGCAAGGTTACCAAATGTCGGCCAAAGTGTTGTGGAGCCACTTCAACTATACACCGGCCTCTGGCAAAACCTTTATGCTCGATTTTGCGCTCGACACCGCGTCAGACCCTGGTTTGTCGCGCGATGGCCAGTGGATCATGACGGGAAATGCTGATTTCTACCACACCCCATCAGAGTGGACTACTGTTGCACGTTTGGAATAGTTCAGGTCTTGTAAAGAAAAAGTGTTGCAAAAGGGCGGCCTGCCATTGGTAACGCCGCCCGCATGAATTAAGGTCCTTTGTGAAGGGCGGTTCCGGCTTCGGCCGGTTCCGCTTTTTTTTGGAGTTTGCGGTTAATCGTGGAGTGGAATACGCAGATTGAGGAAAGCACCTTGACCTTCGGGGGCATCGCCTACAGTAAAGATTCCTGATAGTTGTGCGGCACGGTAGCGAATGGTTCTCAGTTCTATACCTTTTTCAGAAGCCTCTCCAAAGCCTTTTCCATTATCTTGATACGTCAAGAGGAGTTCCCCGGGCGATTCCTTAAGTTGAAAATTGAGCCGTGTTGCTTTGGCATGCTTAAGGGCGTTTTGTACCGATTCTTGGACAATCCGAAAAAGGTGCAATTGGGCCCCGAAATTGAGACTAGCACCAGCTTTTTGCGGTTCTGCTTCAAAAACGCAAGTTAAGCCTGTTTGTTTTTCTATCCCAGATAAAAACTCTTGAATTACCTCAGCAATGGGAACAGAACCAACGTCCTTAGGGAATAGGCCTTTCGAAATTGCCCTGGCCCTGGCTTGAAGGGTGTTGATTAAATGGATCAACTCATCCATTTCAGAGGGGGGCTTCCCGCGTGAGCGGACCTCATCGCGTACCATGCCGGCATAAATAGAGAGCGCTGCAATTTGCTGGCAGACATCATCGTGAATTTCCATTCCGACGCGTTCTCGTTCTTGCTCGGCTATAGTCAAAAGTTCTTTTTCTAATTGTTTTTGTTGACTGATATCGACCACACACAGAATATGTGAACGTTCTCCGCGCAGGGTGAGCTCAGTCCCGCTGGCTAAAATTTGATGTTGCTGGTGTCTCGTATCTTCGATTTTAAATTCGCGAATACTTTCTTTACTCGCTCCTCTTGCCCAAGTCAGCAAAGGGGCCACACAGTCAAGAATGCCACCCTCGGCGGCTTCGTCGCGCTCGAGCCTGAGCATTTCCTTGGCGGGCTGGTTGACAAAGAGCACCTTGTTGGTCTGTTCGCTGATAATCAGTAAGGGAATCGGTTGACTATTCAGAATCGTCTCTAAGGCATGCCTTTCCTGCTGAAGCGAGCCTTCCAACTGACGGCGTTGATGTACTTCCTTTTCAAGTTCACGCATGGCAAGCGTCAGACTTTGGGTGCGAAGCTCCACCGCTACTTCTAACTCTTCGGTATGGTGCAAAAGTTGCTCTGTCATGCGAAGCCGCTGAAGGGTATTGATCGTGTGTGAAGCGACAATACGAATCATCTGCATCAGTCGGGCGTCGCATTGACAAACAAAAACCCCTTGCAACTCTCCTGAGACTAAAAGGAGAAAGGCTACGGTTACTTCTCCCGTAGAAAGGGGTATCCCCATAGGCCCAATAAAATCTTTGGCAGAGACAACTGTGTTTTCATTGGTCACGAGGCCAGGGTCCGAGGGGGAGATGCGAGAAACCGAAAGGTAGTTGGTCGGCTCAAAGAGGCCAAAAGCCAAATTCCTGACACCAGCTACCTTGGCGAAGTGGTTCAGAGAATTATTGAGTTCGGTAATACTCGCTACAGCATTCACCGAAAGGCTAAAGTCCGAAACCGCTGTCCGAAAGCGGCTGTCCTGGCTTTGGGCAAATGTCGAAAGGGCAAGCCGTTCCCGATAAAAGTCAATGGGCGCATCGCGGCTACAACCGCACGACTCCCGAAGGATCAGGGTAGTAGGAATGGTACGCCTAACAGCCGAACGGGTTTCTGTGGGGCCAGCTGAGGCTAACAAATCAAGAACGGCTTGCGCCGTGGCCAACGGTTCTTGACGAATTGTTGTCAATGACGGGACTTGTAAAGCTGCCAACTCAACATCGTCAAAGCCTGTAACAGCACATTCTGCCGGGACCGCAATACCAAATTCCGCCAAGGCTCGAAGTGCACCAAAAGCCATGTTATCGTTACAAGCTGTAATTACGCGAGGAAAGGGGCGAGAGGAGTCTTGCAGACGCTCTTTTACCAACTCATAGGCGATGTCTTCTTGAAAAAAGGCACGGAGGTATTCAGACGTTACGTCCGGAAATTGGGCGATTTCTTGTCGAATCGCCTCTTCGCGCTGTGAGCCGTCGAAGGAGTTTTCCGGACCTAGGAGAAAAAGGTAGTGTCGATACCCATGACTGTCATAGAGGTGACGAAGCATATCGCGCATGGGTTGTTCATTGTCGACAGTTACAGTTGGCAATGGAACTGTTGGTTGACCAATGACCACCCCCGGGCGGCGCGAAATTGCTTTAAGAATCCTTGCGGCAGAGGGCATATCAGAATTAATGACTAAGGGGTCAACGAGCAGAACATAAGCATCAAAAACACCGTGTTCAGCCCAGGCCACCATCAACTGATCAATATCCGCACTGGGGTGCTCCCGCCAGGCTACATTTACCGTGAGGGCACAGGTGGTAATCCCCCTCTCTGAGCACAACTTGGTCAAGGCGCGGATAAGATTGAGCTGATAGAGGTCGGCTGCGTCGGTGCAAATGATTGCTAAATCCATAATCTCGCCGATACTCATACTGCCCCCCTCTATCTACATGTTGTCAAGTCAAATGCTGTAAAGATTATGTCTAGGGGTGCACGATCTCGGAGCCCGGCACGTTTGGATTTTGGTACAACCTAACCCAATCAACCTCCATTTTCGCAGGAAAAAGCTTGTTGTCGACGCCATGTTGACCACCCCAAGTCCCGCCAATTGCCAAGTTCATGATGATATAGAATGGCTTATCAAAGGGCCAGCGGCGCCAGTCACCGCCATCTTTGTTAAAGGTGAGAAACGGATGGTTATCGACAAGGAAAGTAATATGATCGGGGTACCATTCCAGAGAATACACATGCCAATGATTGACTTCGCGAACAGGGTAGGTTGCTGTAATTTGTGTGCCAAGAGTGTAATTATACTTTGAGGTGTGAAGCGTACTGTGGATTTTATTTCCTTCAAACCCTACTTCTTCCATAACATCAATTTCGCCCGAATCCGGCCACATATAGCCGTGCCCCGAGGGGTCTATGGGAAGAAGCCACAAGGCGGGCCAGGTTCCCCGACCTAAAGGAAGTTTGGCTCGAAAATCTAAGCGGCCATAACGAAAGGCAAGGTTCATCGATGAGCTGATGCGTCCTGAGGTGATCTTCCAGCCATTTTTGGTCTTGGTTCGCAAAGCCTCCAAAACCAAGTGACCATTTGCGATATAAATGTTGGCAGGATCAGCCGTGTAGGCTTGCAATTCTGAGTTGTTGGCAAGCGGTGGGTATTCTTCAGGCATCCATACGCCCTGTGTTAACGATTTTCCGGTCGTAAAATTATCGTGCCAAACAAGTTTCCACCCTGTGGAACTGGGCAAAACTCCCGGATCATTTTCTTGACTCCCTTCAGCGGTCAAGGCTTGAGAGAATACTCCCAACAAGAGCAAAACAATGGCCGTTTTTAAAAATCTTGGTTTCAACATGAAAGACCTCCTTGACGCTATCATGCAAATTGACTCAAATCGAGAGCCGTTTCGTCCAGCACGCGGATTACCACTTTCCAAGATTTTTGTTCCTGGGGTAAGAGGGTCACCACCGTGCCCCGGCGTTGTGCAACGGCGAGAGAATCGAAGAAGCCGTTGGCCGGTTCAACGGCGAGGTTATAGTCACCTTGAACTTCAGGGTCTCCGCGATTGATCCAAACTCCTAGGTAAGGAGTTTCTTTAGGATCAAATTCGACAAGAAAAACCAGATGCTGACTTCTGTACCAAATGCCGGCCATGCCAGTTATTGGGCCCTGAGGGTAAAATTTGTAACATTTTTTTTCAGCATATTCGGCAAGCTCGCAGACATTCCAGGCTTTTTTCCCCAATGAATCCTGAATGGGAAAGGGCAGAACCTCTTCGCGTTGACCATATTGATGGACGTTAAACATTTCTGACACACGGGGGAGAAGCAGTTTAGCATCATGCTGAAACACACAAAGAGGGTGCAGGGCCCAGAGGTAATCGACGGGAGAGTCTCCTTCATTGGTGACCTGGTAGCGGAATTCCAAAGAGTTTTCGTCAACCCAAGAAATGGTCCTTTCGAAAAGGAGCGGCAATTCCAAAAGTCGAATCCTCCCATGGATCTTTTGATCAGCCAGATGAACGGACCAGGGGCGGCTCCAAACCCCACCGTGATCAGGCAACGATCGACCGGCAAAAACTGGTCCTTCATAGAGGCATTCGTCGATCGTCGGTAACATTTCATCGCATCCTGAAGCTTCAAAGTCGACGAAACGTCCACGATACGCTGGGATAGGATGCTTTCCACTGACCGGCTGAAATAAAAACTCCATTCCTGAGGTCTTTTCGCGCAAGGAACAAAACTTAAAACCAATTTCGGGTAAAAAACGTGCAGTTAGACGAGACGACTCAAGAACAATTTCTCGTGTCGCAGATTCTTGATGTTCTTGCAGTGTGATGGTCATAGGCTCCCTGAGTAGTTCAGTTTGTCACGGAGGTACTAATCGGAGAATAAGAAATAAAACTGTTTCAAGCATCAGAAAATAAACTGATTGAATGTAAGGTTGCTGTTCTTAATTGGAATCAGGATAATCTTGGATTCCGGCAGAATGGGCTCGGGTGTAGCTTCATGTCAGATACCTTGGGCCGAAAATCTCTGGCTCACAGGGGTTTTGTTCCTGATTGGACTCCGGGAACCAAGGCCGCAAAGGGTTGTCTTGTGGTATGGGAACGGTTGATCAACAGCCGTTCCCCCTTTTTTTATTGGAGGCATGTGACTATACTCAAATCTGGACAGACAAGAAAAAGGCAAGAACCCATGAAGACTCGTATTGTTTTGGTCGATGATCATCCCATTTTTCGCAAAGGTTTGGCGTCATTGATCTCAAAGTCGCCTAGGGATATTGTCGTAGGAGAAGCCTCTGATCGCTCAGAGGCACTTCAGGTCATCGAAGAAACTCATCCCGACGTCGTTCTGCTCGACCTCAGTTTGGGCGGAGATAATGGTTTAGAGTTGTTAAAAGATCTGATGACCAAGCATACGGGGCTTCGGGTGCTCATCCTCTCGATGCACGACGAACGCGTCTACGCGGAACGATCGTTGGCGGCTGGCGCGTTCGGGTATGTGCAAAAAGATGAGGTTTCTCAGCGCGTTCTCGAAGCGGTCAGTGCCGTCAGTAATGGTCGAAAATGGTTTAGCGACGAAGTAAAAGAATTGATGCTCCAGAATATGCTTGGAGGAGGGACGTCGGTTACACCGGATGTCGCCTCAAAGCTTACCGACCGTGAACTTGAGGTCTTTACTTGGATGGGACGTGGCCTAGGTTCGCGTATGATTGCTGAAAAAATTGGGCTCAGCATCAAGACGGTTGATACCCATAAAGAGCACATTAAACAAAAATTGGGGTGTGCGACGACTCAAGAATTGCGTATTTTAGCCAATGAATGGCTTATGCTTAAGTGAAGTTGGGTAAGAGTAAAGTTGGGTAAGATGTCTGAGCTTTATCATTTGGTGCGGCCCCCTCGAGAAGCCTCAGAACGCCCTCCAGTTCTGATGTTCCTCCATGGGTACGGTAGTAACGAAGAAGACCTTTTTGGTCTAGCCGAAGAGTTTTCGCCACGATTTTTTGTTATCAGCGTGCGGGCTCCCCTAACGCTTGGGCCAGGGAGCTTTGCTTGGTTTCCTGTCGAGTTTACCCCCGACGGTTTACTTGCCGACGAAAATTCTGCTCTTAACAGCCGTGAACTCCTTGAAACGTTTCTAACATCGTTGCCCGATCGCTATGGGACAGATCCTAACCGGGTGCTGGCGGCTGGTTTTAGCCAAGGAGCCATCATGGCTGCTTCGGTGGCCTTAGCCTCGCCCGAGAGTTTGAGTGCCGCAGCCTTGATGAGCGGTAGAATTCTTTCTAGTTCGGTTTCGGCGGCGGCTCCTTTGAGCCGTTTGAGCAAAATATCATATTTGATTGTGCACGGAACAAGGGATCGAGTCCTGCCGATTGCGCATGGACGACAAGCCCGCCAGGCCCTCGAGGCCTTGGGGATCCATCCCGACTACGAAGAGTTCGAGATGGAACACACGATCAGCGACGAGAGTCTAGCTCGCGTGACAACTTGGTCACGGCGCTGGCTTGAGAACAACCTCTAGCGCTCGAGACGTTGTCAGAACCTCACGGGCAAGGGCTACGACCTGAGCACGGGTTACTTGAGAGTACCGTTCACTCAACCCTGCGAGTTCTTCCAACGGGTAGCCTTTTAGGCTGTATTCAGGAAGAATGCCGCTCCAAAAGGCGTTCCGTTTCAAATACCCTTGAACACCGCGTACGGCGATGGCCTTGGCTTGAGCAAAGGCGGCTTGAGAAAACTTGTCCTGAACGACCGAGTCCAAAACACTCAAGGCCAGAGCATCAAGGTCTTTTTGCCGCGCTGGGGCACAGGTAAAGGCAACTTCTGCTGTGGCATGGGGGTAGGGCAGGGGAGACAACGAAATATCGGCTTGAGCATTGTAGGTTCCGCCATTTTCATTGCGAAGAACATCGCGAAGTCTGATGTTTAACAATTCTTTTAGCGTATTGGCGGCAAAACGATCGTCGGGGCGAAAGGGTCGTGGGTTGATCATCACCAACGTGTTTTCTGCGCGGTTGTCTTGTCCCTGAGCGATCACCGTGGTTTCGGGGCCCGAAACGGGACGTATGCCCCAGTCGTGGGGGGGAGTCGCCGGTCCGGGCGGCAGACTGGCCACATACACGCGAATCAGGTGTCGCAATTGCGCAGGATCAAAATCGCCAACGATAGACAGAACTAACCCATGGGGATTTTTTAACAGGTCGCCCCACAGCAAGGCCGCCCTATCAGCCTTAACCTGGCTCAGGTTTTTCGCTGTCAGGGGTTGTCCACGCGGATTATCTTGCGTCAAAAGCCGTTCTAGGGCTCTTTGGACCAAGGTGCGCGGCAGGTGGTCGGCGTTTTTGAGGTAGTCGCGCATTTGGGCAAACCAAGCGGCTTCGGCACTGGGGTCCCGATGAGGCGGACCTAATTGTTCATGGAGTAGCTGAAACAGAGTTTCTAAATCGGGAGTCGCGGCAGAACCACTGAGGTATACACCACTGGTTCCCACACTGGCACTCAGTTGCACCTGCTTTCCGGCTAGAAAGTCAGATAGCTGGCTGGCATCTAAAGGCCCTAAGCCGGTTTGTGAAAACAGGGAAGGGGCTTGTTCGACACTTAACAAATCTTTGGTATCAATAAGGCTCAGTCCCCCCAGTCGCTGGCCGTTGAGTAACACTTCGTGAGGGGTGAAGTCGGTTTGTTTGGCATAGACTACAGCCCCATTGGCCAGCTGGTATTCGGTAACGCCCAAGGCGGTGAGGTGCTGTTCTTGAACAATCGCTCCGGGTGTCGGCAAGGTTGTCATCAAGGGCAATACCGTGCGGTTTGCCAAGGCTTTAACGCCCTCAGCTTGAACTTTGGCCACTAACTTAAGAAAGTGTTCACCAGAGGGAATAGGTGCTCCCGGCTTTTCGGGGTTCAAGATGGCCATACGGAACTTGGGATATGCTAAAAGGCCGGACGCAAACTGGTTAAGTTCGGGCAAAGTTATGCTCGAAAGTGCCTTCAGGCCCGCCTCATACTGCTCTTTGTCGCTGGGCACCGGAAAACCTGTAAGAAAGTTTTGTGCTAGGGCTTGAAACCGATCTTCATCCGTTAAGCCACCCCGTTGCGCGTAGGCCGTCTCAATTTCGGATTTTAGCTCTTTGACGGCCAAGTGAAAATCTGTCGGGGTAAAACCGTGGAGGCGTGCTCTTTGGAGCTCTCGGACAAAGGCGGTGAGGCCTTCGTCTA
>JAJXVP010000005.1 GCA_021782055.1 bacterium | reverse complement strand
ACGAAGAGAAGGACGAGCTATGAAATTCTACTTCCATTACTCTGCCGAAAACTTTACCAACACCTACATTCTGGGGCCCGATAACGGCGGTGATGCGATTTTGATCGACCCTGGTGTGCTGGATGTGGCCCTGCTCGACCTCATCGAACAGAACAACTACTACATCCGGTGGGTTTTGATTACCCGCTGTCAATCGCACCATATTCGGGGCCTACAAACCCTCAAACGGATCTACGACGCCCAAATTTTCAGTCGCCAGGCGGTGGTTCAAGAGTTCAACTGCCAGGTGGTCAAACCCGGGACTCGCTTGCAATTAAACGACATGTCCGTCGATGTTTTTTGCTTTCCTGAGTTATCGCATGATGCCGCTGTCTACAAGGTTGGGTCGTGGCTGTTTTGTGGCGATTTAATCTCGGCGGGTCGTCCAGGGTCAACATCAAGCCCCTATGCCAAGGTCAACCTTTCTCAAGCCTTAGAAAAACGTTTTTTTCAAGGTCATGAAGATACCTTAATTTTTCCTGGTGAGGGACCGCCCACCCTGATGCGGAGTGAAAAGCTGTTTAATACGGCTCGTCATCTGGCCAGACGAACCCCGCACGTTCCCCTACTTCCCGAAAATCTTGAGGAATGGGAGCCGTAAAAGTTCGTTGCTCACCCTCGGGCAACGTCAGCGTCAGGCTTCGGGCGTGCAACATCAACGGGGCATCGGGGAACTCGGCGTCAGGACGGGTATACACCGGGTCGCCTAAAATCGGGTGACCGGCTTGCGAGCAATGCACCCGCAACTGATGGGTACGCCCCGTGTGAGGGTACAACGCCAACCAGCTCCAGCGGCCGTGAACCTCACGCACTTGCCAATCAGTCCAGGCCCACTTGCCCTGGTCTTCGGGGGCGACGGTAAACCGTTGACGGTGTCGCGGGTCACGGATCAGGCCCGATTTCCAGCTCCCCGTGGGCGTCAGCTGGCCTTTGACGACAGCCCAATACACCTTTTTGGCGGTCTTTTCACGAAATTGTCGGGCTAAAAACTCGAGTGCTTCGGGGGTTTTGGCGCACACCAACACGCCAGTCGTTTCTTTATCTAACCTATGAACAATCCCTGGCCGTGCCGTCTCGTCAAATTCGTCTTGCAAGCTTTTGACATGGAACAACAGCCCATTAACCAAGGTTCCTTCTTGGTGACCGGCGGCCGGGTGAACGACAAGTCCACGGGCTTTGTTGAGTACAATCAGCTGAGAATCTTCCCACAAAATATCCAGAGGAAGCTCTTGGGGCGCTAGAACCGTTTCAGGAGGGTCGGTCCAGCTAAGCTCAAGGGTTTCGCCTCCCCTAAGCTTAAACGATGGTTTTAACGCCTTGTTGTCGCAAGTAACTCCACCCTGGCGGCGTTCCCATTGGTTACGGGTAAACAAGCCCAAAGACGCGATAAACACGTCGAGGCGAACGGGCTTCAACAGCTCAGGGACGACAACCGTCTTTTGCGAGGGTCTTTCACTCACTGGGTGAGCTTCCCAATCAGCCAGTCCGTCAGGGCAAGCATCAGTGAAGCCGTGGCACTGACGAGCATCAAAGTTTTGGTTTTGTCCGAAAGTTGACCGGCGTTGGTGGTGGTCGTCCAGCCCGAGGTTCCCGGTCCCGCAGGCCAGGGTGTGTAGGCAGGGTTTTGCCCGCTCACGGCGTAGTAGTAGTAATAGTCATAGCCCAGACCCGCAAAGATAAAAAACAGCGGGAATGAACCAAAAAACAACGACTCGCCTCGACGCAGGTCGAGCATCCAGCCCGGAAACTCTTTGGCCGTATAGGGCTCACCAAAGCCGCTGGCGGTACTGCCCGAGACCGGTGGGTCAGCAAAAACACTTTGAGACAGCCACACGAGGCCAAAAACGATTAACAGGACCTTTTTGAACCAGGTGCGGGGTTTCACGGGGTTTCCTCGGGCGGAGGGCCCATAATTGCGGTGCCAACCCGTACAAGGGTACTCCCCTCTTCGATCGCAAGTTCAAAGTCCTGCGACATCCCCATCGACAGGTGGTCCCACGAAGCCCAAGGAAAGCGTGAGGCGGCACGCTCCCGCCAGTCCCTCAACGTACGAAAACTCTGCCGAATTAGGCCTTCATCAGAGGTCTGAGGCGCCATGGTCATCAACCCCCGCACCCGGAGTCGGGAGCACGAGGTTAAGGCCTGGGCAAGGGCTTCTAGCTCCTCAAAGGACCCCAGACCCAGCTTTGCTTCTTCAGGCGACGTTTTTACCTCAACAAGCACCTCGAGGCTTCGCTGTGTTCGTTCTAACTCTTTTTGAAGGGCCAGGGCTGCCGAAACTGAAGACAATGATTGTACCCACGAAAGCTGGGCTGCCTGTTTAGCTTTATTGCTTTGCAGGTGGCCAATCATGTGCCAAATAGCTTCGTCGGGAAGTTGTGGCAGTTTTTCGAGGGCTTCAGGGAGGCGATTTTCGCCAAAATGTCGTTGACCTTGTCGAAAAAGTTCTTGGATAGCCTCGACTGGGTGCCGTTTGGTGACCACAACGAGCAAAACATCCCGTTCGTTTCGGTGAGAACGCTGGCACGCTACGTGAATGTGCTCCTGTACCTGGCTCAAGCGTTCACAGAGCCCCCGATTATCCATGCTGTCAGTCTACCGAAAAAAAGCAAAAAAAAAAAGCACCCCTAAGGGGTGCTTTATGGGTTTAGACCGTGTTATTCCAGAATTGCCAGAATGTCTGACATCTTGACGATAAGGTATTCTTTGCCGTCTACCTTAACCTTGGTACCAGCGTACTGATCGTACATGACCTTCTGGCCAACACTGACGGTGATCACATCCTTGTCGGTTCCCACGGCGGCAACAGTACCCTTTTGGGTTTTTTCCTGGGCATTGTCCGGAATATAGATTCCCGAGGCCGTCTTCTTTTCGGCTTCTTCGAGAGAAATGAGAACACGATCACCAAGGGGCTTCAACGTCATATCAACCCTCCTCATAGTTGGAAATGTTTGGATTTGCCCCTAGAATATACTCAACGGGCCTCAACAGGTCAAGAATTCTTTTGGTGAGTCAAAAGGCTCCAGAATTTCTCGTCTTTAGGAAATTCAGGCCAAATTGATACAGTTCTAATCTAGAATAAAAAGATCGATTCAATTTGACACACTTCTAATTGTATACAATTGTTTTGCTCCCGAATATTAGGAAAGCAATTTAATTTTAATTCTTTATTATATAATAACTTAGTGTTTTTCCTGAGAAACTCAGTCATTATATGGCATAAAGTTTGCATTAGAATAAGCGTACCGGGAGGCATCATGAAAAGGACTAGTTTGTCAGGGGGAATCGTTTCCGATACCGACAATTCCCTTTCGATTTACCTGAAAGAAATCAATAAGGTTTCTCTGTTGACCCGAGAAGAAGAACAAAAATACGCTCGGCTTGCGGCGGCTGGGAATAAAGCCGCGAAAGAAAAGTTGATTGCCGCCAACCTGCGTTTTGTTGTGAACGTTGCCAAAAAGTACCAAAACCAGGGTCTAGCTCTGGACGATTTAATCAGTGAAGGCAATATCGGCCTGATTAACGCCATTGAACGCTTTGACGTCGATAAGGGGTATCACTTTATCTCGTATGCCGTTTGGTGGATTCGTCAGTCAATTCTCAAGGCTATTTGCGAAAAATCAAGAACCATTCGCCTGCCGTTAAACCGGGCGAATGAGCTGGTGCAGATCGAGAAGTACCGCAAAGAGATCTTTGCCGACCGTGGTCTTGAAGCCTCGGATGAAGAGATTGCAACAGCCCTGGGCATGGACAAGGGTATGGTCCGCGAACTCATGGACATTAGCCGTGAAATGGTTTCATTAGAGTCCCCGGTTTATACCGACAAGGACACTTCGGTTCTCAGTGATTTTCTTGAAGATAAAGATTTTTCGGCTCCTGAAGAGGTCACCATCAGCACGGCCTTAAAGAAAGACATCAACGAGGCGCTCACGACACTCAGCCCGAAAGAATCAACCATTCTGGAGTTCCGTTTTGGGCTCAATGAAAAGAAACCGTTGAGTTTGAAAGAAATTGGTGAAAAGTTCCAACTGACCAAAGAACGTATTCGTCAGATCGAGAAGAAAGCTCTGCAGAAGCTTCAGACGCCGTCGATGGAACGCGAGCTCGAAGCGTACATGGTGAACTAGGGCCCCGTTGGGGTAAAAAAAGGCTGGCTTTCGCCAGCCTTTTTTTACGCTCGGACAGGGGCAATCTTCCAAATCTCTTTCGCGTACTCGTTGATGGTACGGTCCGAGCTGAACTTGCCACTGCTTGCAATGTTGACCAAAGCCATCTTGTGCCATTTCTTTTGGTCACGGTAGGCCTCGTCAATCTTCTTTTGGGCCTTGATGTATTCAGGCAGGTCTTTGAGAACAAAGTACTGATCCGGGGGGTTGCCCTCCAGGCCGTAGAGCAGAGAATCATAAATCTCTTTGAACAGGTCAAAGCTCTCGACGTTAAAGGTTCCGTCGATTAGCTGGTTCACGGCCTGCTTGATCTCGGGGTACTCGTCTAAAACCGCCCACGGGTTGTACGACTGGGCTGTAGCCAAACGATGAACTTGATCGGCCTTTAAACCAAAGATAAAGCAATTGTCCTCGCCAACTTCTTCGGCAATTTCGACGTTGGCACCATCGAGGGTACCCACGGTCAAAGCGCCATTCATCATGAACTTCATGTTGCCGGTGCCCGAAGCCTCTTTTCCTGCGGTCGAAATCTGCTCTGAAACGTCCGACGCAGGAATGATCTTTTCAGCCAAGCTAACCCGGTAGTTTTCTAAGAAGTAAACTTCGAGCTTGCCCTTGGCCGCCGGATCCGCGTTGATTTTCGCGCCTACGGTGTTGATCAGCTTAATGATGCTCTTGGCGCGGCGGTAACCCGAAGCGGCCTTGGCTCCGAACAAGAAGGTTCGGGGCACATGGTTATACGCGGCGGGGTTGGCTTTCAGCTCATTGTACAAAACAATGATGTGAAGAATATTCAACAGCTGGCGCTTGTACTCGTGAAGGCGTTTAACCTGGACGTCAAAAAGGCTATCAGGGTTGAGCTTGATTCCTTGGGTTTTTTCCAGGTATTCCGAAAGCCGAACTTTGTTAGCCTTTTTAATTTTGGCAAGCTCAGCAACAATCTTTTCGTCTTTTTCAAAGGGCTTAAAGGTAGCAATTTGCGAAAAGTTTTTAATCCAGTCGGAACCGATTTTCGAGATCAACAGCTGTGAGAGTCCGGGGTTGGCCTTAAGCAGGAACCGGCGTTGAGTAACCCCATTGGTTTTGTTGTTGAACTTTTCAGGGTACAGCTCGTACCAATCTTTCAGTTCCTGATTCTTTAAAATCTCGGTATGCAGAGCCGCAACACCGTTTACGGAGTGCGAGCCAACAATGGCTAACCAGGCCATCTTAACAACGCCGTCACCGATAATGGCCATCGAACGTTGCTTGGTGTAATCGGCGGGGTACTTTTGCCGTAACGAATCGAGGAAGCGTCGGTTGATTTCTTCGACAATCATCATGATGCGAGGCAATTGACCGCCAAAGATAGCAATCGGCCACTTTTCGAGGGCTTCGGCCAAAATGGTGTGGTTGGTATAGGCAAAGGTTTGTGTCGTGATAGCCCAGGCGTCATCCCAGCTGAGTTTTTCCCAGTCCATTAAGATGCGCATCAGCTCAGGGATGGCCACCACGGGGTGAGTGTCATTAAGCTGAACGGCAACCTTCGAAGGGAACAAATTCCATTTGGCCCCATGGCGGCGTTTAAAGTTACTGACAATGTCTTGCAGGGACGCCGACACAAAAAAGTACTGTTGGCGAAGGCGAAGCACCTTACCTTGGGGACCTGTATCGTTCGGGTAAAGAACTCGAGAAATATCCTCGGCCACATTTTCTTTTTCAACAGCGCGTTGATACTGCATGTCGTTGAACAACTGCAAGTCAAAACCCTCGGGCGAAACAGCTTCCCACAGACGCAGGGTGTTCACGGTCGGTGTGTCGTAACCAACAATGGGAACGTCGTAGGGAATGGCTTTAACATCCTCGGCATTGATGCGTTTGAAGTTTTCACGGCCATTAGCGTCTTTTTCGACAATAACCTGACCGCCAAAGCGAACCACAACGGCCTGATCGGCGCGGCGAATCGACCAAGGGTCACGCTCGTCCAGCCAGCGTTCTGGCAACTCAGTTTGAAAGCCGCCAACGATTTTTTGTTGAAACATTCCATAACGGTAACGAATACCGTAACCGTGGCCGGGGAGGTCTTGGGTGGCCAATGAATCTAAAAAGCAGGCCGCGAGTCGGCCTAAACCGCCGTTCCCCAACCCCGCGTCAGCTTCGCGGTCTTCGACCAGGTTGTAATCTACGCCCAGCTCTTCTAACACCGCTTTGACATCGGCTTCGGCCAGCATGTTGACGAGGTTATTGCTCAAAGCGCGGCCCATAAGAAATTCTGCCGACAGGTAATAGGCCTGCTTAACATCTTTATCTTCGGCCAATTGCCGTGTCGCTAGCCAGTTATCAAGGATCCATTCCATCACCGTATCCGAAACCACGGAGTACAGCTCCTGCGGGGCGGCTTCGGAAAGCTTCTTGCCATAATGGCGCTTGAGGCGACCCAGGACCCCTTCTTTGAACTTAGTTTTATCGATCTTCATCCTCTCTCCTTTTTCGCAAGAGCGCTAACAAATACCGTGTCACGGAAAAAACACACGTGTCAAGTCTTACAAAACCCCTCTTTAAGGCAGGATTTCCCCTTGAATTTGCCCTAAATAGCCCTTCCATAACCTAAGTCCACCATCGGCGCCCAAGGTGAGCCAGCCGTTGTTTTGAAAAAAAATTTCCGCAACAGGACCGACGGAACAGGGCCACGACGCTGAAGGCTCCTGCCCCAATTCTCCATTCCAGAACGTGCCGTGAAGACTCCCCGCCGCCCATTTGTTTTGGTGTACCACCAGGGCGGTTATTGGTTCACCCAACGGGATGGTTCCTTTTGCTTCGCCCCAGGGTCCCCACGTCGTGAGATTCCCCTTGTCGTCTCCGCACAACCAGCCCCCGGGAACAGCGGTTACCGCTCTAACCCAATCGTTGGTAACCTGCCAAGAAGCAAAAAGGTGGCCATCTTGTGCTGAACGCACCTCTAATTTTCCGTCTTCACCGCTCAAGGCCAACCACTGGCCATCCTTTGAAAGAGCAAGAGCCAAAACGGGAGCCCGACGTTGCAAGGCAACTGTCCATACGACCCTACCCTGCCAGGACTCAAAGCGCAGGTTTCCGTCATCACAAACCGACCAAAAGCCGTTTGGCCCCGCAGCCAAGGCCCTTACGGTGCCAGGCAGGGGTGAAAAGTTCACAAGGTTACCTCGATCATCGAAAGCTTTCAGGCTACCCTCTTCACCCCCTGCGACAACTGTCGTGCCATTCAGAGTGACTGAGCGAAAAATCACCCCAGGAAAGCGTTTTAAGAATAGGTTCTCGCCTGTTTTGGGCTTCCAGAGGGCCACTTCACCCCTTAGGCTGACACTGGCCATGTACTTTCCATCGGCGGATTCTGCCGCTGCAGACCAACCACCCCATGCCCCGCCTTGGGGGTCCGAAGGTGTCAGGGCCGCCACGGGAGTCGCTAAAACCCCCAGCAAAACGACCGACATCGCCGCGCTTAGGTGACGGTTTAAAATTCTTGCCCCTTTCATAAGGGCTCCAACGTTCTAAAGCCCTCGGCCCAGTAGTCTTCGCCATAATCGACAAACAGCTGCTCACCGGCTTTGATGGGTTGGAGTGTGCGAAAAAACGTCACAAAAATACCGCCAACCAGAGTATGATCCACTGCGCAATTCGGTGTAAAGCTATGATTAACAAATCGTAAAGCATTTCCCTCACGGTAGGCATCAATTTCAAATTCTGTCCCATCGGGCAATTCATCAGGGTAGTTCCAGGCATAATCCGAAAGGTAATGGCCCTTCTCGTCCTTGACCGGGGGAACCTCCGTTGCCCGTTTTACGACCCCTGCATACTCGCCTACCAAGTCCCCCTCTAGCAAAGCCGTGTCAGCAAAAACGCCCCATCCCACCGACTCCGAGACCCAGCCCAACCAAACAGGGGCGCCAAGGCCTGCTTCAAGCTTTTGACCGTATTTTTTGGTTAGAACAGCCCATTCGGCCTGATTAGCCAAGGCATAGGGCGACTTAGTCCAATCATAAGACAGCACTTCGGGGGCTTCAAGACGGGAACGAGAACGATACGTAAGGCCTTCACGGGCAAAAAACGCCGGAATTTCGTCAAAAGGGATGCGAGAATTCTGTCGTTGAGTCATAAGTTGAGAATAAACCAACCCGGTACCTCTCACAAGGTATCGTTAACCCTAAGAATTTCTTTTATTTTTTTTTATTATTTTTTTTACTCTCAGACCATTTGGTGGTTTTGTTTTCATATTTTTTTAGTAAGATTCAACTACTTGTCGTATTTCGCTTGACTGTTTTCATATTTTCTCAGATACTTTGTTTAGGTTCTCAGAATTACAAATTTCTTTTGTACTTTTTGAGGCCAGCTGATCGATAAGGAGGCTTTTCGTGGCAGACATCAAGAAGACCGGCGCCGATGCGCTGATCGATGTGCTGATCCAAGAGAAAGTCGAGTATATTTTCGGCCTGCCCGGTGGCGCGGCGATTCCGATTTACGACGCTCTTGTAGGATCTAATCTTAAACTGGTGCTGACCCGTCATGAACAAAGTGCAGTGCACATGGCGGACGGTTATGCTCGGGCTACTGGTAGGGTCGGCGTCGCTCTTGTCACCTCAGGACCAGGAGCTACCAATACTATCACAGGCTTGTTTACAGCGCTGATGGACTCGGTTCCCCTTGTGGTCATTACTGGGCAAGCGGTCAGCTGGTCGCTGGGGCTGGATGCCTTTCAAGAAGCCGATGTCTCGGGTCTGACCTACTCAGCAGTCAAACACTCTTATTTAGTAAAGGACGTCGAAGACCTGCCGCGCATCACCCAAGAAGCGTTCTACTTGGCGCGTACCGGCCGGCCCGGTCCTGTGCTGATTGACCTTCCCAAGGATGTCTCGAGCAAGTTCTTTGTGCCTAACTATGATTCTCAATTTCACCTACCGGGCTACAAAATTCCTACCCTTCCCGATTCAACAGCCCTACAGACGGCGGCCCAACTGCTCAAAAAAGCACGCAAACCGCTTCTCTTGTTAGGTCATGGAGCTATCATTTCTGGTGCACAAGAAGAAATCACCCAAATCGTCGAAATGTTGCAAGTTCCCGTGGTCAACACTCTGCTCGGAAAAGGGGCCTTTCCCGAAAGTCACGAGCTGAATATGGGGATGCTAGGAATGCACGGTACCGCCTACGCCAACAAAGCTGTTGTGGATGCTGACCTCATCTTTTCGATCGGCTCACGCTGGGACGACCGGATTGTCGGGAACTACGAGGATTTTGCCCGAGGCGCCGTCAAGATTCACCTGGACATTGACCCTGCCGAGATCAATAAGGTGGTCAAAGTTGATTGTGCTCTGTTGGGCGACGCCAAAACCGTCTTGCACGCCCTGATTCCTCACCTTGAAAAAACCGATCTTTCACCATGGATACGACAGGTGAAACGTTGGAAGAAAGAATTTCCGCTCAACTACCGTAAAGAAGGTAAGTTGCGGGCCCAGCACGTCATCGAAGAAATGTACAAGCTCAGCAAAGGCAAAGCCATTGTTACGACGGACGTCGGCCAACACCAAATGTGGGCAGCACAGTTTTACCTTACCGATCAACGCTTTAATTGGTTATCCTCGGGTGGAGCGGGTACCATGGGCTGGGGTTTCCCTGCCGCCATTGGCGCACAGCTAGGCCGACCAAACGAACCGGTGGTGGCCATTGTTGGCGACGGTGGTTTTCAAATGACGCTTCCTGAACTTTCGACCGCAGTCATTCAAAAACTACCGTTAAAAATTCTGGTGATCAACAACCGTTACTTGGGCATGGTTCGACAATGGCAAAACCTCTTTTACGAAGACCGACTGTCTGGTGTCGACCTTGAGGGCAACCCCGACTTCGTTAAGCTAGCTCAAGCCTACGGCATTAAAGCCTTCCGAATTCGTCGTTCGGCCGATGTCAAAAAGATTCTTCGCGCCGCCCTGGCCTACAACGACGGGCCCTGCCTTATTGACGCAGAAGTTGAAAAACACGACAACGTGTTCCCTATGATTCCTGCAGGGGCTTCACTGCGTGATATGCTGTTGGAACCGCCGAAAAAGAAAATGGAAAAACCAACGGGGAGTACCTGAAATGGACCTTCAAACTCAACAAAGTCATACCATCAGCCTTTATGTTGCCAACAAGCCTGGGGTACTGAATCGCATCGCTCTGGTGTTTTCGCGTCGCGGGTATAACATTGACAGCCTTGTCGTGTCGCCTTCCACCGACCCCGATTTTTCGTATATGAATATCGTAGCCTCGGGGGACCGCGCGACCCTAGACCAAATTTTGGGACAACTCAACAAGCTGGTCGATGTGGTCAGTGCCCGGGACTACAGCTCGGCCGATGTGATTAAGCGAGAGATTGCTCTGTTCAAGGTTAACTGTTCCCTCGAAAAACGTTCTGAAGTTTTGCAGATCGCGCAGGCGTTTAAAGCCGTGACCGAAGATCTGACCCCGAACACCTTGACCTTGATGATCACGGGCAAGTCCGAAAAGATCAACACTTTGATGGAGATGCTTCGTCCCTACGGCATCCTGGAATTGGTCCGCTCGGGCAAGATTCTTATCACTCGAGGGGCACACAAAACCTCACAGGATTAAGGTGCTGTACCAGCTTGACAAAAGCCTTGCCAAGCTGGTATTTTTTCTTCGCTGTTTCAGTTTACCTTTAAAGGTAAGATCGGACGAATAGCTCAGCTGGTTAGAGCGCCTGCCTTACACGCAGGATGTCGGGGGTTCGAATCCCTCTTCGTCCAAACCTTTCTCTCTCCTCATCCAAACCCTTCCCGTAACTGCTACCTTTCCTTTTTCTAGGACATATCTTTCTAGTACATAAAGCGCCGGTTGTAGATGTTCATGGCGATTCCCACGGCAATGGACGCCGCCATCAAGGACGACCCACCATAAGACATAAAGTACAACGGAATACCCGTAACCGGCATGATGCCGATCGTCATACCAACGTTAATAAACAAGTGGGTGGCAAAGACCGCAACAAAACCGGCAATGACCAAAATGCCGTAGACATCTTTAATATGGTACATGATCCACAAAAGACGGCCGAGCAAGAGCCCATAAAAGCCAAAGACTAAAAGCCCTCCCCAAAAGCCCCACTCTTCGCCTAAAATCGAAAAGATAAAGTCAGTGCTTTGCATGGGTAAAAACCGGTAATGGGACTGCGTACCCGCCAAAAAGCCTTTTCCCGTTAAGCCGCCCGAACCAATTGCCGTCATAGACTGCAAAAGGTTCCAACCAGACCCTCGAGGATCAATGCTGGGGTTAAGAAAGACAATAAAACGCATCACCTGATAATCTTTCAGAACGTGACGCAACAACGTCCCTACCACCAAGGCAAAGAACGCCAACGAAAAAAAGTATAAACACCAGTATAAGATGGTCGACTTGTATTTTTTCCAACCCAGCCACGACAGGACACTGATCACCAAAAAGCTCAAGGCAACCACACCCATAAGGTTAAGGCTCGTTAAAAGCGTTCCCAGCCCATTGTCTTGATGCAGCACCATCGCTTCTATCGAGGGGTACAAAGCTATGACTATGGCAATAAACCCTGTAAGCGCAA
Source organism: bacterium (assembly GCA_021782055.1). Next base: position 31,447 of record JAJXVP010000005.1, on the reverse strand, counting down.
CGTAAAGGATGTGCCTTACCTTGGCTCCGGCCACAAAAAGCATAAACAAAAACAAGGGGATAAAAACCAAGGTCGTGCCCGTGTCCGGCTGTCTTAAAATTAAGAACATGGGAACCAAGAGAATTCCAACGGCCCGAAAAATGACACTCAGCTTTTTAATGTTGGCCTGATGTTGCTTTAAGAAACGGGCCAGCAACAAAATCGTGGCAATTTTGGTAAACTCGGAAGGCTGACCTCCTAGTCCAAAAACCCCTAGCCACGCTTTGGCACCATTGACAACCTTTCCAAAAATTAAAGTGAGTACAAGCAGAACCATAAAAAGCAAAAAAATGTAAAAGCTGAAGTCTTTGAGGACGTTGTAGCTGACGTAGCTGAAGGTCAGCATCAAAATCAAAGCCAAGCCCACCCAAAAGAGCTGGCGCTTATACTCATCCGAAACGATTACACCGCTCGAGTTCACACCGCTCGAAAAGATAAACAGCACGCCTATCGTCATCAAGGCGATAACGGGGATCAAAAGAAATGGATCAAACTGCAAGACAGTTTTAGGGGATTCTTCGTTAAGCATACAACTCACATATACCAAGGATGAAGTTCTTTGACAGCCTGTTCGTAGGTTTGATGCCCAAAAATCGCTTGAAAGATAATATTGGCGGCTTTGGGCGCCCACCATTCCCAGCGATTGGTCCGCTCGACTTGAACAACAACAACGATCTGTTTGCTGGGGTCAGTTTCATTGTAAGGGGCATAAGAAACAAACCACGAGTGATTCGAAGATCCTTTCGCGCCGTCCTCGGCTGTTCCCGTTTTACCGGCCACTTCGGTGGCATGGGTGGTCACAACAACGTCGGCGGTACCTCGGGTAATAACCCCACGCATGTCCGCTCGAACCTCGCTCCACACCTTATCAGGGAGTTTAAGCTCGTATTCTAATTCGGGCTTGGTTTCTTCAACCACTTTTTTGGTAATGGGGTCCAAAATTTCTTTAACCACGTAAGGCCGGTAGATTTTGCCATTATTGATGATCATAGCTACCACATCGGCCATTTGAAGCGGCGAGACTTGCAAATAACCCTGCCCAATCGACAAGTTGACGGTGTCGCCCCCCAACCAAGGGTAATTCAACACCCGTTCTTTCCACTTTGGTGTCGGAACCAGACCTTGCACTTCGCCTGGCAAGTCGACGCCCGTGGTTTGACCCAACCCAAACTTTTTCGCATAGTTGTCAATCTTGTCGATGCCTAAGTACTCTTCGCCAAGCTGGTAGTAGTACACGTCAGCCGAATCTGCAAGGGCGTCGGCAAGGTCAATCCAACCAAACCCGTTGGGAATATGCTCCCGGAACACTTGCCCGGCTAGCTTGTATGACGGACCACAAAAAATCTTCTTTTGTGGATCAATAACGTTTTCACCAAGGGCGGCTGTTGTCATCACCAATTTAAAGATCGAGCCCGCAGGGTACGCAGACTGAATGGCTCGATTTAAGAACGGAAACGCAGGGTCAGTTTGCAAGCGGTCAAACTCGGTAGCGGCATGGTCAGTATAGAACACGTTGGCGTCGTAGTAGGGGTACGATACCATCGCTAAAATCTCACCGGTCGAAGGTCGCAAAATGACCACCGAACCATTACGCGGTCCCAGAGCTTCCTGAGCGATCTTTTGATAGGTCCGATCGATGGTCAAAACAATATCATGGCCGGGAATGGGGGCAATCTCTGCGGTGCTCGGACTGTCGACGCTACGGCCATTCACGTCAACGGTACGAAAGCGGGTGCCATCCTTACCCCGTAAAATCATATCAAACTTTTTTTCGATACCGTTTTTGCCTATCACGCTATGGATGCCGTAGCCTTGGTTATACAACACCTGAAGTTCATCTTGAGTAATGTTCCCAACATAGCCTATCACGTGAGCCAGCGAGCCGTTATCGATATAGTCGCGAATGGGAGTGCTTCGCCAGCTAACCCCTGGCAACTCATTGAGTCGCTCCGCGATCGAGGCTATGGTATGGTAGTCCACGCCTTTTTTTAGTTCAATATTTTGGTAAATCGGGTACGAACTCAACGGGACTCTTGCATCCAAATCGGTGTAAGGGGCTTTGAGCAGAACCGCCAACTTCGACAACACCAAGGGTACTTGACCAGGTGGCACTTCGGCAGGGTTAAAGTCAACTTGAAAGGAATCAATGTTACGCACGAGGGGCACGTCCGCATGGCGGTCAAAGATTTCACCCCGTTTAGCGGGAATATCAATCGTGCGCTGAGAAATTACGGTTGCTCTTTCTTTATACTTTTGAGTTTGAATCACCTGCATCGAAAACAGGTGCATGATGTAAACAGCAACGATGAGGCCCAGAAGAATCGCCAGAAGGATGACTCGGTTCTTAGAAGTCTGCGCTCCTGGAACCGAATCAATTTTCGACATCGAAGCCCCCCCTCCTTGAGCGTAAAGCCCTTTGACGAATGGCATGGAAAACAGCCCAAAGGATAGGTGCCGCGACGAGGTTCAGAATCAAAGCTAACAAAAACGAAAAGTTAAAGTAATCAGAAAACGTTCGCCCCAGATGAAAGATCGCCGAAAGGAGAAACCCGGCAATCGTGTTGTAAAAAGTGGCAAACGCAGCCAAGAGTAACGGGATGGCCAACGGGTCAAAAAAGATTTTGCCCTTCCAATGCCCCAAGATATAGCCCGCCAAGGTAAAAATAAAGGCGTGATATCCCGGAGTTCCCCCTGTTATAAAGTCTAGGCTCAACCCAGTCAAAAATCCCATCAACGTGCTAGGGATAACATTATTATGAACTGCCAAAAAGAAGAACAAAACGAGAACAAGGTCGGCTTTGACGCCCCACAACGCCGTCACATTCCAAACCGTGGTTTGAAGAAGCACAACAAGGAGCAAGAAGAATAATCCCCACAACAACGGCTTAATCATGGCGCCCTCTGAATCACAGCAACATACTCCAGCTGAGAAAACGAAATCACAGGCTCTAAATCAATATCAAGGGCTGTTTCATATTCTTTCGCCGAAATGGAGTGAACGCGGCCAATAAGCAGGCCCTCGGGGTACAGCGAGTCGAGCCCCGAAGTTACCACCAAATCGCCGAGATGTACCTCTTCGGCCGCTTTCTTTTCAACATACGACATTTTGAGGGCTTCTTCGTTACTGCCCTTACCCGAGACAAGGCCCTCAAACCGGCTATTTTGAAAGCGTGCGGCCACATACATATTGCCATCCAAAATGGGCTGAACAACCGAAGTTGTTAACCCCACCATCTGAATCTTGCCAACTAAGCCGTAAATATTGTTCTGGTAGGCAATAACCGGTTGATCTTTTTTTACGCCTTGCAAGTAACCCTGGTTAATTGTGAATGACGCATAAACCCGTGACGGGTCTTTTGCGATGATTTGAGCAGGGAGCAACGTATAGGGCGTCGCTGTCTTAAAGGCAAGCTGTTCTTTTAAACGGGAATTTTCATCTTTGAGGGCCACGACTTCACGTTCGACACCGGCCAGCGACTTTAATTTCGCTTCATCGGCATCTAACTTTTGTTTAGCGGCAACCAGGTCGCTCCAATTGGTAATAACATTACCAATACCCGAAACAACTCCGGTGATGACACCTTCCAGGGTCGAAAAAATGGCCAGCCCTATTTGCTGAGGCTGGGCCACACCCGGTGTCCCTTGAAAGAAAATCATCAGAGAGGAAACCGCAAGCAACAAAAGCGTGAGCAGGCCTTGTCGGTAACGTTGAACAAGGCCCCTTAGTGGACCATGACCTCTCATGAGTTGATGTTATTGTACACGTTCCGGTTGTTGTTGAGCTTAGCTTGATCAAAGTACATACCGGCACCCAACGCCACGCAGTACAGAGCATTTTCAGCCAAAAAGACAGGAACACCCGTTTCTTTCGCCAAGAGTTTGGGGAGGCCCTTTAACAACGATCCACCGCCCGTCATCACAATACCGCGTTCCACAATATCGGCGGCGAGTTCCGGAGGAGTCTGCCCCAGCGTCTTTTTCACTTCTTCAATAACCACGTTAATGGGTTCTTGCAAAGCTTCGCGGACTTCAATCGAGTCAATCTCTAAACGGCGAGGCAAGCCGGTAATCGCGTCAGTGCCTTTAATTTCCATCTTTTCAATGGTCTTGTCAGGCGCGGCATTCCCAATGCTGATTTTTAACTTTTCGGCAGTTTGTTCGCCAATAATCAAGTTATGCACATTGCGCACATGTTTAATGATCGCCTCATCAAACTCGTCGCCACCCAGACGAATGGCGTTAGTAACTACCATACCACCCAGCGAGATTACCGAAATCTCAGTAGTCCCCCCGCCGATATCGCAAACCATGTGCCCTGCGGGCTCGAAAATAGGGATATCAGCGCCGATAGCGGCGGCTAAAGATTCTTCGATAATTTTGACTTCGCGTGCCCCAGCTTTGAAAGCGCTTTCTTCGACGGCGCGGCGTTCCACTTCAGTAATACACGAAGGAACCCCGATGACCATACGAGGGCGAACAAACCAGCGTTTAGGAAGGACTTTGCCAATAAAATAGCGAATCATCTTTTCGGTGGTTTCTAAATCGGCAATAACCCCATCCCGCAACGGTCGAATCGCTATGATTTCTCCCGGCGTTTTCCAAAGCATATGCTTGGCTTCTGTCCCCACAGCGACGACGCGCTTCGTTCCCCGCTCAACCGCGACAACGGAGGGTTCGTTAATGACGATCCCTTTGCCACGAAGATAGACCAGCGTGTTGCAAGTCCCTAAGTCAATACCAATATCGGATGAAAATGCGGAGAAAATGTTCGTCAGTCCGCTCATGAGCCCCCCTAAAACGCCCCAAGGCTAGCATATTTCATTTAGTTAAACAACCTCTGATTCGCGTTAAAATGCAACGGATCGATCATAAAGGCTTTACGCCACTCGGCACGGGCCGCGTCTTTATTACCCTCAGCCAGTTGAATTTCTCCCAGGTAGTAGTGCGCATCTGCTGAGTTGGGATTGGCCGCCAAAATCTTGTTGTATTGCGCCGTTGCCAAATCAAACTGCTTGTTGCGCCGATAGATTGTTCCTAACAAAAACCGGCACCGTTGTTCCAGGTTCGGTTCCTTTGCCAGGTGCACGGCGTCTAACAAATACTTGGTGGCATTGGGCAAATCGTTCATCAGGAAGTAGGTCTGACCCAACGTCCAGTACAAAATATCTGACGGGTGTTCTTTTACAGCGGCCAAAAAGTATTGCGCCGCGTCCGTATAATGCGCGATCAAGCTGTACGAAAGCCCCAAATACTCGTTCATATCCGAAGCGTTGTACCCCATTTTTCGCGCCAAGAGCAGTTCCTTGACCGCTTCATCGGCAAAGTACTTGCCCTTGTGAAAGTAGGACTTTCCGAGAATGTAGTGAATCTGAGGCTGCAACGGGCAGTTCGGCAACAGCAACGCGCGCCGTAAATCGGCTATGGACTCGTCGACAAGAGGAGTTCGTTTGTCTTCGGTGGTTTCAGACATCGCCTTTTGAAAGGCGGCAAACCCTGAAAAGATTAACGCCTCGGTATCCATGGGACGTTTTTTTAGCTCGACGGAACCCGCTTTAAGAATCGCATCGTACTTTCCTGCTTTCCAAAGGGCCATTACATCGACCCGAGCAGGAGAAAGCGGCTGATGATTCAAAAGTGAAATACCCCACCAGGCCAAAAAGCCCAAAAGGCCAGAGGCCAGAATCACTAGGGTGATTCGAAGAATTAAAGATTTCTTTGCTGATGAATGATAAGTTGAATAACGTTTCATAAAAAAAAACAGGCAGGCCTATAAGCCGGGTTCTGTTCTACGGTTACACCGCAGTGATCATCATCTATCTACGGTCTTTCTTGCGAAAGCCCTGACGCAATCTACCCGTAATGTTATGGACGAGCCGCCCCATTACTGCTTGATTTTGCTCCTGACGAGGTTTACCTTTGCCCCTTCAGTTGCCTGAAGAGCGGTGAGCTCTTACCTCACCTTTTCACCCTTACCGGTTAGCAAGCTAGCCGGCGGTTATTTTCTGTGGCCCTTTCTGTCGCCTTGCGGCGCCCGGGCGTTACCCGGCGTCACGCCCTGCGGAGCCCGGACTTTCCTCTTTAACCTTACAGTCAAAGCGATGACCCGGCCCACCTGTTTTCCTCTTACTCTTCGTCGCCTTCCTCTTCTTCCTCGTCTTCTTCAATCAAATCAGCCAAGGCTCCGGCTTTTTCGATCTGGTCACGGCGAGCCGGATCCATACTGCTTTCAAAGTACAGAATACGACTGCAGTAGGGACAAAACTTAACCTCTTGTCCGTCATGCACCTCGTTCACGAATTGCATGGGAAGAATTACGTGACAGCCTGAGCACACACCGTTGGTGATCGGCACTATGCCCAAGCCCTCTTTACTTTTGATAATGCGTTCAAACTTAAAAAGGATTTCTTCATCCATACCAGGAGTAATGGATTTTTCTTCCTTGATCAGTTCTTCTAAATGAGCTTTTTTTGAAGAACTCGCTGACGAGATCGTTTGTTCTTCTTCTTTGAGCTCTTCTTCATCTAAGGCTATCTGACGCTCTTGCTTTTCTAAGACCAACAACAGGTCTTCGAGCTCTTTTTCTTCGCGCTGAATGTCTTTGCGAAGGGTCTGTTCCTTCTCGGTGGCGTCTTTAATTTCTTTATCAAGCGCCTCGTACTCTTTCTGCGTCTTGATCACGTCCATCTGCTTTTCAAAATCTTCGCGCCTTTTTGTGGCATCCGAGAGTTCTAACTGCATACGACGAACTTTTTGCTTGAGCTGTTCGGATTGTTCATTTCTTTCAATAAACAGCTTTTTCGCCCGGTTCAACACCTCAGTCTTAGTTACTAAGGCCTTGGGAATATCGTGAATCTCGCGTTCCAGCTGATATTTTTTAAAGAGAATATCCTGCAAAGTGCGCAGTTTTTCAAAAGTGGCTTCCATTGTCCGTCCTAGAAATCAGCTATCCAAATAATCCCGAAGCGAACGGCTTCGGATGGGCATACGCAAACGTCGAAGAGCTTTAGCCTCAATTTGCCGGATCCGTTCACGGGTCACGTTAAAATACAATCCAACCTCTTCTAATGTCAAGGAATACCCATCTTCCAAACCAAAACGCATCTTCAAAACTTCTTGTTCCCGAGGGGGAATGGTGGCCAACACCTTTTGAAGCTGTTCCTGCAGAATTTTAAACGCTGTTTGATTCGAGGGGTTTTCCACGTCTTTATCTTCGATGAAGTCCCCTAAGAGGCTGTCTTCTTCTTCGCCAATGGGCGTTTCGAGAGAAATCGGCTCTCGGGCGACATTCTTCACCGATTTTACCCGTGAAACTTGCCAGCCTAAGCGATCGGCGATTTCATCGTCGGTAGGCTCGCGACCAAGAACTTGCATGAGTTGCCGAGATTCGCGTACCACCTTGTTGATTTGTTCAATCATGTGAACGGGCACACGAATGGTACGAGCTTGGTCCGAAATCGAGCGCGTAATAGCCTGACGGATCCACCAGGTCGCATAGGTCGAAAACTTATAGCCCTTGCGGTATTCAAACTTTTCGACGGCTTTGATCAAGCCAATATTGCCTTCTTGTACCAAATCAAAGAAATGCAGGCCACGGTTGGTATACTTTTTAGCGATCGACACCACCAACCGAAGGTTAGCCTTGATGAGACGGTCTTTCGCGCTCTTCATCATGGTCTTTCCCTGCGAAATTTCTTCGGACTTTTCAAGAATTTCTTGAATCGGTGCCTCAAACTCGCTTTCTAGCTGGTTCAGCTTTTTTTCGGCGATTTGAATTTGACGAATCTTTTCTTTAATGGCGTCACTGGTCAGTCCCAGCGCCTCTTCAACCTCGTCCTTTTCTGTTTGGCTTGCCAACTTACGACCAAGGTTGCGCAGTTCCCGCATATTCGTCACACGCAAGCGGCGTTCAATCTTCGATTGTTCTTTTTGATACTTGCGAATACGACGAGCTGTATTGATGAACTTATCAGAAAACTTGGTAATTTCTTCGGGGTGAATGTCAATATCTTGAATCAGCTTCATCAACTCGGCGCGAAGCTTGATCAATTCATCATTTTCAAAGATATCGTTGCCCACCTGCAAAAGACGCTCTTTAAGCTCCATGTATTGACGCAACGAGGCGTGAATGGGTTTAAGAGGTTCTTTGTAGAACTGGGTTAAGCGGCGACGTTCCGCCAAAAAATCTGAAAGCTCTTTCTTGGTGCGTCCTTGATCTTCTCGAGGCTCGTTCTTGGCTAAGGTTTCTTGCGCCAAAAGCGAAAATTCGGGGATAATCATTCCTGAATTTCGCACAATTCGTTTGATGATATTTTCGCCGTCTTCCATCTGTTTCGAAAGCACAACTTCCATATCTGCCGACAAAAGATTTTCTTTTCCGATTTCTCTGAGGTAGAGCCGAATCGGGTCATCAATCGTAGAATCTTTGTCGTTATAGTTCAGCTTCTTTTTAAAATCCGGTTCTGCCTCGTTGTCGTCCTCGGCAGGCGGAGATTCTTCGCCAAACAAAGCGGCTTCCGATTCAAAAAAACGCTCTTCTTCTTCGGGGAGAACTGCTTCCAAAGCGTCTTCCTCCTCTATTGGGATTCCTTGCTTGGCAAGATGTTCATAAACCCATTCCAGCTTATCGCTGTTGACAATTTCTTCCGGCAACAAATCTCTGACTTCGTCAAACGAAATGCTCCCCTTCTTTTTGGCAAAATCCAAAAGGTGGATAATCGCCGGATCATTGGCCAATTCTGACATCAAACTCTCCCTTTCCAACGGGAAATCTCACGATTTAAAAAATTGACTTCCGCCAATAACTCTTGCGTTCGGGCAAGATCACCCGCCGCATCCCCTAGTAAACCCTTGACCTGGCTTAAACGATTTTCTAATCGTTTAAGCCTCAGACGAGATAATGCATCTTCTAACACAGATTCCGCCAACCTTTCATACTCTCCGGTCACGAGCCCCTGAGCCAGAGCCTGATCCCACGAAAAACCTTGCGAGGCGTTCAGAACATCGGAGACCGTACTTTTTCCCTCCAGCCTATCATCCAGCTTCAACAAAACCTCCCACAGTTCTTTCGAGCGCGCTTCGCTCAAATCCTCTGTGGACAATAACGCTCGCCACCGGGAAAAATGCTGAATGGACGCCACCAGGGTCAGCATCATCTTCCACTCTGCGGAACTAGTTGTCAGTGGCTGGACTCGAGGTGCTGGACGTTGGACCGGAGTCCCCGTTCGAAAATCCTTCCACAAGGCTTCTTCGGTCACTTCTAAGCGCTCTGCCACAGCTTTCATCAAGGTTTCTTGCCTCACCTGCGAGGGAACTTTCTTAAGAAGCCCAAAAAGTACCCCAGAAAAACCCTTCCAGTCAAACATCGAACCTTTGTTGAAAAAATTGTAGTAGAAATTTAAAAGAAAATCAAAGCCTCGGCTAGAAGTCAACACCAAATCTCGTACAGCCGCCTCACCTTCCTTTTCAAGGATCTCAGACGGGTCCTTTCCGTGGGTAACGATAACCACTCGGCTTTCAAGATCATAGGGTAAACACAGTTCCACCGCCTTGACAGCGGCCTTTTGTCCGGCCTCATCACTATCAAAAACACAGACCACCGTACGGACATAGCGATGAAGAAGACGGATATGATCATCAGTTAATGCTGTACCCAGGGGGGCAACTGCCGATTTTACTCCCGCTTGATGCAGTGAAATCGCATCCATATACCCTTCACACAGGTGAACGATTCCGCCCGTGCGCAAAAACGGAAGGGCGTGGTCAAAGGCAAATAAAGTTTGACGCTTATGAAACAGCAAAGTTTCTGGTGAGTTGATGTATTTTACTCCCTCAACGTTCCCTAAAATTCGTCCCCCAAAAGCCACCACTTGCCCCGAAGCATTACGGATGGGAAAAACCAAACGTCCCGCGAACAAACAGACGTCAGGGTAATTCGCACTAAATAATCCCGCTTTGGCCAAAAAAGCAGGATCGTAACTCTTTTTGACCAAAAACGTTTTTAACCAACGGCGATCAGAGGGTACAAAACCCAAAGAAAATTGTTCAACGAGCTGTGCAGAGATTTTTCGCTTTTCGAGAACCTGCCGGGCAGGCTCGGCTTCTTCGGAATGCAACAAAAGGTGATGAAAGGTACTGGCTAAACGATCCAAAAGCTGAAACAAAGCCTTTTTATCCCGCTCCTCGGGGCTGTCGGGCTCTTCAGTTTCAAGGATGACGCCTGTTTTGTCGGCAAGGGTTTTTACCGCCTCTTGAAAGTTTAAATGCTGGGTTTTCATCAAGAAGTTAAAGGCGTTCCCTTTTTCTTGACAGCCAAAACAATAGAAAAAGCCCTGGCTAGGGTTGACGGTAAAACTCGGAGATTTTTCTTGATGAAAGGGGCAAAGCCCCCACCAGCGTTGGCCATTTTGCTTCAAGGTGACCACTTCGCTGACGAGCTCGACCAGGTCAGCCCGTTGAAGAATTTCCTGGAGGAGCGACTCGGAATACTTCATCGCTATCCTTTGGAAACGTAGGATTCCAAATAGGCCTCGCGAGCTTTTTCGTGTTGACGCCACGTACTCGAGAAAGTATGAGTTCCTTTGGCTTCGTTATCGACCACAAAGTAAAGATAGTTGGTTTTCGCGGGGAAAACAGCGGCTTTTAACGCGACCATCCCGGGATTGCAGATCACTGTGGGAGGAAGCCCATAATGGAGGTAGGTATTGTACGGCGACGGAATCTTGGTATCCACAAAGAAAATGCGATCCGGATGAGGCTTACCCTCAAGGTCGGTTATAATGTACTCGATGGTGGCGCACGAGGCAAGCCGGATTCGCTTTTGCAGACGATTCAGAAAAACCGACGCAATGATGGGTGCCTCCTGAGGTACACGGTACTCTCGTTCGACAATTGAGGCCAAAATAAGGTTTTTTTCGAACTGTGGCTGTGTCCAGTCCATAAAAGCTTTGGTTTTTTCACGGAAGCGGCTTACCATCCGGGTAATCACCACCTGAGGATCCTCGTCGTAGTTAAAAAGATAGGTATCGGGAAACAACAGGCCGTCTAAAGTCGAGGTGTTGACGTGAAACTGCGCGATTAGCGCCGGGTTGGTCAAAGCTTGCAGAAAGGTCGAGGCCGAGGTGATGACTTTGGCTGCCTTTAACATTTTGGCAATTTGCAAGGATGAGGTTCCCTCGGGTATGGTGATTCGTGCGGTCAAGGGTTTTACAGTTTGAAAGTACGCCACCAAATGTCCGGCACTCAACCCGCTGGGAACATCAAAGACGCCCGAGGGAAAAGCACGGGCATCACCGACCAATTCATACAACACACGAAAAAGGAAAGCGGATCTCACGAGCTTGAGCCGTTCCAACCGTTGTGCTGTTTCGGCAAGCGTAGCACCTGGTTGGATCTTCAGGCGAACTTCTTGTCCTGCGTGTCCCAAGGGTGAGTCCTCATAAAGATAAAAACCCAAGGCAAGAAACACGAGAGCTAAACCAATTAAGGCAACAAGAGATCCCAGCCGAAATTTCGGCTTGACTTCGTCATTCATGTGGATGTATTCAGCTCCTGCATTTGTTGTATCGTCAACCTTGAAAACAAGTACTTTTGCAACGTAAAAAATAGAGGATCCAGGCTCTCAGGATAGGCGGCCTTAGCCATGATCCGATAAAGCTCGACAGCTTGCTCTGTGGTCAACCCCACTTGGAAGGACTCCATGTCACCTCCTTCAGGACCCTAAGTCCTGGCTTCCCATTCCTCAAAAGTAATCGCAGGTTGAGCCTCCCGTGCGGCCAAGGCCTGCTCAATTTCTGCACGTGAATGCAAGGGCCCCTTGTGAATGCCGGGACAAAACCGACCTTCCCACCGCCAATTTTCTTCAGATTTCATAGGAGTCTTCCAAAACGGATAAGTCGAACATTGGATGGGGCGATCTTCGTAAACCTGACAGCCCTGAGCCCAAAAAATGCAGTCAAAGTTTTTCTTTTCAAGAAGGCTAAGAATGCGACCGTGATCGGAATCTACCCAACGGGTGTATTTTTTAACAAAGTCCTCACGGCTGAGGCCCATACGTCGGCTCAGACGCTCAAGGTCTTGCTTTCCCAGAAACACGAAGCCGGGGTCATGCCGACAACACGCATGACATTGAGTACACTCAAATTGAAGGCCCGCAGAATAAAATGGTTCAGCCATAAGTCTCTAAAAAACAAAAGCCTTCAAAACGAAGGCTTTTGGGGAGAGTAGGATTCGAACCTACGAAGCGATACGCAACAGATTTACAGTCTGCCCCATTTGGCCACTCTGGAATCTCCCCGATGGTTCGCCAGGCTAACACACAAGCGCCCGGCTCGTCAAGCCAACTGTCGGATTCGAACCGACGACCCCGAGATTACAAATCACGTGCTCTGGCCAGCTGAGCTAAGTTGGCATCAGCCTGGCTAAAGTAGTCCAAAGATCAGGATATGTCAAGAGTTTGACATCCAAGGAAGGTAGCGTTTGACCAGAATATCTTGCCAACGAAAATCTGATAAACAGGAACGAAAGGCTTGACGGCGCATGATTTCTAAAAGGTCGGGTCGGTGAAGGGCTAAATGACGAGATCGAAGAAAAACCTCCCAAAGTCCCCGTTCTTTGCCTCGGTCATAACAAAAGCCGGTTTGGCCATCCTTAACTTTAACTAGACCACCTACCTTGGCGACGATAGGGAGTGCACCCATAAGCTGAGCTTTAAGATCGGTCAAACCGCAGGGTTCGTACAAAGACGGCATCAAGAAAAAGTCCGCAGAAGCAAAGACAAGCCGTGCTAACGATTCCTCGTAAAAGTTGAGAAATAAAAACCGTTCAGAATCTTGGTTTCGAAAGGCCAGTTGGATCAAATTCTTCTCGTAGCGCTCCTCTCCAACTCCCATCACAAGAAAATTAACCGGGACCTCGGAGCCGAGAGCCTGCTCTAAAAGTTCCCTTAGGTCGTCCACCCCTTTCTGTGACGTGAGACGACTTTGAAAAACATAGAGAGGCAGACGCCAGTTGGCCAAAAAACCGTGAACGTGGGAGGTTTTCCACAAAACAGCCTCCATCAAGGAGTTTCGGCAAGAGTCTTTTCCCAGCCAATCACCTCGAGAGGGGTCAAACCGATAGGGAATCCCACTGCGGTGTGGAAAACGGGGGTCGTATTCATACGGATCAAAGCCGTTGGTGATCCCCTCTAACGGAATCTGATTTTCGCGTAAAAACCGACCAAAGGATCCGGAATAGAAGTCATTTTTGCCGGTAAGAAGTTCTTGTGCATAGTTTTCGCTCACGGTAGCCAAGCGGGCGTAGGCACTGGCCATGACCAACGGGTCCCAGGTTTGTTCCCATACCCCGTCTTTAAGAACCTGTTCAGGCAAGCCCAGCAACCGTTGATTCTCGACCGAAACCGGCATTTCTTGCCGATAACCTTGACCGGCATTATGGATCAGAACAAAAAATTGCGTCTTTGCAAAATGCCCCTTCCAAAACGGTGAAGCTTTGGAAATGACGGGTAAAAAGGCACAATGGCCGTCGTGTACTAACACCTTTGCCGGGACCAGGGCGTTCTGAAACCAAAATTCCGCCACCATCCATTGAAATTCAAGGTTAATCCGGAAGGTGTCCGGATAGCCGTTACCGTGTACCAACTTTAGGGCATGATTTTGTTCCTCTAAAGTTACGGTATAAATGCCCTGCTTATGCTCAACCGAAGGAAACCTAAAAAAATGGAGCTGAAGGTTACCCGAAGAAACCGTCCAACACTCGCCCTCCTGACGAAACACCGGGTGTTGAGACTTTCCGCGCCAGGACCGTTGACCGTCGTGAAAGACTCGTTCTTTCAAAAAGCCATACAATGGCAAACACACATGCACCTGCCACCCCAGCTCCGTAAAGGCCCGCGCCATATCGTGGACAACGTCTTTAACTCCGCCGGCCGAGGCCCACCCTTCGTACTCTCGAGCTACAAGCCAAATACTCGAACCGTTTTCAGGCATATAACCATGCTTTCCAAAAGGAGGCCCAAAATTCTTCGGCGGCTAAGATCAATAAAAGCACAACAACACCTTTATGGGCCTGGGCTTTGTCCCTGAGGACCGCCCAGTTGAGTAAGGTCCCTAAGCCAAACCACGAGGTAACCCTTAGAACCGCATACAAACCCCACATGGAATCTTCTTGAAATCCTTGAAAAGCTCCCAAAATCAAAAGGTAAGACAGTAGCGACGAGAGAACCAGAGCGGTTACCCCGGCTCGCCACAACCATTCGTCAACTTTCCAGCGCATAGGACTCCCGTATGACAAAGATTCCCTTGTCCAGCAATTTTAAAAGACGCCCCAAAACCGCTTCAATGGGCTCTGTGAGGTTTTCCCAATGGTAGGGCATGGACAGGACCGCCTTAAGACCGGGAATTTGCCGCGAAGTCAACCGTTCAAGCTGAGTGGACAAGCCTAAAAGATGCTCAATCCCTTCATCAAGCAAACCTTGGACTTCAGCGTCTTTTCGCTCTAAAAACTGGTTCAACGCTTTGGGTGAAAACGCAGGGTTTGTCGCCTCGTACTTTAAGCGCTGAAACTCTTTACCATCAGCCGTATCGGTATGCCAAGAGCGATCAAAGCGTAAAATCTTTTCATTGAGCGCCAGCAAAAGTTCCATTTTGGAATTTACCGCCTGAAACACGGTTTTGGCACCTGGCCCCAAGTACTTCCCTAAGCTTTGAAGGAACGGCGCAAGCTTTTTTTGTCCATACAGCGCGACAAAGCCATACAGATAGGCCAAGGTTTGCGGAAAGCGAAACAAACGGGGTCGATTCCCCACCGGGGCTAGGCCGGGAATGTAAAATTCTAGAAAGTTTTCTTGGGGCGAAGGAAATAAAAAGCTCTTTTCGGCGTCGAGGATTCGTTCCCGTAAGGGTAAAATGGACGCCGAAAGTTCTTCTTCAAACCGCAGGCGCAAAATGCTTCCATAAAATTCATACAACGAAAATTGAGGTACATAGAACTGCAGCGCATAATAGGGGTTGTCAAAACAACATTCCAAAAGATCCTTCCAGGGTAAATCTTCATAAAGATGCCTAGCAGTTTCCCTCAAGATTTTTAAAGACGACCAGGAGGCCTCAGAGGTCGGGGTTTCGTCAGTTTGAGGTAAACGTTTTTCGGTTTCTTGAAACAGGCTAAACAGCTCGTCGTCGAGACGGGATATCTTATTGGCTAAATACAGACCATAAAACAGGCGCTCAAGGTAGGGGCCCACTTTACGCGCCGGAGCATCTTGAAAACCTGGGTATTTTGTTACCACGGTACCCGTAAGTTCATGCCCAAAAAGATCAAACAGATTCGCGTAGGGGTAATCAACCACAGAACGCAACAAGTATAGCGGCTGAAGAATTTGTTTGACACTATCAAGCGACGCTTCGTTTAAGGTTTTCAGGTAAGCCTCTAACCGCGAGCGCATGTTGAGCGCAAGAATCGGCGGGCGTGGGTCTTGTCGGTAGAGCGCCTCCATTTCACTTAAAGGAAAGAGATCGGTAAGCTTGTGAGGAGCTTTGGGGTTTAGCTGTTCAATCAAGCTGAGGATACCGTTTTCTAGGGTGAGCTTTTGCTGAAACAGGTGCTCGAGGTAGGGTTTAACCAGCAGGGTGTCCGCCCAGAGGTCGTAGAGCCGGCGAGCAAAAGGACCTTTAAGAACTTTTCGTGAGGGCTCCCAATCCGACGGTAGACTTTCGCGAACTTTGGCTAACGATTCTCGTAGTTGGTACTTTCTAAAAACCTCAAGCTTGGTTGAGCCGGTAAACAGGGCCATCAAAGCGAACAACAAGCGGTTCCAGAATGATACATGTTGCAAATCGCGTTCCAATTTGTGACGCAATTCTCCTTCGTGATCCGGGGGGGCGACAATGGCATCAGCGTCCTTGAGCGACAAGTTTAAGCTGGCCTGGATTTTTGCTAAGAGCTCACGCTTTTCTTCTACCGTTAGGCCGTCAGCAAGATTGTCAAACCCCGAACTCATGGCACCACCTGAGCCTGCGCAAGTTCCTTTTCCCGAGTCATGATCATAAAACGTCCCTTTGTTACCGTCAAAGTGCCTTCGCGTTCTACCCTGTTACTCAAGCTATACCACTGGGAAAAATCCACCGAATCCAAGGCCCATTGCAAACCTGAAGAAAGTACCGAACCTGTCTGTTCTAAACAAAATACCGAAAGAGTCCCAGGCCCTACCATCAGCTTTTGCGGTGCGGTAAGCAGATCAATACGTTCATGAGCCGTTATCCAAAGAGTGATTTGAGGCGTTTGACGAACCAAAGACAAATTTGCTAACCAGTGGTCCATCCGTCCCCCACCCCCTCCTAAAAGGATGAGACTTTCAGCACCTCTTTGCAAGGCCAGACGCACCGCCGCTTCGGTGTCCGTCTGGTCTTTATCACGAGGCAAAAACGTCAGTTTGTTGGGTTCTAAATCAAGCGGTCGACGAAGTGAATCTCCGTCCCCAATCCAGGCGTCCAAAGTGATACCCCAGGCCTGTGCGTGTTGCGCACCGCTATCAGCGGCAATATGAAAAGCAATCTGATCAAAACCTGTCTGGCCAAGTAGTTCGTGAGTCAATTGTTGATCGGGGGCTTCTCCCCCTGTCCAGATTGCGGCTTTCATAAAAAAAAGATAAACTGAACTTGAAAAGAGGAAAACCCCGCCCCCATGTTTCAGGATTTTCTTTCGGCCTTTCAAGGCTTTGCCCAGACCTTTGCGCGCTCAGGAAAAAAGGTTTACCTGGTAGGGGGTGCCGTGCGCAACCGTCTATTAGGGTACCCTGTTGGGGACTTTGATTTCACCACAAACGCCACGCCACAAGAAGTTATGAAACTTTTTCCCCGCGTTCTGCCTACAGGAATTCAACACGGAACGGTAACCGTTCTGTACCAGGGCCAAGGTTTAGAAGTCACCACCTTTCGTGTCGACGGCAAGTATTCTAACGCCCGTCACCCGGACCAAGTCTCATACACTGGATCGCTTGAAGAAGATCTTCTTCGCCGAGACTTTACGATTAATGCTCTTGCTCTTGACCTTGAAACAGGCGATTTGATCGATATCACCGGGGGCAGGTCTGATTTGGAGCAAAAAGTTCTTCGAGCTATCGGTCAAGCTGAAACACGCTTTCGAGAAGATGCGCTAAGGATGCTCCGTCTGTTCCGTTTTGCCTCACAATTGGGGTTTACGATTGAAACCCAGACCCTGGCTGCCGTGAGTCTTTGCCGCGAAGACCTGGGAAAGCTCTCGCGGGAAAGGGTTCGTGATGAAGTCGTAAAAACCCTTTTGGCACCCTTTCCCGCGCGTAGTTGGGCTGCCTGGCAAAACGAAAACTTGTTGCCCTGGATCTTTCCGTCCCTGCAAAAGGCTGAATTTTCTTCGACGGTACTTGTCCAGTTTGAGGGTTTGCCGTCCCACCTTCGATTGCCATTTTTGCGTAGCGTTTTTCTTTTAGATCAGGGCCTTTTGCGGACACCCTTTCTGGACTGGGATGAAGAGCTCCGCGCTTTATGTTTTTCGAATCAGGACCGTGCGATACAAGTGAAGATTCTTACGCTAATAGCGGCTGCGACAAACGAGGCTAGCACCGAGGTCGCTGTCAAAAAAGCTCTTTTTCAGTGGGGGAGTCGAGAACTGCCAGTGCACTTCGAACAAATATGGCAAGCCTTGGCTCATGTTTTTCCTCGGAAAGCTGACCAATGGCAGGCTTGGGGTCAAGCACTCAACCGGATTGTCGTCAGTACCGACCCACTCTTTCTTAAAGATTTGACTATTTCGGGGAATGAACTTATCGGGCTCGGAATACCGGCAGGTCCCACTCTAGGAAAAATTCTTTCTCAGCTCTTGGCTGCGGTTTGGGAAAAGCCCACGCTGAACGAAAAACAAACGTTACGGCAGTTGTGCCAGACGTTAGAGCGCTAGAAGCCGTTTAGCCAAGGTTTTGCTATTTGCCTTCGGGTAAGTTCTTTTCAAGTTTTTCGTTCTTTTCAGGGTTCATTTGTACCTGAAGCTTTGCAAAAGCCTCACCTGCCGCGATTTGTTCGGCTTCTTTTTTATTCTTTCCACTGCCAACACCCATGCTGACGTTATTGACCTGGACTTCCATAAAAAAGGTTTTATCATGATCCGGGCCAGTTTTATCGACCAACACGTAGCGCGGATAGGTTTTGTAGGTTTTTTGTACTAACTCTTGCAACAGGGTTTTATAGTCTTTTTTATGGCGGTCTTCTAAGACGCGATTAATTTCGGGAACTAAAAGCTTAAGAATGAACTTCTGTGTCTCTTCAAAACCGGTATCTAAATACAGGGCACCAAAAACCGCTTCGAGCGAATCGGCAAGCAACCCTTTTTTCAACCTACCACCAGAATTTTCTTCACCCCGTCCAATAAGCAGGCAATCATGAATATTAAGGCGCCTAGCCACCTCTGAAAGGATGTCTTCAGAGACAACAAACGACTTGATACGCGCCAACTCGCCTTCTGGCCGGTCAGTAAGGACGTGGTAGAGATAAGCACTGACCACCAGTCCTAAAACTGAATCACCTAAAAACTCAAGGCGTTCATTATTTTCAAGGACGCCGGGCACCTCATTCGCATAAGAACGATGGGAAAACGCTTGATTTAGAAGTTCATGATGATTAAAACGCACCCCGGCGGAGCGCTCGAACTCTTTAAGAGCTTTCCTTCTCTCTGAGGTCAAATCAGAAGAAGGAAAGCTCTTCGTCTTTCCAAAAATATCCACGCTCTTACTTTTGCTGAGTCCTCAAGTAAGCCAGCACATCGCCAACTTTCTCGAACTCGCTAGCCTTATCTTCAGGAATGGTAATGCCCATTTCTTCTTCGATAGCGTAGAGAAGTTCATAAGTGTCCAAACTGTCGGCATTCAGATCTTCTCGAATTTTGCTTTCGGGCAGAACTTTCGCCTCGTCCACTTCAAGTTTCTCAACAATAATTTTCTTGAGCTTCTCAAACAACTCGTCCACTTGTCACTCCTTGGGTGAAATTTGTTCTTAAGTTTTCTGATGTTAAGTTTTCAGACTAATCTTAAGTCATCGTCTCAGGTTCAAGAACCTGTTTTTGACGGTAAAAGCCGCATTTCGGACAGACACGGTGTAAAAGAACCTGGTTGCCACAGTTGCTACATGTCGCCAAATTGGGGACAGTCATCTTCATGTTGGCCGACCGGCGTCTTCGGGTTCGTGTCTTGGAAGTATTAAATTTGGGTACTGCCATGAACCTATCCTTCGAAAAAAATCTTGGAAAGAATAATGGCTTTTCTTCACTATGTCAATACTTGATAAGCAGCTACGAGTATCCGCCCGCCCCTTTGCGTTTTCCCCTAGCTAATTAAGGGCCCCCAGCTAGTTGAGAGTCCCAGAGGCAGCCCTGGCCTTAAGTGCCTGTTCTACCACCGGAGGAACCATGGTCGAGACATCGCAGTCTAAAAGAACAAGCTCTTTAATCGCCGACGACCTTAAGACAAAATACCTCGGATCAGTGGGAATCAGAAAGGTCTCAATTCGAGGATTTATGCCCCGATTCACCATCGAAAGCTCAAATTCATAGCCAAAATCGGTAAAGGCCCTTACCCCGCGGATCAAGGTCTGGATCCCTTTCTCTTCGGCAAAATCCACAATGAGCTTGTCCCATTGATGAACTTCGACATTAGCAAGATGGCCTACAGTCTCTTTAAGGAAGGCCACCCTCTCGTCTGCCGAGAACAGAGTTTTCTTCTGATGATTGATCGACACAACCACCAAGAGTCGTTCGAGAATCCGGCTAGCCCTCTCGATCAAGTTGAGATGTCCATTAGTAAGGGGGTCAAAGGTACCAGGAAAAATCGCTTGCATAGCCATAACCCTAGCCCTTACAGGAAAGATGGTCAAGAAATACGTTTTTGGCGGTGGAATATTTTGGCAAAGCTACGGAATGTTTTGACAAAGGCACGTCTTCAGGAATAAAATAACAATATGAAATATTTTTTCATGGGTTTGCTTTTTGCCCTCCTGGCGGGCTGTGCTTCAGCACCTAAGCCAGAACCGACAACAAAAACGGCCGCTCCTGAAAAAACAGTTTCACCCGTTTCAGGACAGTTTCAAGTATCGCAAGAGAAATACGCCTCTTCTTTAAAAGAAATCCGTCAGTTGATCACCAAGCTCAACCAAATCATTCAAAACGAAGACTTTCAACAGTGGCTCACCTATCTCGATTCCGATTATATCCGAGCCTATAGTGACCCAGCCCGTCTCAAAGCATTAACGCAAAATAGCCCAGTCTTAAAGGGTGTTCCCATCCGAAATCTTGAAGATTATTTTAATTTTGTGGTGGTTCCCAGCAGGTCACAGGCCCAAGTTGATGACATCACCTTTGTTGATCAAGACCGCGTTGAGGCCTGGATGTACATTAAAAACGTCAAGGCGCTTCTTTACCAGTTGAAATTGTATGGAAATCAGTGGAAAATATCTGCGTGGTAAGATCTGCGTTGATGATCTGCGCTTATAAGGAGTAGCTATGAAAGCTCGAGCTTTAGTGTTTTTTGGGGTGATTTTGGGGGGAACTGCCTTCGCTCAAAGCACACAACCCTCTGCAAACACAGCCCAACCTACGGGAAGTACTTCCCAGTCTGCTTCGGCAGGAACTTCTGGTGGTCAAAAGACCATTGAGGATGTCTACCTTCAATCTGGGGTAGAAGTTCAGGTCATTAAAAGCCTCGCCGCCGAAGAAAATCGCGCAGACAAGGTAAAAGCCCTCAATTATATTGCTCAGATGGTAGACGCTAAAAAGGTCAATGCCAACAGCAAAGAGGTGATTAATATTTTGGGAAGTTTGGGTAGCGAAGGAGTCACGAAAGTGATTCGTTCCAATGGCCGCATTATCAATGATTTTCCGGATGTTCGCATGCGGGCCGCCGATTTGCTGGGAATGATTCGCGGAAAACAAGCCCAAGATATTCTTGTGAATATGGCCTTGACTGATCCCGAACCAATGGTTGTTTCTAGTGCCGTTTATTCCTTGGGTGAAATTGGCGGCGGTTCAGACCATACGCGGATCGAAGGGATTATTGCTGAGCTGGTTAAAGAACAAGACGCCGTTTTACCGGATAACAATTTCGCTTTTGCCGCTGTTGAAGCCCTAGAAATGTTGGGTAAAAAACATGAAGGCAAAGTTAACCAAGAAGTTTTTCATGCCTTGATTAGAATCGCGAATGGGAACTATATTCGTCCCGTCCGCGAAAAAGCCAAAGAAGTTTTGGATATGTATACAAAACTTTAAGGGCTTAGCGCCTTTCAGCGTAACCGATCGTCAAGTCTAAGCGTAAAAAAGCCGCACTTTCGTGCGGCTTTTTTTTGTACTTTACCCTTAACTTTTCTTAAGAATTGCTCAGGCTATCTTGAGCAGCGGCGAGAATAGCAATAGGAACAGAAAACGGTGAACAAGAAACATAATTTAAGCCAGCCCGACGACAAAAGGCGATATTCTCGGGCACGGCACCATGTTCCCCACACAAGCCCATTTCCAAATCAGGTCGAGTTAACGCGCCTCGACGAACGGCTACCTGGATCAGTTCTTTGACCTGGGGGTCTAGATCGCGGAAGGGGTTTCCGTCCAAAACGTCTAATTGGGTATAATCCGGCATAAACGAGTTAAAGTCGTCGCGAGAAAGGCCTAGAGTGGTTTGCGTTAAATCGTTGGTTCCAAAGGAAAAGAACTGCGCATACTTAGCCAAGCTACCAGCCCCTAAAGCGGCAGCTGGGATCTCGATCATTGTCCCTATTTTGAACTCTAGCTTGGCATCGGCATTCTGGCGGGCAGTAGTTTCTTCAATAACCTCAACCAACCCCTTAAAGGAGTTACCTTCAATTTTCTTGCCGTAAATCAAAAGTTTGAGTTCGTTCTCGTTCATAATCACGGGAAGCATAATTTCAGGTTTTGCGTCGACGCCTTCCTTTTTCAGCTGGTAGCTGGCCTCAACAATTGCTTCAACCTGCATCGCGTAAATCTCTGGATACGTGACAGCCAAACGTGAACCACGATGACCCAACATCGGGTTAAACTCATGCAAAGCCTCCGCTTTTGCCATAATGTCTTTTAATGTGGGGCCTTTTGCTGTGGTTTCTTTTTTGGTTGGTGGATTAAGATACTCTAGGAACTTCTTAGCGTCTTGTTCGTTATGAGGCAGGAACTCATGAAGCGGCGGGTCCAAAAGCCTAATAATAACAGTTTTCCCCGCCATAATCTTAAGAAGTTTGTAGAAATCGTCTTTTTGAAACTTCTTTAGTTTTTCAAGAATCTTTGACCGTTCCGCCTTGTCTTTTGCCATAATCATTTCACGAAAAACGTTAATGCGCTTCTCGTTAAAGAACATGTGTTCGGTACGGCAAAGTCCTATTCCGTCGGCCCCCAGCGCCAAAGCCAATTCGGCTCCTTCTTGGGTATCAGCATTGGCCCGAACCGAAAAGTTCTTAAGAGATTTCTTGGCTATATCGACCAACTCTTTAAGGCCGGAGGTGGTAACATCGGCCTGAACGGTATTGGCTTTACCCACATAGATTGACGGCTCGCCATAAAATGGTACGTTGATAGAAAGATAATCGCCTTCATTGACGACAATTCCCCCGATCACCGCTTTTTTTGCCTGATACTTGATTTGTTTTTCATCCAAGACCAGCGACACCTTGCCATACTGTCGTGCTACCACCGATGCGTGAGCAGAATAGCCGCCATGACTAGAAAGCACACCGGTTGAAAGCTCAACAGCTTTGACGTCGTCGGCAAAAGTGGCCTCTTTGCAAAAGATGACTCTGGTATCGGTTCCGTCTTTTTGAGCCTGACGATAGGCGGCAATTAAGGCCTCGGTCGAAAAATAGACACGACCAATAGCAGCTCCTGGCGCGCCCGAAATCCCACCCGAGACTTTTTGCAAAGTCTTTACCGAAGCAGGTTCAATGACAGGGTGTAACAGTTCATTCAGTTGACTCGGTTTGATTTCATTGACAACAAACTTTTCATCGACTTTTTTTGCTTTTAAAAGATCCAACAACAAACGGATATCGGCACGAGTAGACTTTTCGCTTACCATACGTTGATCGATTACCCAAAGTTTACCATCTTCAATAGTAAACCTCAGCTCTCGAATTTGTTTATAGTATGACTCAAGGCTCTCTGCGGCAACCTGTAGGGCTTGTAGATGGGTCTTTTCTAGCTTATTGATATCGACCCCTTGAGCGCCTTCCTCATTGAATTGGGCTTGGTAGAACACACCATCAAGAACCTTTTCGCCCGTTACCACGTTTCTCGTAAAGAAACGCCCACTGGAAGAATTTTTCCCAAAATTTCCATAAACCATCGGTTGAATTATCACTGCCGTGTCGTTCGCCCCGACAACACCATCAGAGGTAGCTTCAATCCGAAGCAATTCCTGGATACGGTTCAACGTAAACAGCAATTGATGGTACCCATCATCAAAGATTTCTGCCGGGATAAAGGGATGTGCCAGGTGAACAATGCTTTCGACAGTTACGCCAGTTACCTCTTTTTTTTCTTTGAGCTTTTTCTCAGAAGCAAGTACCTCGGTTATCTTAGTCGAAATAGCCTCGACGGTTTTCTGATCATCCTTGGCTTCTGCGATCTTCTTTTCTAGCTTCAAAAGCCCGTCAAGCAGAAAATGCAGCTCTCCGTAGGCAAACTTATCACCCGTAAATTGACTAAAGCCAGGCAGACTCTCTTTTGTCAGACCAATATTGTGAATCGACGGATACGAAAGTTGAAGTCCGGGGCTTATGACAATTTTTACCAACAACGGGCGTTTAGCGTCAGCGTACTTTTTTTCAGTCTTCGCCTCCAATGAGGCGATATTCTTTTTAAGTTCCGGAAGCAATTCTTTTTCAGAAAATGAAATAGCCAAATCGGAATCAAGAATTAAGCCAGGAACAATCGGCATACCAAGGTCGGCCATTTCAAAAGCCTGGCGGCCACGAATACCAATTTTATCCTGAGGAGCACTAACCTTAGATTTCTTTCCGACCTCAAAATAGTAAATATTATTTTTCATATTAACCTCTTAAAACAAATCCAGGGTTGTACCAGGAGCACCTTTTAAAAAGAATTCGAAGCGCGGACTTGCTCCTTCTAAGAGGTACTTACGCAACTTGGAAAGATCAAGCAATTTCTCGTCTGTGGTTGCTAACGACACCAAAATTGATGTTCCATGCTTAACTTTACCCCACTTAAAAAGGCTATTAATGTCATGGATCAATTCGCCATCATAATAAATATTGACTCGACACTGGGGATACTTAGACGTGTAGCTTTGAATAATTCTCTTCCAAGCCTCAACATTGCCATTATGAAAAAGCTCGTTTGTAACCTGAATAGGAATCTTAGGAGAAACAACGGTCTTTCCCCCAATTGGCGACGGAGCAACTTGAACTGGTTGTGGGGCTACTGCCACCACTTGTGCCTGTGCGCGCCCTGGTTTAGCCTGCGTTACCACGCTTCCCCGCTGAGCTTTACGGGGAGCGACTTTAGCAGACGGTGCCTTAACAACTTTCGGGGCCTTAAATACAAACTTACCATTTGCTAAGCTCGCTGGGAGCTTACCCAACTTTTCGCCCGCAAGAAGCGTTAAAATGCGGCTCTCTGTAACACTGAAAATGTTTTTGAAAGCTTTATCGTTAACATCGCCCTTAGTTCCTAGACCAAGGTAAACCATCAACAATTCATTCCTTTTCATTTCAGGAAGAACTTTCCAGTGCTCGGGATTCTTGGGGTTCACCAAGACAACTCCTGACTCAGGGTGAAAATAGACAAAAACCAAATCTAAAGACGTCCACGTTTGAAATTCCGACGCAAACGTATTGGTATCGCTAACAGTAGCTTTTATGTTCAAGGAAAAAAATTGGTATGAGTACTTTTCTACCAGCAAAGCCCTAACTAAAGGCAAAATTTGCTGACCTTCCATTTCGCCTTGGCCCAAAAATGAGTTCACAGCATCGGCAAAATTCTTCCCTGACTCTAAGTCCGCAATCAGGGCATTAGCACCTTTAAAGTGCGTTAGATTCCTGTTGAAGGATTTTCTGGTAGCGAAGGCCTCAAATTCATAATCTAAAACTAAGTTTGACATATTAACCTCTTACAGATCCTCAATCCATCAAAAAAAGACACCTCCCCAAAAGGGAGGTGTCTATACTAATCTTTAAACCATCAAATGGGGTTCAACCCATCTTTCGATCGAGAACCACGCCCGCCACCGGTTTTTCTACTAGCTCTCTTAGGAGCCGGATTATCGACTAACCCAGATCCGGTTGATCGACGTCGAGACGACCGAGGTGTTTCAGAAGCTGTCTCAACGGGTTCAGGAGCTAAATTGGGTACTGCCGCATCACCACTTAGCATTTGTAAATAATCAGCACCAGGGTTACCACCCTCGGCACGCCGAGCTTCTTCACCGCCTGCTGCAAATGACTGAGCAATATCCTCACGAACCGTTGAACGGCGCCGGCTAAAGCTGGCAAACGCGGCATCCTGGAAGCCTTTTGAAACCCCATGCAGGAATTCATTCAACACACCGGCCATTCCATTCACCGTGGTATTTTTTCGCTTGATCGAAGTGATATCCACATCAAGTAAAAGGCCAGGTTGAATATGGTATGGGTTGATCATGTACTCAAAACGGTTAAATTCTCGTTCCAAGAACGCAACCCGCTCTTCCATAACTCGGCGTTCAATGGGATAGCGGTATTCGTACATATTGCTCAACTTTTGCTTGATAAGGATAAGCATTTTTTTCAGCTTATTCTTTTCGAACAGATAGGTACGGTTTAACTTTTCAACATCCGTCTTATCGGCGTCAACAAAGGTAATCTCATCCCAAACTTTTTCCAGATCTTCGTACAAAGGATCACCGGTCTTTTCTTTGACCCGCATCCGAATCTTAGCCTTGTAAATCTTGGCCAAGTCCGAGAAGTCAGAAATCTTCTTGAAGAACTTCGAGTCAACGTAGACCATTTCGAGAACGTCCCACAGATGCTGAACTTCGATTTCAAACGATTTCAGCTGAATCTCGTAAGCCTTTCTCTCATTGGTTAACTGAGCATTGTCATAATAGCGCAGACGAATTTGATAGCGTTCATCGGGGAGCTTATCGTAATCGGTATCTTCGTACTCACGAATGATCAACTCACGGGCATTTTTCAAGTTCTCAATGAACTGATAGCCCATTTTTGACGTATCAAGAATCGAAGTAATCGAGTTTACCGCAGTATTGTAGCCTCGATTTCGAATATTCTCGATATCGACAATTCGCTTTAAGGTTTCGCGAATGTTAAGCTGATCGAACTCACTAGGATCAATTTCAGCGCGAAGACCAACAATCCTATCCATTAAAGCCTTTGCGACAACATCATAGCGATGGGATTTAGGATTCTCTTTGTCGTCGGCAGTAAAATGGTCAACACGGCGGAACTTTTCAAAAATGACTTCGCTGTCAGACAGCTCGTCTTTTCCCTCGTCCAGCAACGTGTCTCGTAGCTTGTCAATTTCCTTGTCGATCTCATCACCAATGTGCTTAGCTAGAAGTTCCTTGATCAAATATTCCACGGTCACTTGATAATGGAAAATTGGCGAAATCAGTTCTGAATCCAGAATATTGACGGACAATTTAATTTCTGCAACGGTCTTCGGCTTTGTCAGGCTATCTTTGAACGCACACTTAACAATGGAGTAAGCATTCTCACCGCGAATAAAGGCACCAACGTCAGTCTTTTGGCGTAAAAGAGAATTGGTTAAGTTTTCCAGGTCATTCACACCACGCTGAATATGCCCCTGAAGGTGACCATACATATTGATGATCGACTTTTCAATTTCGCCGGTATTAAACTTATCAGCACCGCCGACCTGTTCGAGAAGCTCACTAATCTCTTTGGGCGTATAGCGAGCCAAAGACTTTGTTTCTTCTTTGTCTATGAAATTTCGGACTTTTTTGACCATTTCATCTTCAGTCGTCACCATGTAACGATTGAACATGTTTTGGTAGTTTTGGTTGAAGTAGTTGTACAGCTTCTCTTTCAAACCACCCATAACATCTAATCTTTCCAAAACTTCTTTGGGAAGACGCGATGTGACGTGGTTCATCACCTTATCGACTTCTTCTGAGAGGAGTTGATCTACTTCGATTTGTTGCTCACGATATTCCTGAGCCAACGAGTTGCGCGAACCGACCGCACTCGGCTTTTCCGGATGGAATACGTTCGGACTTTTCGGTAAGTCTATACTTCCCATGTCGCTCTCCTTGGTTTTTGCTCTTTGTTGATTATTGACAAGTACCCCCAAAAAGTAAAGTGAAGGTTTGTCAATTTTTCCCTTTCAAACAAAAAAAACGGGACTTTTGCTCCCCGAATCCCAATTTTCGGTTATAATGGGCGTATGAAAAGTTGGTTCCGTCGGCTGATTCTCGTCTTTTTGCTGTTCACGACCGCCTTTCCGGCTCTCCTTTGTGCCCAAGAACGAAGAGGGCACGTAACTCTCATTCTGCTTGTCGATAAGTCTTTGTCGATGCGTCCGTATATAGAAGAGGTCAAAACTTACCTCGAAAAGACTGTTCTGGGAGAATGGCTCAAGCCAGGAGATTCGGTGGCCTTATTCACCTTCTATGGATCAACCCACCTGTTGGTGTGGGATTCACCACTCAAGGCGGACCAATTTCCTTCTTTGGAGCAAAAAATTCGCGCAATTCAAGCCGATGGACGCTTTACAGACATTGGCACAGCCCTGGACACCTACGAAAACTGGGCGCAAACGACTGTTCTCCCCCCTTGGCGAAGGTTCGTTTTATTGCTTACGGATGAACGACAAGAGGCACCACCCTCAAGTCCCTATCAATCGGGGGACTACAAGATTCATCATCCACTTTTAAAAGGGGCGAGAATTGTTTCTCATGGCGGATGGAAGGCGATAACCGTCGATACGGTGTCAGAAAGTCTGCTTACGAGTCTTATGCATAAGCTTTCGCCCCTCTTTTCGACAAAACCTTGACTTTTGAGTTCTTTTCCCTCTTGCAGTTCTTTATATTTCATTCATACTCGTAATACGGAGACTGCTTTGACGTTTGATGAACTCCTCATATTTTTGAGGTCCAACGACAACTTTCTGCTCGTCAGTCACGCTGACCCGGATGGTGATGCGCTTGGGAGCGAATATGCTCTTTGTCAAATTCTCCGTAGCTTACGCAAAAAGGTAACCATCCTCAATGCCGATCGAGGTTCGCATCGGTACCTTTTTTTCGATGAAGAACACCTGATCACATCCTTGGAAGAGGGAACAAAAGTTCCAGTGGACCTTAACCGAAAGATCTTGGTTCTTTTGGATACGAGTGACTATCAGCATACCGGGTTGGCGAAATCGGAAATTATCCCCTTAGCCGGACAGGTGATAATTATTGATCACCATGAAGCTTTACGCCCGCCACCTGCTCCTTTTTTTATTGATAACACCGCAGCGGCGACTTGCCAGATTGTTTTTGAGATTGCGCAAGCTCTAAAGGTCAAAATTGAGTTATCTACGGCAAAGGCCCTTTTTATGGGTTTGGTTTTTGATACCGGTTCGTTTATTTATTCCAAAACCTCAGCCAGGACCTTTGAAATTGCCAAAGATCTTGTTTTAGCTGGCGTCAAACCCAAAGAAATTCACGCCCAGCTTTATGAAACCATAGAACCTCAGAGGATGAAACTTTTGGCTAAGGTTCAGTCAACGCTAACTCTCACCTACGAGGACCGCATTGCTTACCAAATTTTAACCCAAAGCATGTTGCAAGAATCGGGGGCTGAGGCCGACGACTCGGTCAATTTTATTGACTACCCGCTTAAGTGCCAAACGGTTTTGATTTCTCTTTTTCTGAAAGAGACCAGCCCTGGTCAGTATCGGTGCTCTCTTCGCTCAAAGGATAACATCAATGTGGCCAATATAGCCTTGAAATATGGCGGTGGCGGTCATCAGAACGCGTCGGGCTTTGCCTGTCCTGTGATGCCCCTTGAACAGCTCAAAGAAATGCTTATAAACTTGCTGAAAGATCTACTTTCGACCGGCAGGTAAAGGCATTTGAAATTCTCAGCTTATAACTTAACGAAAAAATCGGTTTATTTACCGTTCCTTCTCACTTTTGGGCTATTTGCTGGCTGTGCGCCGCAAACCCACCTTGAAATTTTGAAAGCCTCGGAACAGTCGTCCGCAACGGGTAGCTCCACAACTACCGAGATGAAGCTTCCTATGGAAGCCCCAAGGCTCGAGATTCCCCTCGACAAGCGTCTTTTAAGCGCTCAAAGTGTCAGCCTCAATCAAACAGCTATCGAAGAACAGATTCTCTTTTTGCAATCCCGCAACAATTTAAGTTTGCCGCTAGAAATCCGCGTAATCGACTTTGATCAAAACCGTAACACTTACTACTACGCCTGGGAAGGTACCTGTTTGGCTTCGGCCAACGAACCGTTTACCTACGAGTTCCAGGATTTGTTAGGTGACCACAATAAAGAGCTCCTTGTTCGCGGCATTGACCTGAGCGGGAGACCCACTTTAGATGTGTACCAGCAAGTTCCCTTACCGGGTGGGCACGGGATCCAGCTCAAGAACATCTTCAGTATCGCGTTAAAAGGGACTATCAGCATTACCACCACTCCCCGGTTAGCCGCTTACGACACGGGGACGGCCACAAGGCAAAGCTTTCCTATTGTAACCGCGCAAGCAGATCCCCAGGCACCAACGACAACGGTTCTGCAAACCACTTATACTTTTCAGGCAAAAGTGGATCGTTATATCAAAACAGGAAGCCAAACGGTTGCCCTCAATGAACAAAACGACGCTGCTCTTCAGGCCCTTTACGCCGGAGACAACCAAAACTTTGTCCATTTTTTGCAAGGCCCTTGGCTTAAAGAAGATACCAACAAAACTGGTTTGCACCCTATGATCTTTATTGACGCCCAAAGCAAAAACATTACTTTTGCTACCGATCATGCGCAAGAAGTCTATCATTGGGATCTGCTGAGCCGAACGATGAATAATGGAATTTATCTTGTTGGCAACAATCAGCTTATTAACTTGATCAACGTCCAGCTCAACCTTACCGTGACCTCCGTTGACACCATCGATGTGAATGTCCAAGGAACCCCCTCTTGGTCGGGGACCTACCATAGGCTTTCCTATTCTGTCCTAGAAGCCGAAATGCACCATCGCGAACGGGCACTAACGCAACAGAAAGGGCCGTCGGGTGTTTATCTTGATGAAACCGGCGACGAAGTTCGGTTTGCCCTCCCCTTGGTAGAGTGGCATAAAGGGAGCACGGTAGCCCACTATGAGGCTTCTCTGTTTCGATGGAACGGCCAAGACTATCTCGAATTAAAGCCGCTTCACGGGACGAACGAACCAACAACCACTTACTTGTACCAAACCTCCGAAGAAAAAACTTCGAGCCGCATCATTCGCAATTTGACGTTACAGCCAGGAAAGCTATCGCTACAACGATGGACTTCTGACCGCCTTGAGCCTGTACGGTTAGAACAAACGGAGGCTTACTCCTCGGGGTCAGGAAGCAACCCCTGACGCAAGTAGGGTTCGTAGCCTAAAGCTTTAAGCCTTTTTAGGTCAGCTTGCGGGCTATGGGACAGAATTTGAACCAGATACAGGTCAAAGCCGGCTTGCCGACTTTTGATGAGCTGAGGGTGCCAGCCCTGTGACCGTAGCCGCTGTGTTTCGTTCTTGGCATTCTCCTTGATGCGAAAAACTCCCAACTGCAACACAGCTAGAGCATTTCGACCGCCCGCTGTGGAGGCAATTGCCGGTGGTAGTGGTAAACTCTCGGCTTGTCCCTTTTGAAGATACACCGAGAGGCCTTTGGGCTTGGTGTTCAAGATAGCCTGAAAGCGGTTCATTTCGGCCAACGAAACCGAGGGTATGTGTTCGGCACAATGAAAGGCTTCCCAGGCTAAGTTCCAGGTCAAGGGGCATTGGGGGTGTTGTCTTCGCCACGTTTCAAAGGCCGACCAAGCGTCGGGCGCCCGGTGTGTTAAACGGTAACTGCGCATCAAGGCTACCAAGCCAAGCTGAGCTGCACTAAGATCGGCTGAATGAACCAGGGGCTCTGCAAGGGTTTGTGCCGTAGCCCAACGCCCCAAGTCTAAAGCTAAAAAGGCCGCTTTAATGCGAGGTTGAGGCAGACTCTCGCCACCAGGAAGGGCAAGAACATTCTGGTAAGCATCTAACGCTTGACTATAGTGACCTTGAAGTTCCAGCACCGAGGCCTCTTTTAAAGCCTCGGAAAGGTCTTGCGCTGATCCCCAAGCGGGAAAAAGCACGAACAAGAAAAGGATTAGGAGCGTCGGTCGCGAAAAACTTTGTAGATCGTCCATATTCCTGC